>PMQB01000291.1 GCA_003169195.1 Bryobacterales bacterium
GGCCCGAACGGCGCCGGCAAAAGCACCCTCATGCGCACCATCGCCACTCTCCAGGAACCCGATTCCGGTGAGATCTGGCTCGACAATCTCAACGTCCTCGAAAACAAAGACGCCGTCCGTCAGATCCTCGGCTATCTCCCCCAAGAATTCGGCGTCTATCCCAAAATCTCCGCCCTCGATCTACTCCACCATCTCGCCATCATGAAAGGCATTCACTCCACGAGCCAGCGCAAAGAAGTCGTCGACGCCCTCCTCCAACAAACCAACCTCTGGGACGTTCGCAAAAAAGCCCTCTCCGGCTACTCCGGCGGCATGAAGCAGCGGTTCGGCATCGCCCAGGCTCTTCTCGCTAACCCCAAGCTCATCATCGTCGATGAACCAACCGCCGGCCTCGATCCCACTGAGCGCAACCGCTTCCTCAACCTCCTCAGCTCCATCGGCCAAGACACCGTCGTCATCCTCTCCACCCACATTGTCGACGACGTCAAAGAACTCTGCCCCCGCATGGCCATCATCGGCAACGGGAAAGTTCTCCTCGAGGGCACTCCCTCCGAAAGTCTCGCTCTCCTCCGCGGCCGAATCTGGACTAAAATCGTCACCTCCCAAACAGAGGTCTCCGAGATAGAAAAGAACTTCGATCTTGTCTCCACTCAACTCACCGCCGGCCGCCACCAGGTCCGCGTCTACTCCGAACAACCTCTCAATTCAGGCTTCACGCCCGCCGACATCGACCTCGAAGACGTTTACTTCACTAGCATCAAACATCAACAGCAGGCTGCGTAAGAGACCACTACCATGCGCCTTTTCCTCACGTTCTTCCTCTTCGAACTCAAGTTCCGTGCCAAAAGCATCTCCACTTACGTCTATTTCACAATTTTCCTCGGTTTGAGCTTTATGGGCATCACGCTCGATGATTTCAGCTTCATCGGCCCAGGCCACGTTCTCCTCAACGGCCCACTCGCAACCATCCGCCAAGATTTCAATCTTTCGGCGTTCGGCATGCTCGTCCTCGCCGGTATCTTCGGCCCCGCCATCCTCCGCGATTTTCAAAACGATACCTACCAACTCATCTTCACCAAACCCATCTCCAAAATCGCCTATCTCGGCGGTCGCTGGGCAGGCTCAGTCGTCACCTGCGTATTCATCTTCTCCGGTCTCATCTTTGGCGAAACCCTCGGCTCCCTCGCACCCTGGGCTGACCATTCTCGCCTCCTCCCTGTCACTCCCTCCTTGCTCGGCTCCTTCCTCGCCATCTTTTTCGATATCCCCTTTCTGCAAATCTTCTTCCTCGGTAGCATCTTCTTCATGGTGGCCGCGCTCACCCGCAAAATGATCGTCGTCTATCTCCAAGGTGTTGCCTTCTTCGCCCTCTATCTCATCTTGATCGCGTCCGTCATCAGCACGCGCAGCCTCGATCGCTTCATTCCTTCCCTGGTCGATCCCCTCGGCGTTGTCTTCATTGATACGGTCACTCGCTACTGGACCGTCATCGAACAGAACACCTTGCTGCTCCCCTGGCACGGTGTGTTCCTCTACAACCGCCTCATCTGGTCGGGTGTGGGGATCGTCTCGCTCATTGTCACCTACGTTTTCTTTCCCATCAGCGCCGAAGCTCTCACTCGCCGCCGCTCCAAGAAACAGCAAACGGAAGAACCCGAAACCTTTTCGCGTCCAGCCTCGCAAGTCACCTTGCCCGTTGCACAGACAACGTTCTCCGCCTCCACAGTTGCACGTCAACTCATCTCGCTGGTCCGCCTCCGTGTCCGCAATACCGTTCGCGAACTCGTCTTCTGGGCCATCGTGGTCTTAATGATGGCTAATACCCTCATCGGCGGTCACTTTGCCGGTCACGGTCAAGAACAGAATGTATGGCCCGTGACTGCTCTCATGTTGCAAGTAGTCGAGGGCAGCGCCATGCTATTCCTCCTCGTCATCGGCGCCATGTACGCCGGTGAACTCATGTGGCGCGAACGCGACACCAACTTCTCGCAAATCCACGACGCCCTTCCCTTTCCCGAATGGATCGATTGGGCCAGCAAAGCCATTACCATTTGCGCTGTCGAAGCTGCACTCCTCACCGTCGTCATGCTGTGCGGCATCCTCAGCCAAATCTTCTCGGGTTATTACCGCTTCGAGCTCGCTCAGTACTTTATCGAACTCTATGCCGTCACGCTGCCCATCACACTAGCCTTCGTTCTGTTTGCGCTCGTCGTCCAAAGCCTTGTAAATAATAAATACATCGGCCATGCCATCGTCGTCGGTATCTTCCTCCTGCCTACGTTCCTCATCCCCGCCGGCTTCGTCAACCGCCTCTATCTCTTTGACACCGCCACCGACTACACTTACTCCGACATGAACGGCTATGGGCACTTCATCCCCGGCCTCTTCTGGAGCACCAGCTATTGGCTTCTTTGGTCGGCGCTCCTCGTCGTCATCGCCCTCGCCTTTTCACGCCGCGGAACCGATTCAGGCCCGCGCACCCGCTCCATCAACGCTCGCCGCAGCCTCCGTGTCCTCGGTCCGGCAGCAGCCCTCCTCGCACTTGGCGTCGTCGGAACCGGCGCTTGGTATGTCTACAACACCCAAGTCCTCAATCCGCTCATGTCGGACAAAGATCGTCGCCACCTCCAAGCTGCCTACGAAACCAAATACAAGAAATACGAAAACATCAATCAACCCAAAGTCGCCTCCGTCGATTGCCAGGTAAACATGCACCCCGAAACCCGTTCCTTCGATGCCATGGGCACCTATCTCCTGGTCAACCGCAGCACTCAGCCGATCGAAGACATTCACATCTCCAACAATCGTGAGACCGTCACCGCTGTCTCCTTCGATCGTCCCTCCACCCTCGAGCTCGACGACCCGAAGCTCTTCTACCGCATCTACCACCTCACTCAACCCCTCGCGCCCGGTGAACAGCTCCTCATGAAGTTTCACGCCGCTCACACCACCCGCGGCTTCCGCAACAACGGTGAACTCGCTGAAATGGCCTATAACGGCATGTTCTTCGATATGGGCTATTTCCCCAACGTCGGCTACAACCGCGGCCTCGAAATCGATAACCCTGTCCGCCGCAAAGAGGAACATCTCGGGCCCTACGAAGAACTAGCCGACCGTGGCGACCCCTACTACCAAAACGTTAATCTCTTCACGCCCAACGCCGATTGGGTCACTTATCACGCCATCGTCAGCACATCCGGCGATCAAATCGCACTCTCTCCGGGCTATCTCCAGAAATCCTGGAAAGAAAACGGCCGCAACTTCTTCGAATACTCCATGGGCGCCACCAAAATCGCCCTCTTCTTCAACTACACCTCCGCTCGCTACCAGGTCAAACGAGTTCCATACAAGGGCGTCAACATCGAGATCTATTACGATCCCAAACACACCTTCGACGTCGATGATTTCGTCGCCGCCTCCAAAGCCGGTCTTGATTACTACCAGACCAACTACGGTCCATTCCAATTTGCCCAATACCGCATCTTGGAATTCCCCCGCTATCGCGGCTTCGCGCAATCTTTTCCCAACACCGTCCCGTTCTCCGAAGGCATTGGTTTCATCGGCCGCGTTGAAAAACCCGACGATATCGATTTCTGCTATTTCGTCACCGCTCACGAACTCGCGCACCAATGGTGGGGCCATCAACTCATCGGAGGCTTAGTCAAAGGCTCCAACATGATGTCCGAAAGCCTCGCTGAATACTCCGCGCTCCGCGTCATGGAGAAAAAATACGGCACCTACAACATGCGTAAATTTCTCAAGCACGAGCTCGATGGCTATCTCCGTGGCCGCGCCGGCGAGGTCCGCCGCGAGCCACCCATCGTCCTCGTGCAAAACGAACCCTACGTCTGGTACCAGAAAGGTTCTCTCGTTCTCTATGCGCTGTCAGATTACATTGGCGAAGACAAACTCAACGCTGCATTGAAGACTCTCTTAGACAAACACAAATTCGCAGGGCCGCCCTACCCGGACACTCGCGATTTCGTTGCCGCTCTGCGCGAAGCCACGCCGCCCGAACTCCAATACCTGGTCACCGACCTGTTTGAGAACATCACCCTCTACGACAACAAGGTCACCAGTGCCAAAGTCACCGAAACACCCGACCACAAGTTCAAGGTCAGCATGCTCGTGTCCGCCAAGAAATTTCGCGCCGACGGCGCCGGCAACGAAACCCCGCAGTCCCTGCACGATCTCATCGAAGTCGGAGTGTTCAGCGGCACCAAAGATCATGAGCAGCCCATCCACGTTGAGAAGCGCTGGCTCACCCGAGAATCAACTCCCATTGAATTTGTTGTTGACCGGAAACCCACGCGAGCGGGCATCGATCCCTACAGCAAGTTAATTGATCGCAATCCCGAAGACAACCTCACCGACGTGACCCACTAACAATTGCTTATCCGAGCCGCGACTGGCAAGGAGCGGTTCTTCTCCGAAAAGCCGAGCAGCGGTCGTCCTAGCCACAGGCCGCTTCTTCGCTCAAATCCGGAATCACATCGCTCGCCGCCGACATAAACACCGATGCCACAGACTCCAGCCCTTCCTGGTCGTCCTCGTCGAATCGGTTTAAACTCGCGCTATCCACATCCAAAACGCCACGCAACTTGCTCCAGGTCAACAGCGGCACCACAATCTCCGACCGCGACGCCGAATCGCACGCTATGTGCCCCACGAACTTACTAACATCGGGCACAATAATAGTCCGTGCTTCCGCCGCCGCCCTACCGCAAACGCCTTTGCCAAATGGAATGCGCGTACACGCCACTTTCCCCTGGAAAGGTCCAAGCACTAAGTCGGCACCTTCGACAAAATAGAACCCTACCCAATTCACATCAGGCAGCCGCTGCTTCAAAAGAGCTACCGCGTTGGCCGCATTCGCCACCACGTTCTTCTCGTTCTCCAGCAAGTCGTGAAGCTGCTCGCAAATCTCCTGATAGAAGGCGAATTTCGCGCTCGCAGCTAGTGTGGAAACCTGCATTATGGGTTTAGTGTAACTCGGATCAGATTAATCTCTACCGAACGAACACATCGAAACGTCCCATTCTGAGGCGCTTCTGGTACTCCCTAAGCCCTCTCTTTTCGATGATAAGGACTCTCCATATAGCCCTTAGCCTCCGCCGCAGCCTCCGATTTTGGTGCCACTTTAATCGCTTCGCGATAAGCAGGCAGCGCTTCCGCATGGTGTCCTTGCAAATCTTGCACTTGCCCCAATCGTAGCCACGCCAGAACCGCTGTGTTCAGATCCAGGTCGCCCGCCTTCTGCGTCACTTGCCGTAAATCCGCCAGCGCACCTGGCAAATCGTTGTACCAGAAAAGCAAATTCCCATGGAAGTACAGCAGCTTCTCCGGATTCAAATTGGCATACCCGGCTGCCCCACTCTTGCGCAAATTCTCCACATCCGCCAACACCTGCAGCGCCGCTTGTTTATCCCCAGCATCGCTGTACATCTGTACTTCTTCTAGCCGGAACAAATGATTGCGCGGAAACCGTCCCGCCAATTCTTTCAGCAGCGGAATGGCCCGCTTCGGATCTCGCTCTCTTCTATAAATTGCCGCTAACAAAACTTGCGCATCATACCGGTTTCGCAAACCCTGCTTCGCCACCACTTCCAGTTCACGAATCCCATCCGTGCGATCGCCATGAAATCCACCCAAAAATCCCAGCGCCCTCATGTAAAACGGAAGCGACCCCACCACATACTCATTCAGCCCATAAACCAACTTCGCATCCACATCTTTCGGGTCCAATTCCCGGATCCGTTCATTAGCCTTCCGCGCCGCCGTCGCCTCTCGCAGCGAATCCACCCAACTCTTCTCCACCAAAAACAGATAGTTCGACCGCAACCCATGCGCCACACTCAGCGCCGCCAGCGCCTCTACATCATTCGGATTCTTGCTCAACTTCGCATCGCTAATCGCAATCGCCTGGTTAAAGCAATACTCAAATCGCTGCTTATCCTTATCCGAAATCTCCATCTTCGGCCGCCGTAGAAACGGATTGTTCCCCGAAACCAACTGGCTCTCCAACGCACCACTCCGCAGCATCTCTCTATACAAAATCCCCTGCGCCACGTGATTGAACATCTGCGGATCTTCCGGGTGCGCCTTCAAGTCACGCTCAAACACCTCCAACGCCTGATCAAACTCGTTGTTATAAAAGTGGTCGTATCCCGGACTCACCGGAGCATCCGCCGCCCCACTCAAAAGCGACGCCATCAATAGCAGCAGCAAATACTTTTGCGCATTCTTCATCGCCGCCGCCACGTTTCTCATAAAGCCTTCATACTTCGCCCGCCAAACCGGAGACGTCCGAAACATCCTCTTGAAATCCTCTTTCGATAGCGCCGCCATTTCTTCCAACTTCGGTGCCATCACCTGTGGCGCAAACGCGAGGTCATCTGTATTCGGCGCACGCCCATTCCACGGGCAGACATCCTGGCA
>PMQB01000347.1 GCA_003169195.1 Bryobacterales bacterium
CTCATGGACTTCTTGCCTCTAGCGGGAGATTACTGCTAAGAGCGCTTAAATCCCAGGCGGGGATGGTGGGCAATTGCAAAAAGTGCGTGTTCTTTGCGCCAGCCTTGACCCACCACCATAGGCTGAGCAATCTCCGTTGTGCCCAGCGGCGCACTGTCGATGGATGAGGTAACCGCGCGGGCTCTTGGCAATGCGGCGCTGCCTGTTCCAACGACTCTCCGGTTGCGACCCGCTCACACGCCTGCTGCCGACAACGTAGCGTGTACGGTGCACCCGGAGCCAGCCAGTCGGGCAAGATCGTGAAGGTTGTCCGGCACCGTCGACACACTCCACGGCGCACCCAGATCCGCTCGCACCGCTCATCGTGGGCGGGACGAAGTCGTCGGCCGTGCCCAATGATCGTGTACTCTCGGCAAAGCGGGCATTGCCGCGGCAAGCGGTCTAACGGAACTACCCCGGGTCGAGGTTGTCTTTTGTCTCAGTCAGTGCGATAAAGAGAATCAAGGCGGGTGTGAAGGCCTCGCTCGCAGAACTCGTCCTGCCAAAGAGTCGTTCTGCCAACCTGCGCCTTCACCCTCCGGTTAAGTTAGCTTCGAACGAAAAAAGAATACCGCTTTGTCCTGCTCCCCCGCCAGCCCCTCACCTAGAACATTGGCCGCTTTAAAAACGTGATACGCCCGGAGCGCGGCCAGACTTCTCCCCAAATCAAACTTCCGGGCCACCACGCAGGATGGCACCTCGAAGCGGAACACGTAACGTGATTACCTGATTGCCAAGTCCAATCTCGAATCGCTTAAACCCGCGCGCCGATCCAGACGTTTCGTATCAGGATGGCGGATCTGGCAAATGGAGGAAAGTACTCCTCACTGTGGCCCGCTCGTTTATCGTCGGCTGCAATTTTTCCACGAGTCGATAAACCTGGGTCCAAGTTGATTGGTGCGAACCTATCTCCTTGGGCGCCATGCTCACGGCCTCGTCAAAGATACGAGCTGCCGCAACATAATCCCTACGAATCAGAAATACCAGGCCTACAGCGGCAGTCTTCCAATAATCATTTGGGTGCGGCTTATTCCCGACTATTTGCTCGACTCTCGCGGCGTACACCTCGGCAGCCTTCAGGTCTTCAGCCGAACCCATCAACACACTTTTCGCGGCAGCATTGATTCCGGTGGCGTAGTCGTCGGGAGCGCGATTGAATGCCTCGACATAGAGATCTCTCGAACGCTTTAATTCGAATCCGTTGTTCGATTTCACATAACTGTCCATCCAGGATCTGGCATAGAAGAGCACGGTCTCCGAATCGCGCTGGCCTTCTTCATAGAGAACGCCGAGAATTTCTTGTGCGTCGTCCAGGTCGGTGCCTTCAGCGCGCCGGAGGAGAGCAGATGCATACAATTGTTTTGGGCGAACGGCGCGCGGAAATCGTTTGCAAATACCCTTAAGCAGCAAAACGGCGGCATCATTCTTGCCAAGCGACAGCAATCCCTCGGCAGCTTTACTGGCAAGCACAGGCGACGTGACCCATACTATATCGGCCTGCTCCGCTAAGTGCACGAGTCTGTCGGCGTTGCCTCTGTGCACTGCGGCAGCTATCTCGGCGCCCGCTCTTCTCGCTTCTTCATCTTGCTCATCAGCGAACTTCGCAGATTCAAAGCTCAACGTCTGCCCCACTACTGCGTGAAGGAGTCGCATCAACTCTCCGCCGTTTGGGCCGTCAGGGTACGTACGAAAATCGAGATGGATCCGATTTCCAGCAAAAAGAGGCACTTCCGACCCGTCGAGCGAAATTGGAATGAATTGGAACCCCTTCTTTTTTTCGGAAAGACCCTCGAGGGTGGCGTATTCCTTTAGTACCCAGTCGGATTCGGTAGCGGCGTCAGACCAGATCAGAACTCCCGCCTGACTGGCTTGCAAAGCATCCTGCAGCCGCAAAAGAAGCTCGTCACCGGGCTTTAGGGCGCACTGATCGATAAACACATGATGACCGTGCTGACAGAGCACGTCGTATAGGTTCAGCACCCACGCCCTGTTGATGGAACGGTAGGAGAGGAACACATTCCACTTCTCACCCGGACCAAGCGGACGCGGGGGAGGAGCGTGCTTGAGCCATTCATTTTGAAGGCTCGGACCTGCGGAACTCATCGAGGTCATTCTATCTTTATTCCTGTATTGGTAGGGCTAGCGGTGTCCAGACGGCGATAGGGGAAGCGTCGAAATTGGATTCCAAGCGGATAAGTCCACCACTCGGACAAAACCCTTGACCCTCTAGCCCCCTGCCAGCCAAAATAGTGAATGATAAAGGACACTAGCGTTTAGTGCTGCCACGCGGGTCCGAAGTCTCATTGTGAGATCACGCTGTCGGCGCTCATGTTACCCAACGCCGTTAGTAGCCAATTTCCAGATTGCCCATCCGGGCGCTATCCTGTCAAGCATCGGAAAGCAAACAGTATTATCAAAGATTCAGCCGCTATCGGCATTTGAATTGGCGGCGGGAACGCGACTGGCCCACGAGTAGTGCGTTAGGATGAGCTTCTTGGCCGACTATCCCGGAGTTAAGCAGCTTAGTTCCACGACGGTCAGAATTGGCGATATTTGTAGCGGCGTTACGCTTTAGGCTGCCATTTTATCGCGCACTGACGGTTCCGGCTCCGTGGCGAAAACCGAATACACCACGCCGGCGATCGCCGCGCCTATGATCGGCGCCACCCAAAACAGCCACAACTGTTCGAGCGCCCATCCTCCCACAAATACCGCCGGAGCGGTGCTGCGCGCTGGATTCACGGACAGGTTCGTCACTGGAATCCCGATGAGATGAATAAGCGTCAACCCGAGGCCGATCGCGATCGGCGCGAATCCCTTCGGGGCCCGCGTGTCGGTCGCTCCTAGAATGATCATTAGGAACATGAACGTCAGCACCACTTCGGTCGTCAGGCATGCTGCAAGACTGTAGCCGCCGGGAGAGTGCACGCCGTAGCCATTGGAGGCAAATCCGCCCGTCAAGTCGAATCCCGCTTTTCCCATAGCGATGGTGTACAGTAAGCCCGATCCGGCAATGCCTCCCAACACCTGCGCGATGACGTACGCCGGCAGTTCTGCTATTCGAAATCGCTTGCCCACAACCAATCCCACCGTTACGGCGGGATTCAAGTGGCAACCCGAAATGTGGCCGATTGCAAAGGCCATGGTCAGGACCGTGAGGCCGAACGCCAGAGCGACTCCGGCGAAGCCAATGCCGAGTCCCGGGTAAGCGGCGGCCAGGACGGCTGCGCCGCGCGCCCAGCTGCCCGACATGCCNNATCCGCCTGCACGCGAGGGTTCTTGAAGCGGATTGCGCCTGAGTTACAGGGCCTCCGGAAACTATCCAGGCTGTGCCGGTGAAGTCATTTGAAGGGAAGCTCGGAACGTGAGAGGGCCAACATTTCTCAACTCCATGGACTACAACGCCGTGTCTGGTGCGTCTCCGAGTTGGATTAGTAAAGCCTGTAGCTACGGCACAAATGCAACGGTTTGATAGCGGCCGACACTAGACAGGCGAGTGTGTCGCCAGTATGCAACCGGCGACCGGCAAAAGGAGAAAACGCTGAAAATGGCTACGGGATTTGGTTTCATTTCAACAGCACCGATGCATGCCCAGAGGACTGGGGCGGTTGCTGTAACACTGGA
>PMQB01000563.1 GCA_003169195.1 Bryobacterales bacterium
AGTCCGCGCCAAGTCATCATCAACGCCTGCGTCATGGAGCGCGGTCCTGAACAGTTGTACAAGCCTTTCGACGACGAATCTGAATTGCGGCCCATCCAGATCCAGGTGATCTCCTACTGAAGACTTCTCACAACCCAGCAGATACCGGTGAAGCTCCCGGCAGCCTTTGATTCGATTCATCAGATCACGCTGCGGAACGCGCCGCCAACCCTTGCCTTCATGCACCATGCTCCGCATCGCCGAAACAATCTCCCCGGCGATCAAGCGGCTAATCACTAGCGGTGGTACATCGGAATCAACCATCATGTCGGAGAGACGGTCAATAGCCGGTGGCCTCCGAACACACTGATGCTCTGGTGCGTGCTCTTCGCCAAAATCGAATTCCATTTGATAAGCCATAGAAGGGTTACCTCTTCTCTGCACGTTTGGGGGGGGCTGGGCCAGGGCATCCTTAGCTGCCCGCTCTCTATTTAGAGACCCGGTAGCGCCGAAACTCTTGGCCGCTAACACCGTGGAAAATCACCGCCGATAGCGGCGCTTGCAGTGTCTAGCGGCCTTGGCGTGTAACCTATCGGGCGCGGTACGAGGGCTGGACGGTGATCCCTTCACCATTCCCACTTGGCGTACTCCGGCCTTGACGCAAAGGTGACATCTTCAGTGCATGGATCGGCGTAGATGTGTGGCCGCGTCCGCGAGCGGCGCACTTTAAGGCGTTTGCCTTCGATCTTTTCATGTGCATTATCGGTTGCGGAAACTTCAGCTTCCGCTGCGAACTCCCTTGTCACCTTGGCGACTCCAGAACGTTCCGGCTCTCGTGAATTGGGCATAGAGGTCAATACCGGCGCGGGCGACAAAGAGACGTGTATATTTAATCGCGACTGTCGCTTATTGAGATTGGCCCGGCGCGACCCGGCGAGTTCGTCATCTGCTTCCCCAAGCCTTTTAGCCGTGGAAGTGTGCAAATATGTTGGACGCGAGTACTTCTTGCAACTTAATTAACTCTTTCAAACTTTGAATGCTTTACCGGTAGGTCCGTCGCAGTCGAACCGGAATGGGCATTTGTTTCGGAAGCGACTGGCTTATGCGGGATCGATTGCTGTTCGTCTTCCTGATACGGCATTTCCATTTCGGCGCTATTCTTTAGACGAATTCCGTGCACCCATGTCTTCCCACCTGATTCACTGGTCTTGACCGTTTTGATGTCTTGTAGGCGGAGGTTGGACAAGAAGGGCTTTTTGGTGATCACCGGTATTTGATTGATGGTGCTCCACCTTGCGTAGTCAGCGCAGAGGTTGGTGCTATCTGTGCGAGCGCCTTCTTCTAATACGCATTTCTCGATGAGCCACTGACCTACAGTATTCATCCCGGCCCAGAATTCAGCGGTGGCTTCCTGAACGGCTTCGGGTACATGTTTCAATTCACCCGCGTAGTACAGTCTCGCGCCTTCTAGCATCCAATTCAAAATGCCCGTTGATTCGAGCGGCAAGGTGTCTTTTAGATCGTTGTCCTCCCGGCCCTTGAAATCCACAGCCCAGTTGATAAGTTTCAATCGACGCCGTGTCGCCGGGCTGTATTCATGCAAGCGGGGCACGTTGTTGGTGTCTACGGTAATGGTTCCCTGTAATGCAAAGTCGCTAAAATCCTGGTGCATTTTTCGGGCTGTTTGCTTGTCTCCACCGGTAAGCTGCTTGATTATTGCAGAATCGAGCTCGCCGTAAGAGGGGAGTTCGGAGACGGTGACCCAGCGCTTTCCGCGAAGCGCTGCTAAGTTGGTCGGGTGTGCTTCACCGTTGTGCTGCCGCATAATGAGCGTCTTGCTCATGACGACGGCGTACCCACCGAATACGCCACGCAAAGTCTCGATAAAGGAACCCTTCCCGTTCATTCCTCCACCCTTAAAGAAGTAAATCTGTTCCATGTTGATCCGGCCCGTCATGCAGTAACCAATGAGGGCCTGCAAATAGCGGCGCACATCCGCGTCTGGCTGTACCTGCGCCAAGAATGATTCCCATCGAGAGCATTCGGCGGTTACATCGAACACGGCGGCGGAACCTGTGGTGACTAGGTGTTCAGGTTTGTGTGGAGAAAGGACGCCGGTACGCAAATCGAGAACGCCGTTTCCGCAGACAAACGAATCACGGTCGGCGTCCCAGTATTCCGCTGGAATGTGCAGCATTGGTTTGACTTGAACAAGGATGTCTTTTTGTCGGCGGGTCGTTTTTAGTGCGATGGCTGAACCTGCGGTTCGTTTTGCGGTGTCACGTGCCGTGGAAAACCATTCGAAGAACTGTGTGGCTTTTTCTTCCAACGTGCCGTCCGGCACCGCTGCCAACTGACCAGCCGCGAGGGCAAGATCTCCGTAAAGGGCTTTCGCAGCGGCTAAGTAGTTATCCGCCAATCTTGGTGGAGAACTGAATTGTTGATCCGAGGTAGACTCCGCCCAGATGCCCTTTGTCGTCTCGTAATGCATCCACGATTTTGGCCGGTATGCCAATTGTCGGAATTCTTGGCTGGCAATCATTAACCCAAGATCGTAGTCTGTGGTGCCAATTCCAGCGATACCAAGAGACCACAGGAGATCTTTCAATTGGTGAATTGCCTTGACTCTATCGTGGGCGTGTTTATCCACGCCGTTTTGGTCTTTGTACGCTGCGGTCTGCTTCTTCACATCGGCCAACAGCCAGAGAAACAAATCATCAACCCCAACCTTTACTTGTCTAGCGTGAATCTCTTTCACAGACCCGGCCTCGGTGCGCGTGATCTCTACGTTCAGCCAGCGAGGATTACAGAGAGCCAAAGCCACGGGGGTATTTCGTGGCGTAAGCAATGGGTGGTAGTCTCTAGCGAAAGCTTGGTGCCGGTGATGCAGATCGATGTGATGTATCAGCGATTTGCGCAGTGTCTCCAACCCATGGTTCGCCTTGTGGTTGAAATAGCAATCGGAATCACCCAGCACGATCACGAAGACAGCGTCCAATGCTTCGCGCAGCAACACTTGGTGGGGAAGTGTTTTGTAGCTTGGGCGTCCGCCTTCCTCACGTTCCATCGCTCGGGCAGCGCCGTCGAACCACATGTCAACGCCACGAATTCCAAGCGCCGGGATGCCAACGGAGTCAAGGAGAGCGGCCTTTCGTTCACCCTCTGTGATGATTAGCGGAAACGTTCCTTTGTTCTTTTGAAAGTTGGCGGGAACATAAATTTCCATTGATTGGCCGCTCGGGCCAAGGTACTTAGGCTCATTGAAGTCAATGTGCCGGTACACATAAAACGGTGAGCCATCAAGTGCTTTGGTGCCAGGGTAGGGGATGGCGACGGCACCGTGGGGGCCGACTTTCTCTATAGGCACGCCGGAGACGCTGGCAACCTCCTCAGGAGTGGCATACCGAAAACCCATTTGCGCTTGGTAGATTGGATCGATGCCGGAGGCATCCAGCAGTCGGCTCACTCGGGGATCAAGCGGTGTGATGTTGGGAGTGCTCATAACAGCACCTCATCGAAAGCCGCTAAGCGTACGCTTTCCACTATCAAGAGCACCGGCGCTGGGATTGGTTGAGTGAGCGCGAAGACCGGCTGTTTCTTACCATCTTCAAAGGATTTGGTGATNNGGATTAGCTGAGCGACCAGATACCGGGTATGGAAGTAGCTGAGCAAAGCACCGGCTGAAATGTCTAGATAGCTTTGGGGAGAGGTTGCCGAAGCCAAATAGCTTAAGATGAACCGGGCTCCGGCAGTAAGTATCGATCTACGGCGGTTTGCCATTGTATGAACCTCTGGGACAAAAATTGCTGACGGAAAGTAAATACCGATCAGCGCGTTCACAGAAGAGGTTTGATAGTTATCTATTTTTACAGCGAATTAGCCACAATATGCAGTGGCTTCCACTATTTAAGTTGACCAATACCACTATCTGTTGTGTTTTGCGTCATTGGCGTTTTAGGGCCGGAGTTGAAAAGAATTTTGACTAAGAAAATGCCTATTACCTACACCCCTGGATTTAGGTGTATATGAGGAAGGGCGAACTTGATCTCTGACCGGGGATCGGTGGGCTGGCCCGTGGGTAGAAGTGGGGAAAAGTGGGAGAACCGTGGGATAGATTTCGCAATAAACATCGGTTTTATTGGCTTTTTCTATTGTTTGTGGGTTTGTGGGAAGAATGCCGACATATAGACTCTATACGTTTTTGACAGTGAAGAAAGTGGACACTCACATAGAAGCTATGTGTCGGCATTCTTCCCACGAATTCGTCAATAATTACGCCTAAAGCATTTAGAATGTGTGTGGTACAAGGAAAATGCCAACCCACAATTGCCATCAAAAGCCCACAAATCACCCCACTCTACCCACGGATACCCGCCCTGGAGGCATCGGCGACCCGGTCCCCGCACAAAAGGGCCGGTCGTTTGTTTGGGCCACCAATCAGCAACTTCCCCGTCTCAACCTCACGTAGTTGCGAAGTTTGCTACGTTCATTGTTAATACGTGAGTGAGATGGACTTTCCGATGACTCCTTCACCGCACGTCAGAGCCCGAACGTGAACGTCATCTGGCACGACGGGGCAAAGGGTTGCTCTGCGTTGCCCGTTAGCGCGGGTAATTCCGACTTTGCGAACGCAAACTGGGTGGCACGTATTGAAGTTCCACGAAATCGCGGGCGGTTATCGCTCTTAAGGACCCCACGGACTTAATCACTTTTGGAACCGGCGCGGGACCAATTGCTGATGATTCGTTCACCAATGGCGCTACTAAATTGAGACCGGATTCCTGCGGTACGGAACTAATAGCGGGTATTTCGACAGCCAAAAGCACTCCACCCACGTAACATAATATATGCGGTTCCGCATCGGCGGGAGCGCCTACCGGCATGCGTTGTCCTCCACTGCGTCACCCCCGACTGGTCTCTTAAACGGAC
Organism: Bryobacterales bacterium; assembly: GCA_003169195.1. Taxonomy (GTDB): domain Bacteria; phylum Acidobacteriota; class Terriglobia; order Bryobacterales; family Bryobacteraceae; genus Bog-105. The sequence goes on from PMQB01000563.1 coordinate 4,909, forward strand.
ACGCGTCCTTTGTGGAGGGGGGATGAATGGCAACCGGGCTGCGGCACTCCACTGTTCCGCTAAATGCTAGTGATGACCTGAAGGGCAGTAAAGGATTCTCTTGCTTTATGAAGGATTTCCTAATGTTATTGAAGAACCGTGAACGGCTGTGAAGGATTCCCCACTGTTTATGAACGATTTTCTGAACAGACCTTATTTCCGCGCCGACATACACGGTCCTACCCTCATGCGCATCTTCATTCACAGGCAGTGGTGGTCCACCAAACTCCTCATCACACCTGACCCGGCACCGGCAACCATCAACGGTGTCATGCCTGCAAAACTTGTGAACGATAGCGCGGGGGTTGCGGGGGATGCGGGGGTCAACGCATCGGTAATTCGAAAAACGACTTATACATGAATGAGCCCCCAGCGGTCTTGGCGTCATTAACACTGTGATGAGAGTGAGTCTTACTAGAGCCGAGCTAAAATATTCCCTTCCCGCCGCCGTAAGGAGCTAAATGGCCTTCTCGGTGAAGCCGGACGAAATGAGTGATGTCTGGCGACAACTACTTT
>PMQB01000650.1:0-323 GCA_003169195.1 Bryobacterales bacterium
AACCACGTCCTTGTCAGTGCAGAAGACGCTCCCCGCTACCACAAGCACATCAGCGATTACCAATCCCAGTTCAAACCCGTCGGCCCCGAAGAATGCGCTCTCGTGCAATCCATCGCTGATCTAAGATGGCGTCTCAACAAAATACCCGGCCTCGAGCAAGTCGTCCTCACCATTGAAGGCGCCAAAATCATCGCCGAAGATCCCACCTATGCCGATCCTGCCACTCATCTTGCACTCGAACGCGAAGTCCGTCTGCGTCACGAAAAGGAATTGCGCAATCTTGCTCTGCAAGAACACCGCCTCTCCCGTCGGCGCGAACGCGA
>PMQB01000650.1:385-24669 GCA_003169195.1 Bryobacterales bacterium
GCGGAGCTGCCGCAAACGATGGAGGCCGTCGCCTAAATCCCGAAAAAAACCCCTCGCATCACCGATTGTCTGGCACAGCCACACCACAAGTGTGCCTAAAATCACCCGCGCGCGTCTGTCTCTCCGCAGCCCCGGAATCGCCATGCCGTCCGCAGACTCACAACCCGCCGTTTGTGGCGCGGACACTCGTGTCTGCAGCGACGGGCCTTCCAGCGGTGCCGTTAGGCAGGCCCAGACTTCCCATCCCCCCGGGCGGCGGCCAGCCGTCGACCATATACCGCCATCCGACAGCAGGCCGTCACGCCAAACCAGCCCACGCCCCGCTTTCTCTTCACATAAGTTTTGGTCTTACGGTTGCTCTTACCAAGTTGCAATCAATGAAGTTAAGCATCAAGCAGATAGGAAATAGCGAATCATCATGGGAAAAGCAATTGGAATCGATCTAGGCACTACGAACTCAGTGGTCGCGGTCATGGAAGGCGGCAAGCCAACAGTTGTCATTAATAGCGAAGGAAACCGTTTGACGCCGTCCGTCGTTGGCTTCACCAAGACCGGCGAGCGTTTGGTGGGCCAGTTAGCAAAGCGCCAGGCTGTGCTCAATCCTGAAAACACCATCTCCTCCGCCAAGCGCTTCATCGGCCGCCGCTTCTCTGAAGTGCAGTCCGAGATCAAAAACGTTCCGTACAAAGTAGTCGCCGGTCCCGACGATGCCGTTCGCTTCTCCGTCATGGGCAAGCTATATCCTCCGGAAGAAGTCTCCGCCGCCGTGCTCCGCCGCTTAGTCGAAGACGCGGCCAAATACCTCGGCGAAAAAATCACCGACGCCGTCATCACCGTCCCTGCCTACTTCAATGACGCACAGCGCCAAGCCACGCAGGACGCCGGAAAAATCGCCGGCCTCAACGTTCTTCGCATTATTAACGAACCCACCGCAGCCGCACTCGCCTATGGCCTCGACAAAAAGGGCAACGAAACCATCTTGGTCTTCGATCTAGGCGGCGGTACGTTTGACGTTTCCATCCTCGACGTCGGCGATGGCATTTTCGAAGTTCACTCCACCGCTGGCGACACCCATCTCGGCGGCGACGATTTTGACAAGCGCCTCGTCGATTGGATTGCCGAAGACTTTCTCCGCAGCCAGGGCATTGATCTACGCAAAGATCGTCAATCACTGCAGCGCCTTTCCGAGGCCGCCGAAAAAGCTAAGATCGAACTCTCCGGCGCACTCGAAACCAACATCAATCTTCCCTTCGTCACAGCCGATGCTACCGGGCCCAAGCACCTCGAGATGAAGCTCTCCCGCGCCAAATTCGATGCACTCACGGCCGACTTAGTGGAGCGTTGTAGAATTCCAGTCGAGCGCGCGCTCGCCGATGCCAAGATCCAAGTCTCTCAGCTTGACGAAGTGATCCTCGTGGGCGGATCAACACGCATCCCGGCTGTGCAGAAGCTCGTCCGCAGCTTGACCGGCGGTAAAGAGCCGAATCAATCTGTCAACCCCGACGAAGTCGTCGCCATCGGCGCGGCCATTCAAGCCGGCGTGCTCTCCGGCGAAGTCAAAGGCGTCGTGTTACTCGATGTCACACCTCTCTCGCTCGGCCTGGAAACCATGGGCGGCGTAATGACGAAGCTCATCGAGCGCAACACCACCATCCCCGCTCGCAAATCGGAAACCTTCTCTACCGCCGAAGACAACCAGACCGCTGTCGACGTTCATGTCCTTCAAGGCGAGCGCGAATTCGCACGCGATAACCGCACACTCGGCCACTTCCGCCTCGAAGGCATTCGTCCCGCTCCCCGTGGCGCGCCCCAAGTCGAAGTCACTTTCGATATCGACGCCAATGGTGTCCTCACCGTCGCCGCCAAAGACAAAGAGACCAGCAAAGAACAGAAGATCACAGTCGCCGGCTCCACGCAGCTATCGAAAGAAGAGATTGACCGTATGGTCAAAGACGCGCAGCTTCACGTCGAAGATGACAAGAAACGCCATGAAGAGGTAGCCGCGCGTAACGGTGCCGATGCCATCGCCTACCAGGTCGAAAAACAAGTGCGCGATCTTGGCGATAAAGTGCCGGCCAACGAGAAAGCCCGCGCCGAACAATTGATCACCCAGATTCGCGATCTCGTCAGAAGCGAGTCCACCGATGTAACGCTCCTGCGTCAGTCAACCAGTGACCTCCAGCAACTGGCTCACGCTCTCTCGGCCACTGCCCCGGATCAAGCCTCCGCTGCCCGAGCTGGCGCCTCCAACGGCTCGGCAAAACAAGGCGCCGAAGATGTAATCGACGCCGAGTTTAAACAAACGAAATAAGAGAGAAGACTAACCATGGATTCGAGCAATGTGAACGGCAAAACAACTCCAGTAGTCGAGCATCCTGAAATCGAAAGTCTTCAGGCTCAGATCCGCAGCGAACATGATATGTACCTGCGCTCCCTTGCCGATTTTGACAACTATCGCAAGCGCACCGAAAAAGATATTGCCGGCGCAGTGGAAAGAGGGAAACGCACTCTGATTCTTTCTTTCCTTGAGGTGGTCGATTCCTTTGACCGCGCCCTGCAACAAGTCGAAAAGGCGCCCGCAGCCTTGGTAGAAGGATTGGAGGCGGTTCACCGCAAGACCATCGGCATGCTTCACGCGGAAGGCGTCACGGCTTACAAGAGCGTCGGCGAACCCTTCAATCCTGCTTTGCACGAAGCGGTCGCCTCACAGGTCACCACTGCCTATCCTCCCGGAATGGTGGTCGAAGAAGTACAGCCTGGCTATCGCGCTGGTGACTTAGTGCTCAGGCCCGCTCGTGTCAGAGTCTCGCAACAACCGTAATACGGGAGAGCCATGGCCGTTGCAACCAAAGATTACTATCAGATCCTAGGAGTCTCGAAGACTGCCACCGACGACGACATTCGCAAGAAGTATCGAAGCTTGGCGCGCAAACATCACCCCGATCTCAATCCTGGCGACAAGTCTGCCGAGGATCGTTTTAAAGAGATCAACGAAGCCTACGGAGTCCTTTCCGATGCCGACAAGCGCAAGCAGTACGATCACCCTGCGCCCCCTCCCCGCACCAACGGAAGCGGCGGATTCCATCAAAGCAACTACGCCGATGGCGAAGGCCAAGAGCCCGATTTCAGTGACTTCTTTGCTAGCGCTTTCGGCGGCCGTGGCCGCGCAACGTTCCGAATGGCCGGCCAAGACGTCAACGCCACCATAACCCTTACATTAGAAGACGCCCACCATGGCGTCGTTCGGTCCATCAACTTATCGGGCGGCGGTGCAAAGGTGAAATCGCTCGACGTAACCATCCCGCGCGGCGTTCGCGATGGCTCCGTCATCCGCCTGGCCGGACAAGGCGAACCCGGCTCAGAAGGCGCAGCACCCGGCGATCTGTATCTGCATGTCGAGATCGAACCTCATCCTACGTTTCAACTTCTCGGCGACGACCTTCAAGTCGATCTCCCTGTCACTCCGTGGGAAGCTATGCTCGGCGCGAAGGTCAACGTGCCCACTCTCGATAAACAAGTGGAGATGACCATTCCGGCCGGTTCGCAAGCCGGCCAACGCTTGCGCCTCCGCAAGCAAGGTCTCCACAAACGTGACGGTGGACGCGGCGACGAATACGTCAAACTCAAAATTGTTGTGCCTCCTTCCCCAACCGTTCGTGAGAAGGAACTGTTCGAACAACTGGCCACCGTATCGCAATACAATCCCCGCGCGGTAAGTAATGGGAGTTAGACTTATGCAGCGTTATGACTTAGTAGTTCGTTCTCTTTCCCCAGAAGAAATGACGTTAGACGGTCTGGCCGCTTGTGCCGGCATGCACCCTGATCTCGTCGCACGGTTGGTCGACTTCGGTCTTTTGCAACCAGTCTTCGATGCTTCGAAGGTCATCCGCCTGCGCTCCATCCAGCGCCTTCGCAATGAACTGGGAATCAATCTGGAGGGCGTCGCGGTTGTTCTAGATTTGGTCGAACGCTTACAGGCCTTGGAGCGCGAGAACGCCTGGCTTCGAGCCAAGCTCTAACCAAGCATCATCTCGCCTTCCAGGATGTCCGGATCAGCCCCGCTCTCGAAGACAAATCCCTGCCCTTCCAGCAACCTCTTCATCGCCGGATTATCCGTCAACACCGACGCCACCAACATCCCCAACTTCTCTTCCCGCCCAAACCGCACCAGCCGCGAAACTAACTCCCGTCCCACACCTTTCCGCTGGAACGAATCCGTTACTAACGCCGCCACCTCTGCCTCGTTCTTCAATGGTGATTTCACCAACCTCCCAATCGCCACAATCTCCGCGGGCCCTGCCGCTGTCTTGGGCTTCTCCGCCACCAGCGCCATCTCGCGGTCATAGTCAATGAAGCAGACCCGCGTCAACCTCTCATGCCGCACCCGGCTCTCTAACTTCATCTGCGAAAAGAACCGCCGGTACACACTCTCATCCGATAACGTCGAATGAAACCGCACCATCGCCGGCTCATCCTCCGGTCGAATCGGTCGAATGTGCAACACCGTCCCATCTCGCAGCTCCAGCGTCTCTACGTACTTCGAAGGATAAGCGCGAATCGTCGGCTTNNACCATCGGCAAGTCCAGCACCATCTGACTGAAGCGCACCAGCAGCCGGTCCAATCGATTCAAATCCACCGGCTTCCGCCCACGCACGCCTTGCAGCGCTTTGAAGATCTGCGTCTGCTCCATAAACCGCCGCGCTAACGTTGTATTCAAAGGTGGCAGCGCCAGCGCCCGATCTTTAAATACCTCCACCAACTGCCCGCCCAACCCAAACAGCAACACCGGCCCAAACTGCGCGTCAATGCTCGATCCCACAATCAGTTCGTAGCTGCCATCCATCTGCACCATCGGCTGCACAGTCACACCCCGAAAATGCTCCGCCGTCGCCGCTGCTTCTATCTCGCCGAAAGCGCGCCGCACCGCCTCCGCATCTCGCAGATTGAGCTTCACCCCGCCCACATCTGTCTTATGAGTCAGCGTTACCGAGTTCAACTTCAGGACACACGGAAAGCCAATCTCCGTTGCTAGCGCAACCGCTTCCTCCACCGATTTCGCCAGCTTGGTCGCCACTGTCGGAATCGAGTAAGCCTGCAATAGCTGCTTCGACTCAAACTCTGTTAGCAATGCGCGGCCTTGCCTCTGCGCTTCCGAGATCAACCTCCCAGCCTGCAGTGCCGCATCCTTGTCACTCTCCGCCAGCGTCGGTGTCTCATATAAGGATTTCAAATTGTAGCTATATCTCCACAGATAATGGAACGCCCGCACTGCGCTATCGGGAAATGCAAACGTCGGAATCCCTACCTTATTGAGAATCGCCTCGCCCTCACTCGCTCGCTCGCCGCCCATCCAACTCGCTAAAATCGGCTTGCCCTGTAGCTTCGCAAACGGCGTCAACTTCTGCGCAATTTCTACCGGGTCACTCATCGCCTGCGGCGTCATAATCACCAGCAACCCATCCGAGTTCGCATCCTGCGCAGCAATCTTCACCGCCGCCTCATACCGCTCCGGCCCTGCGTCTCCAATAATGTCAATCGGATTGTTATGGCTCCAATGCGGCGGCAGCACTTTGTTCAAAGCATCCATTGTCTCTGGCGAAAGTGTCGCCATCTGCTCGCCTAACCCAATCAGCATATCCGTCGCTAACACTCCGGGGCCGCCCGCATTCGTCACAATTGTGAGTCTCGGTCCTGCTGGCCTCGGCTGATGTGCCAGAACCTCGGTCATGTGAAACACATCGTCTAACTCATTGATGCGCAGCACACCCACTCGCCGAAACGCGGCATCCAGCACCGCATCGCTGCCCGCCAGTGTCCCTGTGTGCGAAGCCGCCGCCTTCGCCGCCGATTCCGTCCGACCCGCCTTGATCACCAGAATCGGCTTATTAAGCGCCACCTCCCGCGCCGCCGATAGAAACGACCGCGCATCTCCCACACTCTCCATATAGATGACAATGCTGTGCGTGTGCGGATCGTTCCCCAGGTAATCAATCAGCGCTCCCCACCCTACATCCAACATCGAACCAATCGAAAGAAACGCGCTGAACCCAACTTGCTCCCGCAAACTCCAATCCAGCAACGCCGTGCAAATCGCCCCACTCTGGCTGATCAACGCCACCGTCCCCGGCCGCGCAATCGTGGGCGCAAACGTCGCGTTGAGCCCGGTCACCGGACACATCACGCCTAAACAGTTCGGCCCGATTAACCGCATGTTGGCCCGCCGCGCAATCTCCAGAACCTGCCGCTCTAACTCCAGCCCATGCGCACCCGTCTCGCGGAACCCTGCCGAAATGATCACGGCGCCGCTCACTCCTACTTGCGCGCACTCTTCAATCATTTCCGGAATCGATTCCGCCGGCGTAATCAACACCGCTAAATCCACCGGATCGGGAATCGCCTTGATCGAAGCATACGCGCGAATGCCCAACACCGAATTGCGCTTCGGATTCACCGGATACACCGTTCCGTTGAATGGACTGCTGATTAGATTCCAGAGAACAGACCGGCCCACCGATCCTTCTTTTGCAGTGGCGCCCACGACCGCCACTGATCGTGGCTTGAAGAACACTTCCAGCCCGCGAGTTTTCCCACTATTACCCATTACGTCTGTATCTCATTCAGGTTGAAACTGTCGCCTCTCTTAGGACACACCACCGTAACTCCTAGCTGTCCTTCTATCTGTTTCGCCAGCGCTTCTTGTCCATCCGGTTCGCCATGAACCAGAAACACACGCTTTAACTTCTTCGCAATCGGCTTGATCCAGTTGATCAGTTCTCCTTGGTCTGCATGTCCGCTCAATTCTCCAAGCGTTGCCACTTCCGCTCGCAACGGCACCATTTCGTCGAAGATCTTCACCTGCTCTCGCCGCTCCATGATTCGCCGGCCCAACGTGTTCTCCGCCTGATAACCGGCCAGCACCACCAAGTTCCGGCCATCGCCAATCCCATGCATCAGATGATGAAGAACGCGCCCGCCCTCACACATACCCGACGCCGAAACCACCACAAACGGCGTCCGCAAATCGTTCAACGTCTTGCTCTCCGCAGCATCACGCAAATAGCGCAGGCGGCTGAATCCAAATGGATCAATCCCTCTCTCCAAATACCCCGCCGCTTCCGCATCGTACTCTTCCGGATGATGCCGAAAGACCTCCGTCACATTCACCGCCAGCGGACTATCCACAAAAATCGGTATCGCCGGAATCGCTCTCTCTTCCGCCAGTTTGTGCAGAACCAAGACAATCTGCTGCGTCCGTCCCACCGCAAACGCCGGCACAATCACATGTCCGCCGCGCGCCACCGTCTTATTGATCAGCGTCTTCAGTTCTTCTTCCACATTGCTGATGGGCTCGTGTATCCGGTTCCCATAGGTACTCTCGATAATCAGAAAGTCTGCTTCCGGCGCAGGATCGGGATCTTTCAAGATCGGCAAACCCGGCCTTCCTAGATCGCCCGAAAACAGCAGTCGCGTTTCCTTGTTCCGCAGCAATACAAAGGCGGACCCTAAAATGTGTCCCGCGTTACTAAACGTAAAACTTAAATGTTCACTGAGCTGCGTCGTCTCATACAGCTTGCTCGTCGCAAAGTGACGGCTGGCTTCGGCAGCATCTTCCGCCGTATAAAGCGGCGCCACTGGCACACTCGTATCCGCCACGCCAATCGCCTTGCGCTTTCGCGATCGCCGGCTCAAAAACTCCGCATCGCTTTCCTGAATATGTGCCGAATCCGCCAGCATGTATTGGCAAAGCTCCGCCGTCGCCGGAGTCGAATGAATCTTGCCCCTAAAACCTTTCTGCACCAGTGTCGGCAAATTGCCGCTATGATCCAGGTGTGCATGCGATAGCACTACCGATCGCACTGTCTTCGGATCAAAAGGAAAACTGCTGTTTGTCTGAAACGCTTCCTTGCGATGTCCTTGCACCAATCCGCAATCCAGAATATGCAGGTCATCGTCAACCGTTACGCCGTGCATCGACCCCGTCACCTGGCGCGCTGCACCCCAAAATGTGAGAAGCATAAAGTTCGAAACTCTAGCTTACTTCGTTGCCTCCAACAAAATGCATAGAATAGGAACTTGAACGAAACCGAACCGCATCTCCAAGTGCAGTCGTATCTGCGCTTCCGCGACCTACTGGAAGCCGCACCGGATGCAATCTTCGAGGTTGAGCAAGATGGCACCATAATCTTGCTGAACGCCGCCGCCGAAGCGATCTTCGGCTACTCCCGCGAAGAACTCCTCGGCCAGCTTGTCGAGGAGTTAATTCCACAGAACGTTCGCGGTACGCATCAGCAACATCGCGCTCAATATGTCCAACACCCTTCCGTCCGCCCCATGGGGGTTGGTCTGGAACTATTGGCAAAACGGAAAGATGGATCGACCTTCCCCGTCGAGATCAGTTTGAGTCCCATTCGTTCCGCCCAAGGCAATCGAGTCATCGCGGTTGTCCGCGATATCACCGCGCGTAAAAATTCGGAAGCCGAAATCAACGCTCTTCAGGCTCAGTTCACTAAAAGCCTTTCCGAAGCAAATCGCCAATTGGAAATTCGCAATCGCGAAGTCGAACGCGCGAATCGCCTCAAAAGCGAATTCCTAGCCAGCATGAGTCACGAATTACGCACTCCGCTACACACCATCATTGGCTTTTCAGACTTGCTCGCCGAAGAGCTCAAAGGCCCGCTGAACGACGCGCAGAAGAGATTCGTGGAACATATCCGAACCGATTCACGTCACCTCTTAGAGCTGATTAGCGACACTCTCGACCTGAGTAAAATCGAAGCCGGTCGCCTCAGTCTGCATCCGGAGGAGTTCAATGCATCGGAAGCGCTTGCCGGCTGGATCGAAAAATTGCGACCGCTCGCCAACAACAAAAATCAAAACCTGATCGAGGCGTATAGATCCGACCTCCGAGTTTTCGCCGATCCCATTCGCTTAAAAGAAATTCTCTACAACTTGATCAGCAACGCCATTAAGTTCACTGCCAACGGAGGAACCATCACTGTCGAAGCGGACGCTGTCGAAAAAGGCACTCAATTTCGCGTGACCGACAACGGCATCGGAATTCCAGAATCGGAGCACGCCGCTATTTTCGACAAGTTCTATCAGTTGGGCTCAACCACCAAAGGCGTCCGGGAAGGCACGGGCCTGGGCTTGGCCATTACCAAGAGCTTGGTTGAGATGCATGGCGGTCAGATTCTGGTGCGCAGCACTCCGGGCGTAGGCAGCGTGTTCGAGTTCGTTCTACCACTTCGTGGCGCGGCGCCCAAACGGCCTGTACCGTAAGATGGGTCCTTTATGTCAGACACCGTAACTTTGGTCATTGTGGACGACAACATCGGTAGCCTGGAGTTGCTTTCCACCGCTTTGGAGCAACCTGGCCTGAACATCTATACAGCCAGTGATCCGGAAGTGGCTCTAGATCTCATCGTCGACAAACATGCGCAGATTGTTCTAACCGATCTAGTCATGCCCAAAATGACGGGCTTGGAATTGCTCGACCGCGTAATCTCTTTTGACCCTGCTATTGAAGTCATATTGATGACCGCTCACTACTCTTCCGAGTCGGCGGTTGAAGCGATTCGCAAAGGCGCAAGCGACTATTTAAACAAGCCAGTCTCTCTCCCCGCATTGCGTGCTCGCATTGGCACAATGATCCAGGACGCGCGCCGCCGTCTGCGCAACAACGAACTCGAAGACGAACTGGTAGCCAGTTCTCCCTTCGAACAGATCATTGGCGCAAGTCCGGCTATGTGGGAGATGTATTCTCGCATCCGGCGTATCGCCCCTCACTTTCGCACAGTCCTCATCACCGGTCCCACTGGTTCAGGCAAAGACCTCGTCGCGCAGGCATTGCACAAACTCAGCCCCGCGGCCACTGGTAATCTGGTTGTGGTCAACTGTTCCGCCGTCGTCGAAACGTTGTTTGAAAGCGAACTCTTCGGCCACGTCAAAGGCGCATTCACCGGAGCCACCGCCGACAAAGTAGGTCTCGTCGAACACGCTAGCGGCGGTTCGCTCTTCCTCGATGAAATTGGCGACATGCCCTTAGGCACGCAAGCCAAACTGCTGCGCACAATTCAGAATCAGGAAGTGCAACGAGTCGGTTCTCTACAAGCTCGCAAAATCGATTTCCGCGTCATTGCCGCCACCCACCGTGATTTGCGCGCCATGATTCGCGACGGCAAATTCCGCGAAGATCTCTACTACCGCCTCTCCATGGTTGAGCTCACCATTCCTTCGCTCGCCCAACGGAAAGAAGATCTGCCTCTACTGGTGCGGCATTTTCTTTCAAAATTCTCCCAGCAATTCAACAAACCAGTCCGCCGCTTAACGCAACGCGCCAGCATCGCTATCAGCCGCTACAATTGGCCTGGCAATGTCCGTGAACTCGAAAACGCCATCGGTCACGCCTGCATGATGACGCTCAGTGAAGTGATTGACTTGCCCGATCTTCCGCCATATTTGCGCAGCGACGCTTCCGCTTCAGTCGACGAACCCAACTCGTCCCACATGACCATCGATCAAGCGGACGCCGCTTCTTTGCTGGAGGATAACGAAAGGCGCATGGTTTCCGACGCGCTTGCTAAATCGGGCTGGAACCAATCGGAGGCAGCCCGGATTTTACGGATTGGTAGAGATGCTCTTCGCTATAAGATGAAGAAGTATGGATTGACGGAGCCGGGCAATAGCTAAGCACCGGGCACGGTGCATCGTGCACAATCTGATACGCGTGAGTCCGCAGGCGCCCAAACCGCTGTTGGCTTGCGCCTCTGCCCAAGACAATCAACCCGATTTTCTTTTCGATTGCCAGATTGCGGACCGCCTTTGCAACACCGCCGCCGGTAATCGTGATCTCGCACTCCAGCCCCGCTTCACGTTGTAGCTTCTTCAATTCGATGCGCGCACCTTCCAGCAAATAACGATGCAAATCGAAATCGAAGTATTTGTTCGGGCGCGTTTCCGCTTCCGGAATGCAATGCACTAAGTGCAATTTCGCCACGAATAAACGCGCCACTTCGCTGGCAAACCGCATGAGTGAAATAGATTCTTCGTCTATATCCACCGCGCAAAGAACATCATTAATTTCATCCTCGTGCGCAGCATGAACCGGCGCATTTGCATCCGTCCAAACCGGACAGGGCGTATCATGGATCACCTTCGCGGCTACCGAACCGAGCAGCAGCCCTTGAATTCTGCCAAACCCGCGAGTCCCCAGCATGATCAAATCAGTGGGGTGTTCACGCGCCCAATTCGCGATTCTAACTGACGGGTCGCCGTTGCAGATAACTTTCTCCACGCGATCCGCCGGTAAGTTCAGTTTAAAATTTTCTAAGCTTTCTTCCGCCGCTTTGTAAAATTCCTGAAAACAATTCAAATTGATCGTTGGCGCTTCCGCCGTTCCATACCAGGTGGCGGGGATTTCGAAAACATGCAGCACGGTCACGCGCGACCCAAAACGGCGGGCCAGAGATTCCACTTCCGCAGCCATGCCAAGGCTCCGCTTGGAGAAGTCCAAAGGGAAGAGTATGTTTTCAACTTTCATGCGTAGGTCTCAATACCCAAACTTACTGGCAAGAGAGTGGCCAACCCGTAAAGCAATGAAACTCGGTCGCTTACGGTGCAACTGTGCGCAAGAACACCAACTCAATCATTAAGCCCTGGGTGAAATGACGCAAACCATTTATTTCGCAGAGCAACTCATCTCTAACCCGAGCGCCCACCGCCGCTGAAATCCTGGCCAGAAATCGTCACCCTTACTAAACACTCCTTCGTCAGTGGTGTTTGGCGCAGCAGCCCACTTACCGTCGTTCGAATGGGTCAGCGGCACGTGCAGGAACGCCCGCTTCGCTTGATCTCCCTTGAGATTTAAATCCAGAAACGCTGTAATGAAATGTTGATTGATGGCCGCAATTCTATCTTTTCGCCAAACCGGCTCATCAAACGACTGGATCGCCTTATAATCCAAAGCCATGTTGGGCGGCGGCGGATTACCGCCCGTATTATGCCGGGCATTCTCGTACACCAATAGACAACGATCTGAGTTGACCGCCAGCTCCATCGCCCGCTTCGGTCCAGCCTCATAGCCGGCTACATCGTCGTGGTCGCCAACAATAAAGAGTGATGGTATCTTGATTCCTGCCAGTGACTCGGAATCCCACGCACTAAACGGCGGCTGCTTCCCCCAGGGTGCGATGGCAACAATTGCCTTTAGGCCCTCTCGGATGATTGCTTGGTATTTCTCGCTGTCCCGCTTCCAATCGTTCAGATAACCGCCGGGCACAAATTGATTCAATGCGCTTTTATCGCTGATCCCCGCACCCGCGCTGATCAATGATCCATAGCCACCCATCGAGTAACCGACGATGGCCGCATTCTTTTCCTGTACCAACCCAAACAGGAAGCTATCTTTTGTCTTGGCCAATTTCTCTATGGAACGAAGCACGAACATCTGGTCGTTCGAACGATTCAAAAGAGTGCTGGTGAAAGGGCGAACTTCTCCGAAAACTGAATCGGTATGATCGATGGCCGCGACAACGTAACCCTTCGATGCCAGATTCTCGGTCAAGTAGCTCAGGAAGAAACGCGAACCAGGATAACCGTGTGACACGATTACCAGTGGGAAGTTTTGCCCTTTCACGGGTGCCGCGTCTCTGGCTGCTTTACCGATCACCTCAAACCCCTTTGGACCAGTCGTGCGCGGCGCAACACCCGGCATCGGACTGGGGTAAGCGACCCGCTCTTCTTGGCCTGCCGCTAAACTAGCTGGGTACCAAACCTCTACTTTCAATGGGCGGTCATACAATGGGGCCTTGCCAGTCTGTTGATCGAACTTCAGAATATCGATTTGGCCGGCATGAACGAGATCGAGAGTTCGGACACCCACGGAATAAGTTCCCCATGCCGCCAATTGCGGAGCATCGGCTTTCGGGACGCTAAAGAATTCCTGTGCCTGAGATGCCACCAGTAAGCAAGCAGATACAAGACAGAGACGAATCATCCTCATGCCCGCACTCCAAACACACGCTCGGCATAAATCCGGCTCAGGCGCAAATCTTCCGCCAACGGCCGGGTAACAACTGTATTGTCGCGATACGCGAGTTCGACCACAACCAAGGGGTTCAGTTTTTCTTTTTTCATGAAGGCCACGATTTCAGAGTAATCAATGTCGCCATCTTCCAAGTCTTCGAGCCAGAGCTTATCTTTGGCATTGCGAATGTGAATCTCGTGGACTCGCTTTCCAGCTTCTCGCATGAGATCGAGGGGCTCCAATCCGCCTTGATGCACCCAATCGAGATCGAGACAGAACCAGACCAATTTCGGATCGGTATGGTTCAGAATGTGTCGCCACTCGCGGGCGTTGTTTACCAACTCGGGTGTGTGGTGATGAACGCGCAACTCAAAATGATTATCTTTGAGAACGGTCCCTAGGTCGTTCAAAGCTGAGGCCTGGACAGTGAGTTCCTCATCTGTCTTCTGCGTGCCGGCAGGTTTGGGATCGGGATTATTGACGACTGCCACACAACCGAAGGGTTTGCACAGGATCGCAATTTCTAAAGCGCGGGCCGTAGTAGCCGCGGCATCATCTCGCGTGTGCATTGCACCGCCCACATAGACTGACGGCATGCTGAGTTGGTTTGCCTTCAACAGATCAACCGTTCGCTCTCGCAGTTCCGCAGTGAAGAAGGCGTGGTTGACCTCGATATTGTGAAAGCCGGCACTATGCGCCATGCCGAAAACTTCAGCCATCACATCGCCTAGCGGCTTTTTCTGTCGAGCGGCGTACTGCTGAAAAATGTAAGCTTCCACCGACATGCGCGAACTGCTGGGACGGGCCAATGCAGCAGCGCTGGCCACGCTGAGAAGCGCTTGCCGCCGAGTGATGCTCATAGAGTCCAACCTCCGTCTACCGTTATTACCTGACCTGTGATGTGCCGAGCCTTCTCGCTCAAGAGAAACAGCGCCGTCTCCGCGACGTCGGCCGCCTCTAAGAACCCATGACTCAGCGGCTGCTTCTGTTCGATGAAAGCGCAGATCTTTTCATCGGCTTGCGCCCGAACACTCATGGGAGTCTTCACCAGAGCGGGTGCTAATACGTTCACCCGAATACCGTTCGATGCGTATTGCGCGGCCATAGACTTACTCATTGCAATGGTGGCAGCCTTGGCCGATGCGTAGGCATGCGTAGCAAAGTAGGTCGGCTCGGGCGAGAATGCCAGCACACTAGAAACATTCAATAATGCCCCGGGCTTCTTCTCACTCAACCAGTAGCGCACTGCGGCACGCGATACCAGAAACGCAGGACGGGCATTCGCGGCGAACGTCTGCTCCCAGCCATCGAGCGTACACTCATCCACCGGACCATCTCCGAAACGCCGACCACTCGACCCAGCAACGTTGAAGACGGCATCGAGTCCACCAAACTTCACGACACAAGCGTCAAAAGCTTTTTGCACTGCGCCTTCATCTCGTAGATCGGCAACGAATTGCGCATTTTGTTCGCGTCCTACGACGAAGACACGCCAATCATCGAGAGCAGCTTTGAGCGCGGTTGCTTCCGCAATGCCAGTCGACCCTGTGATGAGAAGAACGCCGCTCACTCAGTAATCCACCGTGACCCAGCGCTGCGAACTCATCGATTGATAACCGGCATCCAAAACACAGTTCGAGATGTAGCCGTCTTCGTAAGTCTCGCGCGGCGTTTTGCCATGGCGTACACATTCTACAAAGTGCTTCATCTCGGCTTGGTATCCATAGGCGAACGCTTCTTCCGGCAACGGTCGCGTCCAACCGGCGTCTGCATCGGCTTTCTCAATAATGTAACCCGATGGCTTCGTGGAGAAAGTCACGATAGGAGTGCCGCGTGTGACGTCGGTAAAGATTGAGCCTTCCGAGCCATGAATCTCATTGCGCAGATCAAGGCCGCCTTTGGTAGTCCAGGAAAGTTCGCAATGCGCGATGCCACCGCTGGCGAACTTCAGGATCAAGAGGGCGTTGTCTTCACCTTTGGTCTTGTCATGGTGCACTAGGTTCGCCCCCCAAGCCATTGCCTCGGTGATGCAGTCGTGTTTGCCAAAAAAGTACCGCGCCGCAGCGATGCAATGGCAACCCAGGTCATGCATGGCGCCGCCGCCGGTTTTCGTCACATCCCAAAAGTGCGGGCTGTGCGGACCACTGTGCGATTCTCGCGAACGCACCCACAATACTTTGCCTAACGTGCCCTGCTCAATCACTTCGCGGGCTTTCACAACGGCGGGTGCGAACACTTCCGTTTCGGCATAGCCATGCAGTGCGCCCGCTTTCACCGCGGCATCGAACATCTGTTTGGCCTCGGCCCGATTTCGTCCCAGTGGCTTCGTGCAAACTTGGTTCCGTTTCGCCGCCGAGAGTTTCAGCGACACCGGTAAGTGCTCTTCATTCGGCAACGCGATGATGAACAGGTCGATATCGTCGCGTCCGATGACTGAATCCAAGTCCGTTGTGGCGCTCGGTATCTGCCAGTGCTTTGCAAAGCTCTGGGCGCGTTCGGCACTACGGGAATAATTGGCCACCACCTCCTGACCGGCCACATTCTGTAAACCTTGCATGTAAAACTCGGCGACAAAACCGGAGCCGAGCAACGCTACTTTCACGTTATTCATACAAGTGCTTTAAGCTCTTTCGATAAGCATCGTAAAAGCGTTCTAACTGCTCCGCGGCACTGACGTTGCCAACAAATTGATGACTGGGAAGCAACACTGGCTTAATTCCTTTTGCCAGCAGTTTTTCTGCTACTTCGCAACGCAGCATATTTAAAATCATTCCACCCGTTACGGTTGATACCGGCCCGGTGCGCCATTCCAGCCCGGGTAATTCCATTACACAATCGCCAGGAGGGCAGTGATTGTCAATCACGATATCGGAAACATCAATCAATTTTTTTCCCGATGAATGTGCGGCCGGAGACTGCTCGCAGTGTTTTTTCGAAGTGATTCCAATAACGGGCAAGCCCCGCTTTTGTGCGCCGGCTGCCATTTCTACAATCACCGGGCGGATGCCGCTGGTGGAAATTACGATGAACGCGTCATGCGGGCCGAAGTGAAATCCTTTTAGAATTTCTTCGGCGTAGCCTTCGTACTTCTCTAAGTACAACGGCGCTCGCAGGCCGTTGCTTCCAACAATCGACGCGTGATTCGAAAGTGCCAGTTCAACCATGGCCACAAAACCGACAAAGCAACCTTGCCGCGGCGTCATCTCTTCGCACATCATGCGTGAATGGCCGTTGCCGAACAAAAACACCAGTCCGCCCTGGGCAATGGAGTTCGCACAGATCTCGGCGGCCTTTTGGATCGCAGGGAGTTCCTGCTCGCCTAATTCGACCAGCAGCTTGGCGGTCTTCGAGTAATATTCTGAAGCAGCACTCATTGGCTGAAACTTTATCAGATGTTGGAGTAAGCTCATCTTGAATGGTTCTGGGAATTGATATTGGCGGAACGCGGGTGAAAGCGGCGCTCGTAAGCGAAGACGGTCGGACGATCAGTTCGGCCCAAGCGCCCACCGGCACGCAGCCGGCAAGCTTTGTAGCAAATCTGAACAACATGTTGCGCGGCTTGCAAGACGGCCACCCACCGGTGACAGCGGCAGGCATTGGCTGCAAGGGAATCATTGATGTAAGTTCGACGAAAGTCCTTACGCTTCCCGGAAGTTTGCATCATTTGGAAGGCCAGCAGCTTTCGACAATCATCGGGCCGGTATTGCCGCCGCGTTGCCCGGTGATCGCCGACAACGATGCGCGGATTGCTATGGCGGGCGAGAGGCAATGGGGTGCGGCGCGCGATTGCCAGGACGCGATAATGCTGACGCTCGGCACAGGTGTCGGCGGGGCAGTGATGGTCAACGGTCAAATTCTGCGAGGCACAGGCGGGATTGCCGGACATATTGGCCACTTGACGGTGGACCCGGATGGGCCGAAATGCATCTGCGGTAACCGCGGCTGCCTGGAGACTTTCTTCTCGGCACTGGCAATTGAGAGCGAAGGCGCAACGGTTGTTCATCGAGGGTTGCCGACGCAGCTGACGAACGCGAATCCGACCTGCCAGGATGTCTTTACTGCGGCGCGGAATGGCGATGCCGTTTGCCTGCGGATTATTCAACGAGCGACTAACTATCTAAGCGGCGCGATTGCGGGACTCTTGTTCGTGCTTGATCCGGAGAGAGTGATCTTGACCGGGCAGATTACCGAAGCGGGGGACATGCTGTTTGACATGGTACGGACTGATGTTCACCAACGGACTTTGCCTCTGTTGAGGCGCGCGGTGCCTATCGTGAAATCTCAGCTATCTGATCCTTCGGGCACCTTAGGTGCTGCGGCGTTGGCGCTTACTTTATGATGCGAACTACTGTTATTGGAAGCTATCCTTTTCCTGCTTGGCTTGAATATGCGGCGGGTCATCTTGCTGAGTTCGGCAACGATGACGTCAGCGAGTTACAAGACGATGCGGTGATTGCGGCCATCCATGATCAGACGGCGGCGGGCTTGGATGTGATCACGGATGGCGAGCAGACGAGGCTCGACTTCAACTTATCGTTCTATGGCTTCTTGAGCGGCATCAGTACTGAGCCAGATTCGCCCAGGCGCTTCGGACCGCCGGGCCATGATCAACGCGGCAAGCATCAGATCACCGGCGAGATCGAAGCGCCCAACGGACTGGGCGTTGTGGCGGAGTTCAATCGATTAAAACGACTGGCGCCGAAGGGACCGACCCTCAAGGCGAGCATTCCTGGACCTTACACGTTAAGTGGAAGGCTGGTTCCCAACAAACGATATCCGGACCGCTGGGCAGTGACTGAAGTACTGGTCCCCATCGTGCGAAGGGAAATAGAGGATTGCCTGGCAGCCGGTTGTGCAGAAATTACGATTGATGAACCTTCAATGAGTTGTTACGCGTATCGCGAGAATCCGAGACAATTCGTCGACATTTTTAATCGCACGGTTGAACCGGCGCGCGGACGGTGTCATTTATCCACACATCTTTGCTTCGGTAACTACAAAGGACGCGCAGTTGCACCCCGACGCTACGCTCCCATGTTTCCGGCGTTCCTTGATTTTCATGTCGAGGAGATTCATTTGGAAATGGCCAGCCGCGAATTCGCCGAACTGGAAATTTGCGAACAGATTGCTAAAACGAAAATCGTCTCAGTCGGGATCATCGATGTGAAGAGTTATTACGTTGAGACAGTCGAGGATGTGGCCGCCCGAGTGCGGGGCTGTTTGCAATTTGCGAAACCCGAACGGCTTTCGTTTGCGCCCGATTGCGGACTCAGCCAAACGGCTAGATGGGCGGCTCGGACGAAACTTGCCAACATGGTAGCGGGCGTTCACGTTGTTAAACGAGAGCTCGGGATTCCATGATTGAACCTCTATTGAAAGACGAAGCATTCCTGGCGGATGTTCAAGCCGCACGACAGCGGACAGATGCTGTGCATATATGGTGGTTGGGGCAGAGCGGCTTTCTGATTCATTCGGGCGATGCTTGCCTGTTGATTGATCCTTACCTTTCCGATTCGTTGACCAAGAAATATGCGGCCACCGACAAGCCGCATGTGCGGATGACAGAGCGGGTGATTGCGCCGGTGAGGCTGGACTTCATTGACGTTGTGACGTCGAGCCACAATCATACCGACCATTTGGATGCTGAAACGTTGGTGCCGTTGCTGGCGGCGAATCCAAGGTTGCAGATGATTATTCCGGAAGTGAACCGGAAGTTTGTTGCTGAACGGCTGCATGTTGACGAGGACTGGCCGGTTGGGTTGAGCGATGGGGAACGGACATCCGTGGCCGGATTTGAGTTTGTTGCCGTTCCGGCGGCGCATGAAACAGTTGAGCCACAGTTTTTGGGTTATGTGATTCGCACCGGCGGAGTATTTATCTATCACAGCGGAGATACTATTCTTTATGAAGGCATGGCGCACCGGCTTAAGCCTTTCAAACTTGATGTAGCGCTGTTGCCGATTAACGGGGCAACACCGGAGAGACGGGTGGCTGGGAATCTCAATGGCGTGGAGGCAGCGCAGTTGGCGAATGACGCTGGGGTGAAGTGTGTGGTGCCTTGTCATTATGAGATGTTTGAGTTCAACACGGCGTCGCCGGATGACTTTGTCAATGAGGCGCAGCGGCTGGGGCAAGGGTTTCGAGTTTTGAAGGCGGGGGAGAGGATGGATGTGAAGAGTGTGTAGGCTGCTGGTGTTGCTGTTTGCGGCTAACGCGATGGCGCATGACATCATTACGACGAACCTCACCTTCACGCGGGATATTTCGCGGATCTTTGATAGGCGTTGCCTGACATGCCATGGGTCGACGGCGGAGATACCACTCAGCAAATACGAGCAGGCTCGGCCTTGGGCGGTAGCGATTAAGGAACAAGTTCTTTCACGGGCGATGCCCCCTTGGGGCGCGGTGAAGGGCTTTGGAAACTTGAAGCCGGATCATGCTCTGACACAAGAAGAGATCATGATCATTGCGGCCTGGGTCATTGGCGGAGCGCCGCAAGGGAATCCAGACTGGCTGCCGAAGCAAGCGCATGGCAAGCCAGCGATGCCGCCGCCCACCATCAAGAATGCACTAACTGCCGCCAATCAAACGACGTTGACTGAGCCCCTGCAGGTTGCGGGCATTCGGCCCTTGGCGGATGCGGTGATTGACTCAGCGCGCATCACAGCGCGCTTGCCTAACGGGGCGGTGCAGCCCTTGATTTGGCTTTATCATTACGATCCAAAATGGAATCGAGACTTTTTGTTTCGCGAACCTGTCTTATTGCCAAGAGGCGCGGTGCTTGAAAGTACCGCACCTGTGAGGTTTGTCTTGGAAACCAGAAAGTAAGCGCCCCAACTAAGGTCGCTTACGCTCCGCGCCCCGCTTCGACATTTACTCCATTGAAGACAGCGTTACTTTGACTAAAAGTAAGTATCGAAATTCTGGGAGTCAAAAGAAGCTACCAGGCCATTGCCAATGGCTAGGGTCTCGCTCTCGCCGGGCGTTAAGGGCCGACCAAGCACCTTCTCGATCACGTTGAGAGCGCCTTCGAGTGAGGAGACGTGCCGTGTGCCTTCTGAGTCGCCGAAGCCAGCGAGGCGTTCGAAGAGGAGATCGTAACCATCGGTTCCGCGAGAGGCTAGTTTAAAGGTACCTTGTGTTGCATGTTGGAGTGGCTATGACGCTGGAGCTTGCCAAACGTGGACCCAAGCTACATAGAGATTAATACTGCTGGCGCTAACTCCGGCGGTGTTACCAGAAGTCCAGTTAGCCCCTTCTTGTGCGCTGAGCATCAAATAGTAAGTTTGCTGGTCGAAGATGGGGTAAGTGGGGCTTGTCAGCACAGGTTGATCGTCGAAGTACCAAGTAACTTGTCCCGGCACCCAAAGCACTCCATAGGTGTGTAGCGCTGAGAAATCGACACCCGGAATGGCAAAGGCGTTGTGGCCGCCGTTGTTGGCAACGTCGACTGCTTTGCCGTTAATGGTTTGCCAATCGTGAATGGTGCCGAAGAAGGTTTGGGCATTGGCGGGGTCGCCTTGGCCTTCGAACAAATCGAGTTCGCCGGTCTCGGGGGCGGAGACGAAACTCTGGGTGGGGATCATCCAAAGTGCGGGCCAGGCGCCGGTGGTGACATCCCATTTCATGCGCACTTCGAAATAGCCGTAGCGAAAGGCGTGGCAGACGCCGCCTTTGGGAGCGCAGGAACTAATCGTGGTGTCCGGCGGGGTTTGGGCGGCGGTCCAAGCTAAATCCAGAAAGGGCGAATCAATAGAGGCGTTGAAGGGAACGGGCCGCGTTTCCCACCAAATGCCTGGATACCAGGTGTAATCGCCGGTGCCATCGGGCGAAAGATCGAAGGCGGAGAAATCGTCGGAGAAGGAAAGAGTATAGCCGGCGGCTTGGGCAGGCGGGGTTATGTGCGACACCGTGGTGGTGGTTGTGCTGCCGCTGCTCTGCTGCGGCACGGTCGATTGGTTACCGCACGAGACTGAATAGATGAGTCCCACTAAAATAAGGAAGCGAATACGAAGCACTATTATGGACGTCGATTCCTGAGAAGTTGTTTCACGATCGCGAACGGAGCGCGCCTTGACTATTAGGATCCAGTGCGAGCAAGTTTGGCGAGCTTCCAATTCGGACGAACGAAGTGGCAGGTATAGCCGTTTGGATAGTGCTCCAAGTAATCTTGGTGCTCTGGTTCCGCCTCCCAAAAGGCGCCGGCTGGCGCTAACTCAGTGACAACTTTGCCAGGCCACAATCCAGAAGCGTTGACATCGGCGATGGTCTCTTCGGCCGTGCGTTTCTGTTCGTCGTTTGTGTAATAAATGGCGGAGCGATAACTGGCGCCCCGGTCGTTGCCTTGACGGTTAGGCGTAGTCGGATCATGAATCTGGAAAAAGAATTCCAGCAGGTTGCGATAACTCGTTTTTTGCGGATCAAACAGAATCTCAATGGCTTCGGCGTGAGTGCCGTGGTTGCGATAGGTGGCGTTGGGCACGTCGCCGCCGGAGTAGCCAACACGCGTGGAGAGAACTCCCGGCATTCGACGAATCAGGTCCTGCATGCCCCAGAAGCAGCCACCGGCAAGGATAGCCTTTTCACTCGATGTGTTCATATTCTTCTATTGTTCCACTGATTTGTGAGGGCTTCGCGATTTAGGACGCTCGTGTGAGCGGGGCTATCTGCACGTTGGTGAGTGATAGATTTTCAGTCCGGAACAGAAGGTGTTGCACGCTTAGCTCGGGACGGTAGGAAATCATGGTGCGTTGTCCGGCGATTTCCGCATCCACCAGAGAGCCGCCTATTTTGTCAGAGTGCTTGACAAGAATGCGGACGGTGAACCGTTGATCGACGCCGATAAGATTTTCGATGGCGTAGTTGCGGGCTTCGTGGGGAGAGTTTCCTTCGCGCAGAGATTTTTGGGGAGCGGCGAAATCTTGGAGCGAAGCAGGAGCGAATTGGGCGCGTGCGTCGTTGAGGCGAAGCTGGAATTCGCAGGCATCCTGTTCGCCATTCTGCGGCAGAAACGAGACGCTGCACTTGCCTTGTTTGGCTTCATCCAGGTGGACGTCAAAGGTGAGCAGGAATGATTTGCCGTTCAGCGGGAATTTTGTCTGCGTGCTGATACTGGCCGCGAGAATGCCAGGATTGTCGGTTTGCGGCGAAATCTCTGGCATCCATTTTGACCCAATTCGGCCATCGGGGAATTGCAGCAGTTCGCGAATGAGCAGATTGCCGCCCCAGCCGCGGATGCGAATCCAGGCTGCCATGAGGAAGCGTCCACCGGTGATTTCAGTGATAGAGGGAACGTTGGAGCCATCGTAGAAATCGAGTCCTTTCGCTGCAATATCTTCATAGGCGGAGTCGGGTGCATCGGCAGGTTTAGACCAGAGGTTCTTGAAGCCACCGATGATGTAGTCGAACCGGCCCCAACGAAAAAAGAAGGTGCAATCGCCGCCGGGTGGGAAGTTGGGACTGAGGCAGCGCCAGCCGCCGTCAATCGTGTCCGATTTCCAAATTCCTTTCGAGCCCGCGTTGGCCAATAGGCGCAGTTGGCCGGAGGGATCAAGGTAAACGCTGGGATTCTGACAAGGGTGGAAGGTGATGTGCGACTTTTTGAAGTTCGAAACGCCGTCGGCACTGACAGCATAGGTTGCTCCAGCCGGGATGCCGGGTGTATTGCGGGCAAAAGAACCGGTGCGGCCATTCTTTTTCAGGTAGTCCCATTGCGCAGGCCAAGTTGTTTTGTCGTCTGTATAGATGCGGCCCGTGTGCAGGCCATAACTGAGATGGAGTTTCTTTTCGAAGACGAAAGGTGTGCCAGTGCCGATGCACTCCCATTGCTTTTCGAGTGGCGTGGCGGCGGGGTGTTCGGTCCAGATTCGGAAGTCGGTAGTGGAGAGGTGTTCGAAGTAATGCGCACCTTTGCCAAATTTACTTTGGTGATGTCGGCGATCGTACAAATAGAAGACGTGATAACGGCCCAGGTGGAAGAATGTGACAACGTCGCCCACCCAACTGTTGTGGCCGGCAGGGAGCCAGTATTGAATTTCGGCAGAGCTGATTAGGGTTGGCAGGTGTTTCGCCTTGATCCTAAGCCCGGGCGTATGTATCACTGCCTTCGTTACATACTCTGCATTCAACTTCCAGGTTTGAGCGCCTGCCAGCGGTGGATAGCCAAAGGGGAAATCGTTGTCGCACAATTCGTTATCAATGTACATGCTCCAGCGCACGCCTGAGAAATTGAGAACCACTTCGTGCTTTCCTTCCGCTTGTTTGAGCATGGCCAAGGGGATGCCAATGGTCATCTCATTCCAATCTGGATGTTCGGTTGATTGGAGCATGAGAGTGGCTTCGAGAACGGGTACGGAGCCGTCAGGCATCTGGAAGGCTGGATAGTTTTGCCGTTTGCGGTCGTGAGGATCGTGCTGACGCAGGCGCACTCTAAGGATCTGAGATATTTCGAGAATGTTCTTTTCGCCGTCAAATTTCTTGAAGTCGACAATCAACTTAATGGTGAAGCTGGCGGGTCGGCGATCGAGAACAAAGTATGTGCCCTCTGGAGTGGAAAGCTTGAGTTGCCGTGTTTCAGCCAGAAGTGTAGGCGTGCTGCCGATGGCCGCGGCCCCTACCGTTTTCAAGAACTGCCTGCGATTGTCATTCATGCGAATCGGTTTTGTAGAGCATCTTTCGGCGTCATTGTATTTCATGGCACGGTCCGTACTGGTACTCAGCTCCATTTTGGCGAGCAACCGGCCTTGGAATTCCCTCCTTATTTGCTTTGCAAGTACCTTTGCCAGTGCCCATAATGGTAACCACACGGGTAGGAAAGGGGATTCCCATCGAAGAACTTGCGTTTGGTTGCGGCCGCCGCATCGCGGTCCTGCTGATTTTCTGCGTTTCGCCGCCCTTGTTTGGGCAGCTGGCTGTGCAGGAGAAGACAAAATTAGATGCGAACGATCCGGCGGCGTTGAACGAGGATAAGCGTGTGTTGGGCGTCATTCCTAATTACCGCACCGCCGAATCCATGAAGGATTACCATCCGATATCGATCACGTACAAGTTGACCATTGCGGCGAAGGATTCGTTCGATTATCCGCTGGTGGGATTGGGCGCGGCCTTCGCGGGCTTGTATCAGCTAGAGAATACCCATCCGCAGTTTGGTCAGGGAACCCTTGGATATTTTCGCCGGGTGAGCACGGCATATGCGGATCAGGCGATCGGTAATATGATGACGGAAGGATTTCTGCCGGCGCTGCTGAAGGAAGATCCGCG
>PMQB01000650.1:24722-25111 GCA_003169195.1 Bryobacterales bacterium
GAAGGATTTTTCGGAGAATTGGGCAACGCAATTGGCGACGGATGCGGCGGCTAACGTGTTGAAAGAGTTCTGGCCGGATCTCAAGCGTCGGTGGGTCCAGCGTCAGAAAGCCCGGCAGTAACTCGTTCTTGACTCAACGGTGTGTGGGCGGTTAGCGTCAAATAAGGTATGGCGAATGCGCGCTTGTTGGCTGGCATCACTGCGGTTACTCTGGTGGCCCTCGCCGCGGATTCCGTTCCCAGATTGATCAAAGAAGGGGACACAAGCAACCTCTATCCGGTAGCGCATCTGGCCAACGGGCTGAAGTTTACGCACGGTGCTTTCATCTGCGCAGACAGGCTTTCGGGGCGTTTTTACACGTTGAGCCGGAACGGCGATTTGATCGCCTC
>PMQB01000629.1 GCA_003169195.1 Bryobacterales bacterium
TGTACGATGCGCGCGGGGAGGCGGATGTATTCCGCATAGGCACCGTTATTGAAAAGCAGATCCTGGCAGAGATTTTGTTGCCCGTGACGGCAAAAGAAGCAATGGTCGCATGGGGCAGAGTTGGCGGCCACAATACGCTGGCCCGCGCGGAAATGGAAAACGCCTTCGCCTACCGCCACGACGTCGCCGGCCATTTCATGGCCGAACAGTGCCGGCGGACGGATCATTTTGGCATGATAGCCACGGCGGAACACTTTCACATCGGTGCCGCAGGTGAGAGCCGTTCTGACGCGAACAAGCATTTCGCCCGGGCCAATGGCCGGAACTGGGACTGATTCGAGCCGAACGTCCTCTTTTCCATATAAAACGGCAGCCTGCATGGTGTCGATGGCTATTGGCATGAAATCCGCTCCTGCGGATGTACAACCACTTTCAACGAACGGTCTCCAGGCCGTTGGGCGATGGAGATACCGCGCTCAATCTCAGAAAGAGAGACGCGGTCTGAAATAAGTTGTTCCAAAGGCAGCTGGCCTGAGAATACCAGCCGAGCGGATTCGGCCTGTAAATCTACATCGGCACTGTAGGAACCAAACAACATACGCTCTCCTACGCAGACGTCCGCGCCGGAAATTTCAATTCGTTCGGTAGAAGAAGTCTGAGCGAAGAGAAGGATCTTGGCACCGGGGCGGGAAATGCGGACGGCTTGTTCAACCAGGCCCTTGACGCTGGTGGCTAGGATGACGGCGTCGGCNNTCGGCAGCGAAGGCGCCGAATTGCGTGGAAAGGCTGCGGCGGAATTCGATAGTGTCGGAAGCGATCACGGTCACGCCGCGCGCACGCAGCAGCATAGTGAAGATCAAGCCAATGGGCCCTTGGCCTAAAACGGCCACGACATCGCCCGCGCGTGGCGCCAGCAGTTCCACGCCTTTGAGGCAAGTGTTCACAGGTTCAACCCAACAAGCTTGATCGAACGAAACACCAGCCGGAATTCTTTCAACGCCTCGTTCGACAATCCAATCCATAACGCGTACGTATTGAGCGAAGCCACCGCCGGCGGGTTCGAAGCCGGCCGTGATGCCTACTTTCTTATAGGTAGGACACTGCGCGTACAGGCGACGTTCGCAATAAAAACATTGGCCGCAGGGGATGTGATGAAACGCCACCACGTGATCGCCCACGGAATATTTGGTAACGCCTTCGCCCACAGCCGCCACCACGCCTGCTGTTTCGTGCCCGTAAACTCTGGGCGGCGCGAGCAAATCGTATTCGATCTTTTTCAGATCTGTATGACAGACACCACAAGCTTCGACGCGGACAAGAATTTCACCGCGCCCAATGGAAGGCGTCTCCACCGACTGCACCGCTACCCGGCCTTTGCCAAGATAGACGGCGGCTTGCATTTTGCGAGGAATATCATTACTCGCCGCTGCTGTGACTGTCCGAACCGATTCGGCAACTGACAAGAAATTCTCCCAACACCTGCGCGACTTCGTCCGACCGGCGCTTCAAGCGAAACAAGCCGGGAACCAGATTCGGCCGCACTAAGGCATGAACTATGATTTTCCCACGCGACACCCTGCCTTCGGTAGTCCTCATCCTATTCAGGTCGAAGTTGAAAGACTCGGTGGCCCCGTCGGAAATTACTTTGATGCAATGAAATGGTAATCCGGCGCGTTTTGAGCGAGCCGCTACGCCCGCTGCCTCCATTTCGACCACGCAAGCGCCCGTTTTAGCGAACAACTCCTGCTTTTCCTCTAGATTGTTTGCGATGCGATCCTGTGAAAGCACTACTCCGGCGGCTGGATGGTCCGGGAGGGCAGCGCAAGGGAAGTGCTCTCCGGTGGCGAAATCGATCACTTGTTCCGCGATAACGATATCACCAACCTTCAGCGCGGGGTCTAAGCCGCCCGCGAAGCCCGTAGTTATTACAGCCTCGAGGCGAGAGGACGAAAGGTCGGCAATACTGACGGCGCGAATGGCCACTTCTGTCGCTTGGGCGGCGAGTTTGGGACCGGCACCATTGGCGGCCAGGAGGAAGCGTTGGCCTTGATAGATGCCTTCGTAGGCGTAATCAATGGGCCAACTCAGCTTGCGAAGGTTTTCCAAGCGTTCGGCAACATTTTCTAATTCGCCGGCTTCGGCGGCCACAAACAGAAGGGACATAGGCTAACAGCGCCCGCTTTCTTGAAACCACTGGATGGCACGTTCGAGTGCCGTGTCAACGGAACCCGGTTGGAAGCCGAGTTCGCGCGTGGCCTTGGCGTGAGTGACGAACATTTTCTTACGGGCCATGCGGACCCCTTCGAGCGGGGCCATGGGTTCCTTGCCCGTGATATTCGCAATGCCTGTAGAGATAACGCCGGCCGCGTACGCCACCATATAGGGCAGCTTCAGTTTCGGCGCGGGTTTGTTGGCGATTTTGGCCAAGCGCTGTAGGATCTGTTCAAGCGTGAGGTCTTCACAACCTAGAATGTAGCGCTCGCCCGGCTTGCCTTGATCGGCGGCAAGAATGTGGCCTTGCGCGACGTCGCGGGCGTCAACCAGATTAAGGCCCGTGTCAACGAAAGCTGGAAGGCGATTGGCTAGAAAATCGACGATGATCTTGCCGGTGGGTGTGGGCTTCCAATCGTGATCGCCGATGGGTGCAGTGGGATTCACGATGACGATGGGTGCGCCGTCGGCTTGCGCTTTTTCGAGAGCCACTTGTTCGGCCAGCCATTTCGAACGTTTGTAATGGCCGGTCATGTCTTCGATGGAGACAGGTGAGTTTTCATCACCTTGTTCGCCGGGCGGCATGCCGATACAGCCCACCGTGCTGGTGTAAACGATGCGCTCGACGCCGGCGCGTATGGCGGCATCGAGCAGATTGCGCGTGCCTTCGACGTTTGCTTCGTAGAGATCGTTGGGGTTTTTGGACCAGAGACGATAATCGGCGGCCACGTGATAGACACGTTCGCAGCCTTCCACAGCGCGTGTCAGCGAATCGGCATCGCGCAGATCTCCGGTAAATCGTTCCACATCAAGTTCGCGAAGTTGACTGGTGGGCCGGCAGAGAGCGCGTACGCGATGGCCCTGTTGGGTGAGGAGCTTGGCGACGTGCCAACCCAGAAATCCGCTCGCACCTGTGACAAGGGTCAAGGGCACGGTTTCTTAAGCGAGCGCTTTCACGAACGTTGAAAGAGCGAGTAAGGGGAAGGTGTTGCGGTAATCGGTGTAGGCGAGATAGAACACGCGCGGGAAACCGGTGCCGGTGCAATACGGTTCGTCCCAATGGCCTTCGGGCAACTGCGTGGTGGTTAAATATTCCACGCCGTTGAAGAGACTGGGGCTGCGCAGATCGTTACCGGCTAAGAGTGCCAGCAGCGCCCAAGCGGTTTGCGAAGGGGTGCTGTTGCCGGGAACGAAAGTGTTTTCGTCGTAGCTGGCGCAGCTTTCACCCCAACCGCCATCACGGTTTTGATAGGCGCGGATGAACTCCAACGCACGTTGAATCTGGGGTTCGTTTTCGCTCATGCCGGCAGCGCGCAGACCACGCAAAGCAAGAAACGTGCCGTAAATATAATTGACGCCCCAACGGCC
>PMQB01000136.1 GCA_003169195.1 Bryobacterales bacterium
GTTTATGTTTCAGCGACGCCGGGGCCGTATGAGCTGACGAAATCGGCAGGCGTGGTGGTGGAGCAGATTATCCGGCCGACTGGTTTAGTTGATCCCGAGATTGAGGTGCGTCCTATTAAAGGGCAGGTGGATGATCTGTTGAATGAGATCCGGATTCGGGCGGAGGCGGATGAGCGGGTGCTGGTGACGACGCTGACGAAACGGATGTCGGAGGATTTGGCGGAGTACTACGCGGAAGTGGGCGTTAAGTGCGCTTACTTACATTCGGAGGTCAGTACTTTAGACCGCATCAAGATCTTGCGAGATTTACGCAAAGGTATATATGATGTTTTGATTGGCGTCAATTTGTTGAGAGAGGGATTGGACCTGCCAGAGGTTTCGCTGGTAGCGATTTTGGATGCCGACAAAGAAGGATTCCTGCGATCGAGTGGGTCGCTGATTCAGACGATTGGGAGAGCGGCGAGAAATTTGCGAGGGCGCGCGATTCTCTACGCCGATGTGATTACCAAGAGCATGGAACAGGCGATGGGGGAGACAGGACGGCGGCGCGCGATTCAGCAAGCCTATAACGAAGCGAACGATATTACGCCGCAATCGATTGTGAAGCCGATTGATATGAGTCTGGTGGCGATTGCGGAAGCGGATTATGTGACGGTGCCGATTGACGACGAACCGGAAACGGGGGTGGCGTTGACGGCGGAGCAGCGAACAGCGCTGATTGCGGAACTGGAAGCGAAGATGAAGCAAGCGGCCAAAGCATTTGAATTTGAAAAAGCGGCGCAATACCGGGACCGCATGAAGGCATTGAAAGCGAGCGTCGTTCATGAAGAAGCAAATGCGAGTGGGCCTGGTGGTGGAGGGTAATGCCACGTCTTCGCCAGTGTTGCGGCTAGCGTGCCTGAAAGAGGAGTTAGGGCCGATTAAGTCAGTCGGGTTACAGGTGGCGCGCCGGGTTTCGAATTTCATGCGGGCGGGTTATGCGGTAGCGGAGTATCAGGATCTGGATTGCGCGCAACTTATATTGTTGCGGCTGCCGGATTCGCAAACGCCGCGCGTTGTGGCAGAGATTTGTGAGAGCAGGCTGGCGTTTGGTGAGATGTGTTTCGTGCTGTGTGAGAGCTGGCTGACGACGGATGTCTTGATTCCGCTGCGGCGGTTGGGCGCGCAGATTGCGAGTGTGATGAGTGTGGGGCCGCTTTCGGACAACTGTTTCGTGGTGGAAGGCGATGCGGGCGCGGTGCGAAGAACGAAGCGGCTGCTGAGCCAGTGTGAGACGCGTGTGATTGAACTGCGGCCGGGAACGAAGGCGCTCTACTTCGCGGCAAATTTGTTGTCGACGGCGCTCGCGATTCCGTTGTTCCAGTTAGCGCAACAGACGCTTCGTGAAAGTGGCGTAGCGGGAAATGATCTCGCGGTGCTAACGAATGAGTGGGCGGATCTTTTGCAGGATCGTGTGAGAAAAGGCGGGCGGGGGACATGGGGCGGTCCGCTGGCGGAGTGTAGCGAGGAAGTGGCGAATGAACACTTTCGGCAAGTGGCGGTGCAGAATCCGGAGTTGGCGGCGACGCTGCAAGAGTGGTTGAGTTTAGCGCGGCGGCAGATGGAGAAGAAGGCGAGAGGTCAGGGGGCTTAGGGGGACTGTTTGTCGTTGGAGATGAAGCTGCGGGCAAGGATGAGTTGGGCGATGCTCCAGAGTTGGGCGGGACAGCCGGCGGGGCGTTGGGGCGGGTCGGCATCGTAGACTTCGCTGAGTGAGCCGAGGCAGCAGGCGCGCATTTCGTTTTCTAGGTTGTCGAGAATGCGGCTGCAATAGGCGAGGCTGAAGGTGTTTTTGCCGAAGGCTTGCAGGTAGGCGGAGACGTAGGCGCCGGTGAGCCAGGGCCAAACGGTTCCTTGATGATAGGCGGAATCGCGCGCGGCCATGTCGCCTTCGAAGCGGCTGCGGTAACCGGTTGAGCCGGGTGCTAATGTTCGCAATCCCACAGGCGTGAGAAGTTCGTTGCGAACGACGTTGACGACGGCCTGCGCGCGATCGCGATCAAGCAGCGGGAATGGCAGAGAGACGCTGAAGAGCTGGTTGGAGCGGATGCTGGGATCGTTGGCAGGCGTGGCGAGGACGTCAAAGAGGCAGCCGGTTTCTTCGTTCCAGAATTTGCGCTGAAAGGAATCGCGGGTGGCGTTGGCTTGTGCGGTGAATTGAGCCCAAGCGGCGCTATCGCCGACAGTGGCGGCCCAGGAGGCGGTTATCTTGAGCGCGTTGTACCAGAGTGCATTGATCTCAACTGGCTTGCCGATGCGGGGGGTGACGACCCAGTCGCCGATTTTGGCGTCCATCCAGGTAAGTTGTACGCCGGGAATTCCGGCGTAGAGTAAGTTGTCGAACGGATCGTTTTTGATGTCGAAGGCGGTGCCGCGGTTGTGCCAGTGGAGAATGTCGAGAGCGGCGGGGTAGAGCGTTTGGGCGAGGAATGCGAGATCGTTCGATTGGGCGATGTAGTCATAGGCGGCGACGAAGAACCAAAGAGTGGCGTCGACAGTGTTGTATTCGGGAGTGCCTTGTTGATCGAGAAAGCGATTGGGTAGGAGACCATGGGACCGCTGTTCGAGCAGCATGGCAAGGATGGGTTTGGTTTCGGAGGACGGAAAGCCGGCTTTCGATAAGGCGGGGAGGCTGATGAGGATGTCGCGGCTCCAATCGGTGAACCAGGGATAGCCGGCGATGAGCGAGGGGCGGTTGTTGTGGCGGACGATGCGGAACTGATCGAGGGCGCGCGCGAGGGGATCGCGAAAGGTGCGGCGTTTGGTTTCGGCGGCGAGGATGGTCTCGATGGTGGCATTGTCGAGTTGGCGCCGCCAAGCATCGGGTTCGATAGTGGCGAGCAACCAGACTCGTGTGTTGGCGGGGAGATCGAAGAGGAGGACGCCGGGCGAATAGAGGTCTTCGCGAAAATCGAGGCCGCGGTCGAGTTCGCGGAGATATTCGTTGTTCAAGTAGCATTGCGGATCTGCCCGAAAGGTTTTGGCGGAATGCAGGATGGTGAGAGAGGGCGTGCCGGCGTTAGAGGTGAAGGAGCAGCGGCCGGCGGCGGTTCGAAGGACGGGCGACGGGCTCGTGTTTTGATGGGCGAGGGAATGATAATCGCGCAGGGAGAGCATGGGGCGAAGGCTCATTTGACAGGGATGCGAAGCGCGATAGGAGAGAAGAACGGATTGTTCGTTGTCCAAGAGGCAGACGGATTTTTGGATGAAAGCGCCGTTGAGGTTGTAGCGCCAGGTGGGGAATGGGCCAGCACGAAAGTCTTCTAGAAGATCGAAGCCGCGAGGCTGTACGACGCCGGGATATTGGACGGTTGCTAATTCAAAGGACTTGTCCGCGAAGGCGATGGTTTCCTCGACGCGGGAGAGAATGGACTGGCGGTCATCGGGCGGATTTTGTGAGGCGATGAGGAGCCCGTGATAGCGGCGGGTGTTCACGCCGGCGACGGTGCCCATGGCGAAGGCGCCGGTATGATTGGTATCGAGCCATTCGAAGTGAGAGGACTGGGCGAAATCGCGGCAGGTGTCTTTCGTTACGAGAAGGAAGTTTGCGCTGGGAGAGTCTGCCACACTCAAAGTCTACGGGAATGCAAAAACGTTATCAGTGGAAGTTAAAGAATCGCGAGCTGAATTTGGGCGAGCGCACGTTCATTATGGGCGTGCTGAATGTGACGCCTGATTCGTTTTCCGATGGCGGGCTGTATACCGATCCGGACAAGGCGTTCGTGCGGGCGCTGGAGTTGGAAGAGCAGGGCGCGGACATTATCGACATTGGCGCGGAATCGACGAAGCCTGGTTCGCAGCGGATTAGCGAAGGCGAAGAGTTGCGGCGGTTGATCCCGGTTTTGAAAAAGCTGAAGGACAAGCTGACGATTCCGATTTCGGTGGACACTTATAAATCTGGCGTGGCGGATAAGGCGCTCGAGCACGGGGCGGAGATTATTAATGATCCGAGCGGCGTTTTGCTGGATTTGCATTTGCCGAAGATTGTGACGAAGTGGGACGCGGGGTTGATTGTGAATCACATGCGGGGCAACCCGGAAACGTGGGCGAAGCTGCCGCCGGTGAAGGATTTGATGCACACGATTGCCATTGATTTGGACGCGGCGTTGAATCGTGCGCGGCTGGGCGGGGTGACGAAGCAGCAGATTGTGATTGATCCGGGTTTAGGGTTCGGGAAACGGCGCGAGCAGAATTCGGAGATCATTGCGTACTTGGGGCAGTTGCGCAGTTTTGATTTGCCGATTGGGATTGGGCCGTCGCGGAAGTTGTTCTTGAAGAAGGACGGCGATTTGGAAACGGAATTTGCGACGGCGGCGGCGGTGGCGGCGTCGATTTTGAGCGGTGCGCATATTGTGCGGGTGCATGATGTGAAGGCGATGAAGGCGGTGGCCGAGGTCACGGATACGATTCAGCAGGCGCGGGAGCAAGCGGAAGAGAAAGAGCGCATGGCGGCGGAGGCGGCGGCGCGTCCGAAAGTGCGGCCGGTGGACGTGAATGATGGGCGCGAGCCGATGAAGCGATTGCGGCCGCGGTTGAAGGATGTGGGGCCGGCTCGCCAGGATGGATGACGAGTTGGCATAGACCACCTGGCCGAAGGGCTTGGGAGGGCTACAGACGCGAGATGGCGAGTGGGTTTATAGTGAAGATAAATGTCTATTGATGAGCGGCTTCAGTTTCTGCTGCAATCGACGGAGTCGCTGCACTCCAATATGGAGTCGTTTCAGAACGAGTTACGAGTGTTGAAGGGATCCGTTGAGCGGCTACACAGCGTGGTTGAAATTGATGCCGAGAATATACGCCGATTGGCGAATATTGCGGCGGCTCACAATGACAATTTCGAGGACTTGGGTTCTCGGCTCGACCGACTAGAGCGCAAGGCCAAGGGCGGCGCTTAAGTTTACAAACTGCTCTTCTTTCCTGTTGAGAACCTGCCCCTTAGGGCCTTGTGCCTGCGTGTGTTTAGGGTGGCGCTAGAAACGGGAAAGTTCGAAATGCTCAGGCGA
Source organism: Bryobacterales bacterium (assembly GCA_003169195.1). GTDB lineage: Bacteria > Acidobacteriota > Terriglobia > Bryobacterales > Bryobacteraceae > Bog-105. The sequence continues at coordinate 5,043 of PMQB01000136.1, forward strand.
CCATTTGCCGAGAAGGTGGTGAGGGCATAGGATTCGCTTGGAGTTCATTGACAAGTTTCTGAGTTGGCTCAACTACGAAGACGGTGAAAGTGGTAAGGCGAGATCCGCGTCGAAAGCCGGTGCGCCGAGGCTTCTTTTGCTGGAAGCGCCGCAGACGGCGAGGCGCATTGCGGACCGTAGCTTGCCGACCCCGGAGCGTCTGTGTGAGATAGCCGCGGCATTCGAGGCGCGGCAGCAACGGAAGGGTGAGGCGCAGTATGAGGCCTTCCTACAGTTTGGCTTTCCTGATTTTGTGAATTGGGCGGAGACGCAGGTGGAGAGGTCGGCGGAGTCGGGCGGGCGTGGTCTGATTCTTACGTTCGACAATTCGGTAGGGATTGTTGCGGCGGCCGCAGCTGGCTCGCTGGAGCTTTCGGGCCCCGTTCCTTACGCGGTGCCGCTTTCTCATACAGGCATGCAAAGGCTGGCTTATGCAGCAGGGGAGCATTTTCGAAAGGCCGATTTCCGCGTGCGCGTGGAAAGGGTTGAGGGAAGCTTCTCACGAGCGGCTGGGTCGGCGACAGCAGCCTACGACACGGTTGATATTTACTGGGCACAAACTGGAACCTAGTCAGGATCGTTGACAAGTGGGGCAGTAGTGGGTGCCGCGTTGCCCGAGGACGATGCGGCGGACGGGGGTGCCGCAGCGTGGACAGGGTTCGCCGGTGCGTCCGTACACGTTGTGTTGCTGTTGATAATTGCCGCAGGCGCCGTCGGCATCTACGTAGTTCGAGATGCTGGAGCCACGGTGTTGAATGGCTAATTCCAAAATGGCGAGAATTTGGCGGTGTAATTCCTGCGCGCGCGGTTTGGAGAGACGGCTGGCGCGGGCGCGAGGATTGATGCCGGCGGCGAAGAGCGATTCGTCGGCATAAATGTTGCCGACGCCGCCAATGAAGGATTGATTCAGAAGCAGCGGTTTGATGTGGCCGGTGTGGCGTTTGAGGCGGGTGAGGAAATCGGCGGCGGAGACGGTGAGGGCGTCGGGGCCAGTGCGGGCGAGGAAGGCGGGCATTTCAGGGTAATATTCGACGCGGCCGAATTGGCGGATGTCGTCAAAGATAAGGGTGCCGTTGTCGAGTTCGAAAATGGCGCGGGCATATTTGGTGCGGGCGCCGTTCCAGAGAAGCTTACCGGTCATGCCAAGGTGGAGATAGAGGATTCCGCGATTGAGGTGAACGAAGATTTGTTTGCCGCGGCGG
>PMQB01000484.1 GCA_003169195.1 Bryobacterales bacterium
TTGGAACCGATAGTCGCGCATCGACGACAGCGAAATGAAGGTGCTCATGATCGAGGTGGTGAATAGTACGTATCGCTTTATTCACAAGTTGTTCGATGAGGAAACGGGGGGCGATCTCCTGTTGCGTCTGGCAAAGGGCGATCTAGTGCCTCAATGGGAAAACCCAACGTTGCTTGCCATGCCCGCCGACAAACACCAGGCTTTCTAATGACTCTGGCTGGCGCGGTGACACCAATGCGTACAGAACACCGCTTCACTTGGGTCTTTGTCTGGAAGCTGCAGCTCGCCGGCTGTTGTGAAGCCCGGACATTCAGCACACCCGCCGAAGTGCTCGCATAAATCACCCGTAAGGACTGAGGGCTGATCGTCTTCGGGGAATTCGAAACGGTCCACGCTACGCCCTCGAAAGCAAACTCTTCTGTCTGCATTGCGAGCAAACGGCGTGCTCTGGATTCAGCGCCGGCGCAACCATTTCTTCATGTCCGCATNNGTAACTCTGTCATCAACTGGCGGTTGCTCTTTGCGATCAGCCTTCGCCCACACTTCGGCCCTGATGTCATCTCGGCGCTTTCGTGAAAGTGGCTTGGGCACAATGACATTATGGACCTACAAGATTACGTTCGGTTCTTCCACTCCAATTGCGGTGGGATTGTCGTTGGGTCTCTGGAAACTGGCAAGTTTCGATGTGCGGAATGCGGCCAGGAAATGACGGCGTTCGTAAATTCTGAACAGGAAAGCCAACTCGAAACTGATGAGGCAGACTCCGCGCGTTAGTCCGGCGGTGTTGGCGCATCCACTTCAAAGCGAATAGGGGTATGGAGCCGAGAATTACCGCGACGGAGCTGGCTGAATATTTGTTCTGCCGGCATGCCTGGGCGCTCCGGCGAAAGGGCGCGCGAGTGTCGGACCTGGCGGCGGAGCAAATGGCCGCGGGCGATGCGTATCAAGCGCAGAGCGATGAGCGGGTGGAGCGCGCTGTCATGCGCCAGAAAGAAGCACAGCGGGCGGTCCGCCTGGNNTGCCGGCCGGCGAGCTGGTGTCGATCGACACGCAACGGGCGAACCTGGAAACGCTCAAACAGCAGAATTTGTATTCGGCGCGGTATGGGCTGTCGGGGCGGCCGGATCGGATTATGCGAACGCCGCGGGGCATTGTGCCGGTGGAATTGAAGAGTAGCGCGGCGCCGCGGACGGGTCCGCATGAGGCGCAATTGGCGCAATTGTTTGCCTACTGTCTGCTGCTCGAAGAGCATTATCAAAGCACGGTGCGCGAGGGCATCCTTGAATATTCGGATCGAGCGTTTACGATTCCGTTTGACGATCAACGGCGCAAGTGGATCGTCGCTCTGATTGCGGAAGTGAAAGAGGCGAAGCGGCTGCAGGCGGAGCCAGGGCGCAGTCATCAGCAGGCGGGGCGGTGCCGGGCGTGTGGCTTCCGTGATGGATGTTCGGAGACCCTGTGAAGCGGGATTAGTGTCGATCTTTCGTTAACAGGTTCGCGGGAGCGGGGTGGTCGGTGCCGTTGGCTTTCGGTTCGGCACCGTTGCGAAAATACTCGCTAAATGCGCCAGTCGGTTTGGCCGCGGCTTCGCTGTCAGGATGGCGCAAAACAATGGAGCCGTCGGTGAGACCGGCTATCAAAGTGGCGGCGACATCACGCGCTGTGTTTTTTGGTCCGAACATCGGTAGTCCCTTTCTTAGTATCGCTAAATTCTTCGAGGAAAACTTTCTGGAGGGCGGCGGCGGCTTCGGCGGCGGTGTTAGCGTTCGTGAGGGCCAGCTCGAGAAGTCTGATTTTCTGATTCTCGCGGCGGATCTTCTGGATGGCGTGCATGGCCGGATAGAAGAGGCCTGTTTCGATGGCTGAGCCGATGCTGAGCGCCCAATGGCCGGTGACGAGGGAGTAGATAAAAGAGCCGGTTCCGAGGCCTACGAACAAGATGGCGAAGGCGTAGAGGATGTACTCATTGGGGCGATTTTCGCGGATGGCATCGTCGATGACGTCTTGGGCGGAACGTTTGGGCATGGTGATAAACGCTAGGGTAACAACCCGGAGCGTTTGTCCTAGCGCTGGCGGGGACTCTTGCCGGTAGATGAGGCCGCAGTGGCAGGAGCAAAGGGCGTCTTCGTCTTCTTCACTCGCGGTCTGGCCTGCCGATAAAAAGCCGTTCTAGTTATGTTTCCCAATTGGAAGTCTGTGCTACAAACACAAATGAAAGCGGGACGCCCGTCGGAACCTGGGATTGGGAATCGAAGGCTGCTGCGAAATCCCCGTTCAGGAACATCCTCAATGGTATATAGCCAAACGTTCTGGCGAGCGACGGTTAAATCGTTTTGGACTATTGGGTGGCTGACATCTAGCTTGAACAATTCCTGCGTCGTCTTGCCTTCTATTTCCTTATAGGATTTGACGCCATCTAGCAAACCCAGGTAAGTATGATTACACCAAACAAGTTCGGCGGATGGTTTCTTTATCGCGATGGCATTGGGGCATTTTTGCAAGAAAGCAGGAAAGAGTTGGGCCAACTCTTCAGAGAGATTTTCTGTAATGTGTCTGGCCAAAGCGGGATTGAGTGAGTGCCGTACCCCGACCTGCACTTCAGCCCAGTCAAAGCTCACATCACCGATAAACTCCTGCCGTGTCTGCCGCGCGGTGGGAGTTTTTCCGATGATGGTTGGACTAAATAAAAACCTAAAAGCTCGAAACGCCTTGTTGGTGCCATCAATCATCGTCATGGGCTCTAGAAACTCGATTGGCCGACCGCGCTTGTGCTTCTCTCCGTGCATGATTTTCCCAAGATCTGCCTCAAGTCTCTGATAACTGTAGGCGTCGATAAGGCCCTGAATGGTCCGTCCTCTGAGCTGCAACAGAGTTTGCTTAAACAATTGTTCGTAAGCCAAATTACACCAAACAACTCGCTGTTGAATGTCTTTAACGACCACGGGTGACGGGATGCATTCCAAGAACAGTTGTGCGAGCACTGCCGACCCGGATTCCCAGTCGGTGCATGTTGGAAGGGAAAAGGCTCGTCTCTCCAACTCGTGCTTGATAGCAATCTCGACGAAAGAATCCATGCTCTCGCGGTCATGGTTCGCCTGTTGAAGCTGTTCCTTAAGCCTTTCCCGGAGAGATTGAGACAGGCGAATTGTCGTCGGGCGTTTGTCGGTTGTTGTATCTTCCGGGAGTCCTTCTTTGTCGCGCATCAGCAATATATATCAAGAATTTTACTGACAGCAACGCATCAAGATTCTGCTGTCATGATTCTTGCGCACAAGTTTCGACTCAACCGACAATCGGATCACGGTTCGCAGAGATCAGCTCTTCGATCCGAAAAAAAACAAAGGAGCAACAAAGAAATGCTGAAAGACAACCTCGGGACTCCCTATGGTACACCCGATAACAAACCTGCACAATCTGGCGTCTCGGTTACGATCTACGGGCCAAACGGTTCGCAGCCGGGAACAATGATCGGCGGGATCGTCCAACCGAACAAGTAAGTGATCACGCTCTGAGACGGGCGAGGCGTAGGCTGAGCCCGTCTTAACGGAAAAACTGAACAGCAGAAGTCTATGAAGAGGTACTGATTTATGACTTGCACAACACCTGTTAAGAGTCAACATTGCCCGAGATGCGGGGCAATTTTGCAATTGCTTTGTTGGCAGCCGTTCACATGTCATGTGTGCGGTAGCACGCAGGCAGAAGGCGGTATTTCGCTTTCACAACAAGGCTCCCTTCCCCACGCGGGAGGAGCAAATAACAACTCGTAAAAGGAAGGAACAAACAAATATGATGAATCTCAACAAATGCAGCGCGATCCTGCTGCCCCTGGTAATCCTGGCGGGGGTTGGCAAATTCTATTCAAGGCCTGTGATGGCGGCGACGACCGCTCGAAATCTGACGGTGAGTGTCGCCGAATTAGGCATAGGGATTGTTGTCGTCGATCAGCAGAGCGGCGCCATCAACTACTGTGCGGACTATATTGCAAGCGCACCGGTCGGGCATTGCGCAAAGCTTGGCCACATTACGCCAAGTTCTTCCCTCCCCACGGCTCCGAGTGGCTTGTCGGTGGTCATACCGACATCATCGAACGTAGCTTCTAACGGGACGGAAGGAGCGAGTGTCTACGTGATCAATAACCAGACTGGGGACATTGTTCAATGCAATACAGTGAACGGGAACGGTACTCCCTCTGGTGCGTGTGTCGATTTGGGCGTGGCTCCGCAGTGACGCTCAAAGAAGCGCACTCGGGCATGCGGGCAGTGTCCTCGAATAGAGTGGCGCTGCCCGTGGTTGCCCGGTGGTTTCCAATCACATCCTCACTCCTGACGGAATGGAGAAAACCAAGTTTGTAAAGAGAACTAAAAGGAAGGAAAAACATGTTACAGCTCGAAGGTTCAAGATTAGCTGCTGCTGATAGAAGAGCATCTTCTCCAATCTCGACCCAGCCAGCCGGTGAGATGCGCGCTCAGTCGCAAGGTGTTGTTATCGAAACACCCCGTTTACTGATTTCAGACTTTACCGTGAAGGACTTGGAGCCTCTTAGAGGTGTTTTTGAAAGCCTTCATCAGTCAGGACAAAGCTGGTTCAACGCCAATGTGAATCGACCTGAGAGCATTGAATCGTTTCTGCAGCTGACGCTGGCCAATCAAACAGACGCCCCACGCCATACATATCGTTTGGCCGTACGAGTCAAGGAGCCACACGGATGTGATCGTCTCATCGGGTACGTTGCGATTTGCGATATTTTCAACCAAGATGACGGCAAACCCGATGCTGGGGTCTTGATCAATCCTCAATTTCAGAGAAATGGGTATTCGCGCGAAGCAAGCATCACGCAGATGGTGTTTGGTTTTGCGTTGGGTGTGACCAGACTGATCGCCGAGGTTAAAACGGACAATGTGTCGTCCATAAACAACGTTCTAGGAATGGGTTATAGTCGCGTTCTGCTTCCGGACGCGAGTCCTCTTGTCATTAACGTTAAAACGCTTATGGGCCACGAAGAGTGGTATCGCTTTGTTGTTACGAGAGAATATTTCTTGGGTTTAGCTCCTGAGCTGATCGAAAATCTGGCGCGGCGCTACTGGCCAGGTGACTCGAACGGTATCCATGTTCAGGGCAATGATGCGGTCAATGCATTTATTGATCGAATCTTTAAGAAGCTGCCGAATAAGGCTCGTGTTGTCGCCGTTTAGGATTCTTCGAGGCCGCAGGCGCATCGAATAGTCGGATGAGGGCCCGTATCCTTCTCTCGACAATTCCGTGGGAGCGAGCTCGCCCACTCCCACGGCAGGGGATTCCAATCCGGGACTTACTCTTGTGTGTCGTTCACCTCCTGGTCTTCGTCGTGATCGAAGGCTTCGTCCTGGGCANNTCGGCGAGAGGGCCTTTCTTCAGCTTCGCGGGGGCATTGGAGTTGGGGGCCTTCCCGGCTTCGGTCATCGCTTCGAGGATGTGGGGTTTGGAGACTTTGCTAAAGAAGTTGTCGGCGGTGGGCGTAAACCACTTGCGCATATCTATGTTGAGGGCAGTGGCCACCGCGTCGGCGTGTTGAAGACGCGTGGGGGCGGGATCGTTCTTGGTCTTGATGCCGTTGAGGCTGAGGGCGGCGCAAAAGGCTAAGAGATCAAGAAGTGTATCCGCGGGCTGAAGCAAAATCCACTGCCAAAGCGCGTTGGGCGTTTTCGGCAAGCGCTGCAGCCAAGCGGTTTTCTGTTCACTGAGCNNACGACTCCGGCCAGGGCGACCTTGGGCTGCTGGCTGAGTTCGGCGGCGATGGCGGCGGTTTTGATGGTGGTCAAGGTTTCGACTAAGACAGCGGAATAGCCAGAGGGCGGCTGGTCGGCGGTTGGTTCGTCGGACACCGCCTCGGTTTCCCCTTCGTCCGGGCCGTTGGTCAGTTGGGCGGCGTCTTCTTTGGTCAGCAAGCCGTAAATGAGTTGCGGTTCACCGTTTTGGCCGATGGTGACGACGGCGCCGCACTGGGCTATGGTGTCGGCGTCATAGGTGGCGGTTTGTTTGGCGTGGATGG
>PMQB01000581.1:0-1774 GCA_003169195.1 Bryobacterales bacterium
CCGGTCCACGGTGAGATGGGGATTTTGGTGGCGCGGCCATTTACTTCGGCCTTGCGCCAAAGTACCCATTGCTTGTACTGGATCAGTTCAAAGGGAATTCGCATGGTGGGCTTCCAAAGAGTTGGAAGGGCGAAACATTATCGCCCCTCCGTGTGATGCTCCTAGTTGGCTGAGAGTTCCTCCGTTTCTTCGGCCTCTTTGACCGCGTCTTGAATTCGGACGGGTTCTGGCAACCAACCTGTGCCAGCGATTGCCTTTTCGGCAAGTTCGGCCAAGGCGGATTTCTTCAGTAGCGCCGGGGCGTTCGAGTTTGGCGCCTTTCCTGCGTCGGTCATCGCCTCCAGAATGCGGGTTTTGGAAACCTTGCTGAAGAAGTTCTCAGCGGTCGGGGTGAACCAGTTCCGCATGTCCATGTTGAGGGCGGTGGCGAGGGCGTCGGCGTGCTGGAGCCGGGATGCACCGGAATCGTTCTTGGTCTTAACGGCGTTCAGGCTGAGCGCGGTGCAAAAGGCTAACAGTGCTAGAAGGGTTTGTTGATCTTGGGCAAGACACCACGTGAATAGGGCATGCGGCGTCTTTGGAAATCGAGCGAACCAGGCGTTGCGCTGCTCTTCGAGAGACTGGGCGGCCTTCGAAGTTCCGGCTTCTGACAGATTCGGTTGCGTGGTGCAGATCTGGATACTGCCTCTGGTCCCATAGAGTTTCAGATCAAGACCAAATTGACTGAGAACCAGCGCATGAACGGCTGCGGCCAGGGCGATGATGGGCTGCTGGCTGAGTTCGGCGGCGATGGCGGCGGTTTTGACCACGGTCAGAGTTTCGACCAACACGGCGGAATACGGTTGCGGATGTTCTGTGGTAGGTTCTGCGGCATGGGCATCTTCGTCGGTGCGGTCGGCGGCGAGTTGGGCGGCATCTTCTTTCCGCAAGAGTCCGTAAATCAGTTGAGCTTCGCCATTGTGGCCGATGGTGATGACAACTCCGCAACTGGCTTTTGTATCGGCGGGGAAAGAAGGAACTTGTTGTTCTTGGATGGCGGCGATTTGCGTTTGGATTTCTTCGGCTTGCTCGTCGAGGGCATCGCAGTCGGCATCGGGATCGTTCTCCATCTGGTCGCCTATCTCGGTGAGCTTCTGTTCGAGTTCTTCGACGCGTGTGGCATCTTCGGGCGGCAAGGGTGAAGGCGTGGCGCGAATGCGGCGGAATTTACCGAGGGCTTGGTGGTCGGTCTGCGGCTGAACTTCGACCCACTTCCATCCATCGGCGTTCGCTTGGGTGGCCAGGGTTTGCAGCTTTGCATCGATTAGGCGAGTGAGCAGGGGCGCGTCGATAATGTAGGCACCTTCTTCGTCTTCAGAGAATAGATCGCGTTTGACAACTCCACCGGCGGCTTCATAAGCCGGGAGTCCCACAAACTTGGCTCGTTTGTCGGTGGCGGGGATGTCCTCGTTCGACAACAAATGGCGAATCGCCTCTGGATTGCGATCCCATTCCTGGAGATCGTTCCAGATCTGCTCTTGTGTCGCGTGGTTGTCGGTTAGGGTGAATGCTTGTAGGACGTCGAGGTCGATTTCATTGGCGCGGTAGAGTTCCAGCAAAACGGGGCTGACTCTGGCCAAGGCCAGGCGTCGGTTCACTACGGCTTCGGTGACGCCGAAACGAGCGGCAATCTCGGCGACGCAATGGCCGGACTGGATCATTCTGAGCCAAGCTTCCAGCTCTGAAACTGGACACATTTCCAATCTGACAACATTTTCAGCGAGGCTGATTTCGG
>PMQB01000581.1:1815-4611 GCA_003169195.1 Bryobacterales bacterium
CGATGACGGAATACTGGCCGCGGGTGGCTTTCTGTACGACAAGGCTGTGAAGCAAGCCGACGGATGTGATGGATGCAATCAATTCGTCGAGGCCGTCTTCAGCTCCGGTGGTGCGGACGTTTTCGTCCCAGAGGGTGAGCTTGTTGAGCGGGATGTCTACGGTTTGAAGATCTTGGAGAGTCATGGTTTGTTTTGTCCTTTTCGGTAGTGGCAGTGGGTTGTTGGCGTGAACCAACAGCCCCGAGGCCTCGCCGGCGAGAGCAGGGGTAGCAAGGACAATAGAGGGGTATCGCCCACCGTGGAGCGAAGCGCAACGGCGAAGCGCAGCGGAGGGATGCACGAGCGCTAGCGAGGAATCCTGGGGAAACTATTTTCCGCGCGAGGGACGGAGTCCATTAGCGTTCGAGGAAGAGGCGTTACGGAGATGGAAAATCTCCGTTGGGATGGGTGGTGGAAGACGGCCTAAAGGTTTGTTCGCGGCCGGCTGGAGCCAGGGAAGGATTCGCCTTCCCAGCGGAAGTTCATATTTTTCTTCGAACTCGAAACGACGACTTGACATTCATAATTGACTCCGAATAGTTGCTCAACAACGGAGCGGTGCCTGAACTATAGTGGTATTTTGAAGCCCATGGCAAATCGCGATCAGCTCAGCAAAATACGTGAAGGAGCGATCGTGTGGAACAACTGGAGACGGACTCACGTTGAGCATCGTCCGAGGGGTCTGGATACGTTAGATCTCAGCGCTGCAAATCTAAACGGACTCGAACTTGGCGGAGCAAACCTGAGCCGGATCAACCTTGGCAGGGCGACACTTTGCGGCACGGAACTAAGCCGGGCAGACCTTAGTGGGACAGATTTTAGCGGCGCGAATTTAACGGACGCGCAACTCACAGGCGCTGACCTCATTGGTGCGAACCTCGTCGGTGCCAAACTTATATCGGCGAATCTCAGCGGGGCTAATTTCAGCGGAGCGAATTTACGCCAAGCCGACCTAAGCAAGGCGAAGCTTTTGTATACTACTTTCGCCGACACAAATCTCAGCAAGGCGATGGGCTTGGACTCGTGTATTCACCAAGGACCTTCAAGTATCGGAATCGATACATTCTTCAAGTCCTCTGGAACTATCCCCGAGATTTTCTTGCGCGGGTGTGGTGTGCCCGACCAATTCATCACCTATTCTCGATCAATGATTCGACAGCCATTAGAGTTCTATTCATGTTTTATTAGCTACTCAAGCCACGATCAGCAATTTGCTGAAAGGTTGCACGCCGACCTGCGCGCCAACCATTTGCGATGTTGGTTTGCCCCAGAAGATCTAAAGATTGGCGATGCATTTCAAGACGGTATTGAGCAATCGATTCGTTCCTACGATAGGTTAATGATCGTTTTATCGGAGTCCTCAATTAGAAGTCCATGGGTAGAGCGTGAGGTCTTAGCCGCACGCGAACGAGAGGACCGCCAGAAGCGGCCTGTCATTTTCCCAATTCGAATCGACGACGCCATCATGGATGCGGAGGAAGCGTGGGCGGCCGATATTCGTCGTGGCCGGCACATTGGAGACTTCAGCGGCTGGAGATCTGATGTTTCTTATAAGAGGGCATTCGACCGCCTGCTTCGGGATCTTAACGCCCAAGGGAATCTAAAGACAGTCGGCGCAAGCTAGTTTAGTTAATAGGTATTGAGCTATACAGGCAGTGGGAATGCATGTCGAGTCTTACAGATCGTCGGCATCTTCCACGATATCAACTTCATCTACGGCTGAGCCGTGATCGACATTTTGGGCAATCATGTCATGATGAGTGGCCCATTCCGCGGCAGCAAAACGATGATCATCCGCAGGATGCCCAGTTTCTTCATTCCATCGAGCATCGTTAGGATCGTCTGACTTGTGGAGTTCCGACGTTAGCGAATCGTCACCGGCATGCGAATTCATCAACAAGTCAGATGAATCTTCCATGCCCGGCAACACATCATCGACAGTATGCGGAGTTGGATCGTGTGTATCACGACCGTAGACCATCCCTCCTGCCGCAGCGGCGCCCAGTGTTCCAAGCAAGAGTGCAGTTGACCTGTTTTTGCGGCGACGTTCTGACTTCCTCAAATCCGAATCTATTTCGCCAATCTTGCGGTTCAACTCCGCAACGAGGTCCTGCAAATTGTCCGAACGCTGCCTCGGAAACGGACCAGTTGCAACTCCACTTCCGTGCTCTTGGTTATTATCAACTTGTCCTAACAGCTTCTTCAGAGCGGCCTTGACAGCAGCCTTCAATCCAATGGAAACATTCAACCACGCCTCGTCCCGATTTCCCCAGGAAGTGACCGGCCTTCCTTCGTGCGGGAGGACTTGCAACACCTTGAGCGGAGTCTCGCGCCAATCACAGGCTCGAACGATTATTGGCACTGCGATGCACTGATTCTCACGTGCCCGTTTCAAAGCAGTCGCCATTTCGACGCAGTAGCAATATTCAGAGCTAATGAAGTCAGCGCTGACCAAGAAAACAATAATTTCCGCACGCAGCAAGTGTGCGGAAATTTTGTTTTCCCACCTTTCGCCTGGGCGAATCTCTTGATCAGTCCACAATTGAATCCAATCGTTTCGGCGTAGTACGCTCCTGGCAGAAGAAAATTCTTCCTTCAGCCCGTGGTCCTTGTGACTATATGCACAAAATAGCTCTAGTCTGCTGTTTCTGAAGTGTCTTTATATTTCCTGATCTTTTTGAGGATGACATTGGCCGATGCGACCCAAAGGAAGGGCCGGGGAGCTTTGTTGTTTTGGCGGATGTAGTTTTGAATGAC
>PMQB01000098.1 GCA_003169195.1 Bryobacterales bacterium
ACAAAGTTGTTACAGCCGTTTGTGGCCTTGTATCTATGGGCACGCTGCTCACGACAACCGCAAAAGCGGACGAGTGGAACCAGAAGACCGTAGTAACGTTTAGCGGTCCCGTCGAGATTCCAGGTGTTCACGTAGCCGGGTGGGGCGTTTTGCCCGCCGGCACCTATGTGTTCAAGCTCCTCGATTCGCAGTCTGACCGTCATATCGTCCAAATTTTCAATAAGGATGAAACTACGATCTACGCCACTATATTGGCCATTCCAAATTTTCGCTTAACACCGACTAGTAAAACCGTTATCACCTTCAGCGAACGACCGGCCGGACAACCGGAAGCCTTGCGGGCATGGTTCTATCCGGGCATGAATTATGGGCAGGAATTCGTTTACCCGAAGGCGAAAGCAGTGCAGATTGCCCAGGAAACGAACATGCCGGTTCTGTCGGCCGACATCCCGGCTGAAAGCACCGAACCCATCAAATCAGCAAGCGAACCGGCGGTTGCCGCTATGCAACAAGCTCCTGTCGTGGCGGTGAAACCAACCGGCGAGGAAATGCAACTGGCCGATGTGGTTACCCCTCTTCCGGAAACAAAGCTGCCGACCACGGCAAGTCCAATACCGATGCTGGCTCTGTTCGGATCTTTGGCGTTAGGTGCAGCCTTCGCCCTGCGCGCGTTTGAAAGACGCTCCAATTAAGCGCAAAAGCTGTTAAAAGACGATTGCTCATGAATGTTACTCGCACGGTGTAAGGGGATGCACCGTGCGCAGCAGCAAGACTTAAAACAAAGAGGTAACAAGCATGCGAGGGAGAGTTATACCAATACTTGCCGCTGCCACGAAGCAACTACAAAAAGGTGATGAGTGTTACGAGACTCAGGCTCGTGGGCTGACTGTTCTCAATTCGCCGTTTTTGAATAAGGGGACCGCATTCAGCGCGGAAGAAAGAAAGTCACTTGGGTTGACCGGACTTCTTCCACCTGAAATCAGCACTTTGGAAACCCAGGTGAAACGTGCCTATATCCAATATGAGCGCTTGCCCGACGCACTTGGCAAGAATATCTATTTGACCGCCCTCCACGACCGCAACGAAGTTCTCTTTTATCGCCTCTTTTCCGAACACCTTCGCGAAATGATACCCATTGTCAATGATCTTACAGTGGGCATGGCAATGGAGAAATATCATCATGAGAGCCGTCGTCCGCGTGGAGTGTATCTTTCCATTGATCACATTGATGGAATAGAAGAAGCTTTTACCAACTTCAATGCCGGGCCCGAAGATATCGACCTCATTCTGGCAACCGATGCCGAGCAGATTCTCGGTATCGGAGACTGGGGCATCGGTGGGATTGAAGTGTCTATCGGTAAACTGGCCATCTATACCGCCGCTGGAGGCATTGATCCTACTCGAGTTATACCGGTCATGCTTGACGTGGGAACCAATCGGGAGGTTCTCCTGAAAGACCCGATGTATGTTGGCAATCGCCACGCCAGAATACGAAACGGCCGCTACGACGCCTTCATTGAGGCTTACGTCAAGACAGCAACTCGTCTCTTTCCGAATGCGCTACTCCAATGGGAGGATTTTGCACCGAGCAACGGGCGCCATATTCTCGAGAAATACCGCGATCAGATCTGTACGTTCAACGACGACATGCAAGGTACTGGCGCAATTACCCTTGCGGCCGCCATCTCCGCCGTTCGTGTCTGTGGGACTGCGCTTCGCAACCAGCGCGTGGTGATCTTTGGCGCCGGCACTGCCGGGATTGGCATTGCCGATCAAGTACGTGAAGCTATGGTGGGAGAAGGTATATCCAAAGCTGATGCAACCAAGCGTTTCTGGTGCGTTGACCAGCATGGATTAATCAACGCCGATATGAAAAATGTAGCCGATTATCAAGCTGCATACGCCCGCCCATCGGCGGAAAGCAAAGACTGGAAGCATGACGGGAAGGGGAGCGGCGTGGGCTTAGCCGAAGTCGTGCGTCGTGTGGCCCCGACGATGTTAATTGGAGCCTCAAACGCCGCCGGAGGTTTCACGGAATCCATTGTGCGCGAGATGGCCGGTCACACCGAAAGACCCATAATATTTGTACTCTCCTATCCACAGGCCCGCGCCGAAGCTAATCCGGCAGACCTGATTGCTTGGACCGACGGTCGCGCCCTCATCGCCACCGGAAGCCCCTTCGCTCCGGTCACCTACAAAGGAGTCACATACGTCGTGGCTCAAGTGAACAATGCCATGCTTTATCCGGGTCTTTGCCTCGGCGCAATCGTCTCCCGCGCCAGCAAGATCAGTGATGGTATGTTTGCCGCGGCTGCCAGTGCCGTGTCCAGCCTTGTCACGGTGCGGCAACCAGGGTCGTCTCTTCTCCCACACATTGACGATTTGCGCAGTGTGTCTCTAACTGTAGCCGTAGCTGTAGCGGAAACTGCCCATGACGAAGGTCTAGCCAGGGTAGAGTGCGATGACATTGTCCAACAGGTGCACGACGCTATGTGGCAGCCAGAGTATCGACGGATTCATGCACTCCAACCGCACTGCTAATGATGAGTTACCGGTGCAGTCTCGTCTTGCTGGCTTTCATTGCTTTTGTAGGAAATGCCAACTCTCAGACGAAGCCTTCAAACGAGTCCGAGGAGCCGCAACCCCTTCGCTTTTCCATGAAACTCGATTTAGTGTTATTGAACGCGACAGTACGCAACAAGAAGGGCTGGTTCGTGCCCGATTTAAACCAACCAGACTTTAAGGTTTATGAAGACAATGTGCTTCAGAACATCCGTCTGTTCAGTCACGAAGACATTCCAGTCGTTGTCGGACTTGTAGTCGATCACAGCAGCAGCATGTCTCCCAAACTGGCCGAGGTGGTCGCGGCCGCCAGAACATTCGTTGCCGCTAGCCGCTCCGATGACGACATGTTTGTCGTCAACTTCAACGAGACTGTGGTTATTGAGGGGTCTGATCGACCGGATCAACTCGCCAACGCGATATCGGGCTGGCCCACCCTAGGACAAACAGCTCTCTACGATGCCGTAATCAAGGGATTAACTCAGCTACAAACCCGCCCTCTCCCAAAGAAAGTTTTGATCGTCATCAGCGATGGCGGCGATAACGCTAGTCGCCACAACCTTGCCGCTGTTCTGGCTGCAGTCGAGGAATCAAACGTTCTCGTGTACACCATTGGCGTCTTTGATCAAGATGATCCTGACAAAAATAGAAGAGTTCTCACCAGTCTCGCTCATATCTCGGGCGGAGAGAGCTTTTTTCCGCAAGAGCTAAGCGAGGTTGTCTCTATCTGCCAAAGCATCGCCCATGACATTCGTAATCAATACACTGTCGGCTACGTTTCGAGTAATGCGGTACAGCCAGGTGTTTTTCGTTCCATTCGGCTTCAGGTTCGAGCCCCGGGAATGGGTAAGCTCATGGTACATAGTCGATCTGGCTACATTGCTGGTGAAGCGATAAAATGAGACCCTCTCTCGCATGGTTCCGGCGTTTACTGCTGGTTTGCGCGGTATCTCTGCTCGCTTATTGCGGATACGTTCTGGTCGATGCCTGGATGTTCCAAAGGGCGGAGCAAGCCCGGCTTCAACAGTTATGGGCCAAGCGGGAAGAATCCGTCCCTCGCAACCGCCGTTCTACAGCCGATGGTCTTATGGGCCGCATTGAAATCCCACGTCTTGGCATTTCCGTCATTGTTATGGAGGGGACTAGTGGATCCATTCTCGGCGAGGCGGCTGGTCATATCATTGGGACCGGACTACCCGGACAGCCCGGAAATATTGGAATCTCCGCTCATCGCGACACATTCTTTCGTCCATTGCGTAACATTAGGCAGAACGACACCATTACGGTTACGACGCCGACAGGCGAGTATCGCTATCGTGTCTTGTCAACGCAGGTTGTAAGTCCGTCCGATATGGGAGTCCTCAGGTCGAGCAGCGACCAGATCCTTACGCTCGTGACTTGCTACCCCTTTTACTTTATTGGACCTGCACCGAATCGCTTTATCGTGCGTGCGGTCAGGACCATTTAGCAACAATATGTGGTCACATGACCTGATCTGGTCATTTCTGCAAGATCTTCGCACTTAAAGCCACCCAGAAAGACGCTAGTGTCGATTGGCCTTCCTCGTGCACAATATTGCTGTGTTGAACTCCGCAGTCGCCGACAGTCGCTAAATCGCGGCAACTCGAAACCTAACTTATGCGCAGTCTTATCTTTTGTTCGCTATTGTTCTCAGCCGTAATGCTCTCGCTGTCTGTCCCGTCCTCCGCTCAAATTGGTGTATCTGTCAACATCGCGCCCCCTGCGCTGCTGACTTATGATCAGCCGATGTGCCCCGGCGACGGCTATATCTGGACGCCAGGGTATTGGGCTTGGGATGGCGAGTACTACTGGATCTCAGGCGAATGGGTGATGCCTCCCGAGGCTGGAGATCTGTGGACTCCTGGTTATTGGAGTTCGGGCGGGGACGGCTTTCTGTTTAATGAAGGTTACTGGGGCACGTCCATAGGGTTTTACGGCGGCATCAACTATGGCTTCGGATACTTCGGCAACGGTTATGATGGCGGCCGCTGGAACCATGGGCATTTCTATTACAACTCTTCGGTGAATAATATTAACCGTAATGCAGAACACAATAATTACAACGCAAGAGCAAACGAGAGCAACACCAGTCACGTAAGCTACAACGGCGGTAACGGTGGAACCAGCGCTCGCGCTAGTTCTCGTGAAGAAGCTACTTCTCGCGATAGACATTTCGCCCCAGTGGCCGCTCAGACAGAACACGCGCAGACCGCCCGCAATGACCCTCAGCAAAGATTTACCGCGAACCGCGGAGTGTCGCCTAGCCGCCCCAGCGCTGCCGTTCATCCGAATGATCTGCCTGCTATCGATCATCCGGCAAGTCCCAACACGGGCAACGCAAAGACGGATCAGAAATACCAGAAACAGCAGGACAACTTAGTAGCCAAACAAAATCAACAACGCCAAAAACTCCAGGGACATCAGGACCGGCAACATCAGCAAATGGCCAAACAGCAAGCCAATCAAATGAGATCCCAACAACAGGAGCAGCGACATCAACAACAGACCCAACAAATGCAACAACGGCATACTCAACAGACGCAGCGTATGGCGCAGAGACAATCATCTGGCGGCGGTCAATCTCGCGGTGGCGGTTCTCACGGCGGTGGTGGTGGCGGCGGACGCCGGTAGAATGCCAATGGCCAGATCTTGTTGCTCAATTCTTTTTCAGATTGTCCTCTGCATCGGCGTAGCTCATGCCGACTCGTCCCCTCAAGTGGTGGGCTCAGTTATCGACGCCATCACTCAGAAACCAATTGCCGACGCATGGGTCGTCTCTGGAGAAGACATCACCCGATCCAACAGAGACGGTCGCTTTTCAATTCAAAAGAAGGGATCCTCCGTCGGCGTGCGTGCCGTGGGTTACCGACGCTTGCAACTACCGTCCGACGGAGAAACGCGTTTTGCACTCGTGCCAATCACCGTGCGCGGATTGTATCTTTCGTTCTGGGGCGTAGGATCGCCGGTTTTGCGGAATGGTGTCTTGGATACCGCCGGCAAAGCGCACATGAACGCAATCATTGTGGATGTCAAGGGAGATAACGGCTTTGTGGGTCATCCCACTAAATCCAAACTTGCAATCGATGCGGGCGCCAACCATGTCATCACTATGCCGAATCCTTCGGCGTTCGTTGCAGACTTGCACAAGCGCAACCTCTATGCAATCGCCCGCATCGTAGTATTCAAAGACAATCCTCTCGCGCACTTCCGTCCCGATCTCGCCGTGAAAACGGCGCAGGGCCAGTTGTTTGTTGATCGCGAACACTTCGCCTGGACCGATCCTTTCAACCACGCTGTTTGGGATTACAACATCGGGCTTGCCGTCGAAGCGGCGAAAGAAGGATTTGATGAGATTCAATTCGACTATGTGCGCTTCCCCGACCAGAAAGGCCTGCAGTTTTCTGAGCCAAGCACCGAAGCGGACCGCGGCCCTGCGATTGTAGGTTTCTTGGCGGAAAGCCGCAAGCGTCTTAATCCCTATAACGTGTCTATCTCAGCCGATAACTTCGGCTATGTTTGCTGGAACTTGGGCGATACCGGCATTGGTCAGTCGTTTAAAGAGATTGGGCCAGCCGTGGATTATATTTCTCCCATGCTATATCCTTCTTCCTTTCAAGCTGGTATCCCCGGACTTCCCAATCCGTTGAGCGATCCGTATCGCATCGTTTTTGCCTCTCTCGCGCGCGCCAAACGGCGAACCGCTTTTGCGCCGATAACTTTCAGGCCCTGGCTGCAGGCTTTCAATGACTACGCTTTCGATCACCGCAAATTCGGCAAGGTTCAAATCGAAGCGCAGATCAAGGCTGCCCAGGATTCGGGCAGTGGCTGGATGCTTTGGGATTCGAGAAACCGCTACCCCACTGATGTGTTGGTCGATATCGCACGCGAACTAGGCTGGAGAAAGAGCCCGTCGGATGAACTCAGTTCGCAATAGGCAATGCAGTCTATTCTATTCTCAAAGTGTCATGTCACGCCTGCGTCAACTTTCTTTATTCTGCGTTCTTTTGCTAACCGTAATTGTTTCTGCTCGCTCGCAGACTCTACGTCCGGTAGATGCGCATGCGCTCGTCGCTAAAATACAGAGCGAACTCGCTGCGCCCTTCCCTCCGTCGGAGGGCAAACCCGATCCCAACGTCCCACACGGTGACTTCCTACAAGGAACTATCAGTGATTCGAAAATCTTTCCGCGAACCGAAAACAAATTTCAGGTGTACGTGCCGGCTCAGTACGATCCAGCAAAGCCGGCTTGTCTTCTCGTAAAGCTCGATGGTCTGGGCGCATTCGAAGGCACAGTGCTTGACAATCTCATCGCTAACAATGAAGTGCCAATTATCATAGCGGTTGGAGTTGCTTCGGGCACAATCTGGAAAGATCCAGAAGGCACTCCCAAGCGGCAAGCGCTGCGCTTCAATCGCTCTTACGAATTCGATAGCGTAAACGATCGTTTTTCGGAATACGTTCTCAATGAACTACTGCCGGCGGTGCAGAAGTTGACGACTCATGATGGTAGGCGCATCACACTATCTCCTAATGGCAACGACCACGCAGCTACTGGCGGTAGCACTGGTGGCATTGGTTCTTTCACTCTAGCGTGGCAACGGCCAGATCAATTCGCGCGTATCTACTCGGTGATCGGGACATTCGTTTCCATGCGAGGCGGCCACGAATATCCCGCACTCATTCGTAAGACTGAGCCGAAACCCATTCGCATCTTTCTGGAGGACGGCTCGACTGATGCTTGGAATCCTCTCTTTGGGTCATGGTACGACGCCAATCTGAACATGGAGTCGGCGCTCTCTTTCGCCGGTTATGATGTGGCTCATGCCTGGGGCCAACATGGACATGATGGCCGACCGGGGCAGGTGATTCTTCCCGATGTTCTGCGCTGGCTCTGGCGCGACTATCCGACTCCCATTCAGAGCGGGATTTCACAAAACAGCACACTCCAGGAAGTGACCCTCCCGGCAGAGCACTGGGTGAGACTATCTCATACGTTCCGCAGTCCGTCTGGACTTGCGGCTAACTCCAATGGAGAGGTGTATGTCACCGATGAGTCGGAGGCCGCTGTTTATCGAATCGGCGTTATTGGTAAACGAATCGCCTTTAGTAAGCGGAAGCTGGCAATCTCCGGTGCAGCCTTCGCTCCCGATGGAACGCTCTATGTCGTTGTCCCGGGCGAAAAAAGAGTAGTGGCGCTGGGTGCCGATGGCCAGAGCACAACGGTGGCAAGCGGAATCACGGGCCACAGTATCGTGGTTACGCACAATGGCACCATCTACGTCACAGAGCCAGGCGCGCACCGCGATATGCCGAGCCGCGTTTGGGAGATCAAGAACCGTACTCAGAAAATTGTGGATTCGGGACTCTTCTCTGCATCCGGTGTTGCCCTTTCTCCAGACGGATCACTTTTGTACGTCGCCGAAAAAAGTACGAAATGGATTTATAGCTATGTGGTTGAGCCCGGCGCCCTAAAGGCTAAACAGCGTTTCTATTGGTTGCACACAGCAGATATCCAAAACGAAAGCGGCGCCCAGGATTTAGCCGTTGATATGCATGGTAACCTCTACGTAGCCACCCGCATGGGCATCCAGATTTGTGACCAAAACGGTCGGGTGCGGGCGATTCTGCCGTTACCCACGCCTTCTGGTCCAGTACGGAGTTTCTGCTTTGGCGGCAAAGAATTCGACACTCTCTACGTCACCGACGGGAAGCAGGTATTCATGCGCAGGCTTAAAGTGCGAGGTCATCCTCAGTGGGCGTCTCCCATTGCTGTCCCCAGCCAAGGTGCCGGTTGATCAAGAATTCCGCAGGGCTCAATTGTTTTTCTGTGCCTGCATGCGCACCCGCTTGCATTTCGGGCAGCGCCACTTGCGGTTCCCATGATAGATATGGCCTTTCAATTCACGCATGGCCACTTTGCAGGTCTTACATGTCATCCGCGCCACGCCCTTTCAATGCGGCTCCGCTTCACTAGGACCAGCTTCGCATTTCACCAGGCAGCAGCAAACAGTGTATTATCACAAGCCGCCCTTTTCGCGCTGCACCGGACCCCAAACAAACTTGTTGTCCTTATCGATGTATCCTTCCTTCCCGTCCACCGTGAGCACCTTGGCCAAACCATCGCGAAAATCACTCGCCTGTTTCAACGGCTTCAGTGGAATCGCCATTCGTCCACTCTTGTCTGCATATCCCCATTCCTCGCCCACCATAACTGCCGCCAAGCCATCGGCAAAAGGTTGCACTCTGTCAAAGGTCGCCGGAAGCACAACCCTTCCAGCGTGATCTACGAATCCATATTTGCCGCTCTCTGCAAAGCTGGCCAGACCTTCATGGAACTCTCCGCAAGGCGCCATCCGCAGGTTAGATTGGGGCAAACGCAGCACCATCGCGCCGCTCTTGTCAATGTATCCGCAGTTGTCCCCAACGTGCACCAGCGCAACACCATCTGAAAACGAAAACGCCCACGCGAATTGCGGTTCAATCGCCCAGTCGCCATTCACGTCAATGTAACCCCACTTCTCTTCGCCTATTTTCTTCGCAGCCGCCAACCCGGCCGAGAAAGTCTCCACAGACTCGAACTCCGGACGAATCGCCACCTGACCCGTCTTATCAAGGAACCCATGCTTTGTGATCTTCTCATCCATCTTGGCCAGGCCATTTCGAAAATCATAGCCGGCGGCGAAAGCACTCTCGCACTCAATATCGTCCTTAATCGCCATCATGCCGCTCTGATCCACATAGCCACATCGGTGCCAATAGGGGTCATCGTCTGACGTCACTCTTGCCAGTCCCTCCGAAAAGTTCCATTCTGAAGTAAAGCGCGGTGGAATCACAATCCGTCCGCGCTTATCCACAAACCCAAAAAGCTTTCCACGCGCAAATCGCGCCAATCCTTCGTGAAACTCTCCGACAAAATCAAAACAGAGCGGGATTACCACCCGGCCGCTCCTGTCAATCGCGCCACTCTTTCCGTCTTGCCGCACTGGGAACAGTGCGCCCTCACTCGACGCGCCAATGGAACCCTCCTGTCTCTGCTCTCCCAGGCACGTTGTCTCCAACTCTTCAAGTCCATGCTCGGGCGCAATCAAGGTGCCTTCTAGTGAGATCACGGCCCCCGCACAAACATCATGCATTCCGCTCCGACAATCGAAGCTCGGGAAGCTTTTCGGAGTCCATTTTAAAAGCCCTGCCGTCCCACTAAACCTCCAAAGAATCATCCGCTGGTCAGCATGACAATCCAATAAGACTGGTGGTAGAGGCCGCCCACTGCAAGCAAAACGGTTTCAGCTTGCTTCCCCCGAACCTCCTCCGCTAATCGTTCTTTTCCAGCGGATTGCATATCCGTAGAGAAATAACTCAATGGCGCATCACTCAAGGACTTTCCAGCTGCAAACACAATTCGAAATGGAATCTCCGCGTGCTCCCGAATATAAGCCTTCAGCCAAGGAATCGCCATCACTTGTACCCTCATCCCCGCGGCCGCGTGAAGGAACCCGTCCAATCCCTGCACCCGTCCCTCCGTAAATGGGAGGACCATCTGGTAGGACAGATTCGGCGGGTCCGCCGCTCTATGTAGCAGCGCATCCAAATTGCTCTCGCCGTATTTGCTAATTCCTTCACGGCTGCCAAATTCCAGTAAATCGGCTTTTTCGATTACGTAGTTTTTGCGAAGGCGCGCCAAGGTGTCTCCTACCTTAGCTTCCGTCGCCACGAGATTCCACTTGTCAATGATTTCTCCCATCACCGCATTCGCTAACTCCACCTCAAACTCGTCACCCAAATCTTTACCAGCCAGCCCCGCTTGGTTCGTAGCATCAGCCGGCATCAACGCCGCCAGCGCTCGCGAAATGTTTGCGTTATAAGTAATCTGCCTCCCGGTCTGGATCGTCCACGGCAACATGTACTCATGCGCCGAATGTGACTCAATCAACGTGCGCGAACCATCGTCAAAAATAATTGTGGCGGACGTAACAACTTCCTGCGACGAAAAAGTGGGTTTCAGGAAAATAGATCGTAATGCAGTCTTCACCACGCCGTGGTCACTCAAAGATCGGATCAACAGTTCCTTTTGCTCTGGTAGAGCGGCGGACCAATATCCGCTCAGCGGTATAACGTCGGTCTCTCTCTCAGCACGTTTCTGTGCCGCCTCTAATGCGTGTTGTTTCAGCCAGCCTGCGGTCAATCCGAAATTGTCTGTATCTACCTCGGCAATAACAGGCTCACTCAAGGCTGTTGCCAGGTCAGTCATCAGCGTCCCATCAATGGACTGACCGTTTAGTTTGAACGCGCCATCTTCCCAGCGGATGATCACTTCCGACCGTTCGCGGGAGTTAGACCCAACCCAACTCGATTCGATCACAACTTGCAGGATCGCTTTAAGGCCTCCTTGAGAGCGAGCCGGCATGTGCCAAACCAAGAAAATGATAAGTGAGCAACTCAGTCTATGGAACATGGTTCTAACTATCGTGTTGTTAGTTCGCCACAACCTTCTCAAGTTTCTGTAGGCGCAATAAAGCCCAGGTTCCTGGATCAAGGACCACCGCCGATGGCTCACGTTCCGACGAAAACTCGAACACTTGTTTCTTCAAGCCTAACTCAAATGACTCAATCTTATCTCCAATCCCCAACTCCAGCGGCAACCGGTAAGCCGCGCCGCTTTGCGTCTGGTCCAGGGCGATCCGGACCTTATGCACACCCGAATCGTAGCTCCATGTCCCTTCTAGTACTGGCACGCCAGGTCGTCCAAGCCACTGTGCAAAGAACCAGTCTAGTCGTACGCCCGATACTTCTTCCATCACCCTCTGAAAATCATCCGTTGACGCGTTGCCATTGTGATAGCGCTGATAGTATTCGCGAATCCCTGCCCTGAACTTGTCATCCCCCATCATCTTCCGCAACATGTGAAGACTCCACGCGCCCTTCTGGTAGACGATCCCATTCGTAACGCGCTTCATGTCATCAAGGTTCTTGTTCAGCACCGTATACTCAGGGTGCGCTTGTTCCAGCTCGTAAATCTGCTGTCGGCTTCGCTGCAGCCCGCTCACAAAAGCGTCGCGCCCTTGCGAATGCTCCGTAAATAGCAACGTGAAGTAGGTGGCAAAACCTTCGCTGAGCCACACGTCGTCCCAGTCCTTCTCGGTCACTGCATTGCCAAACCATTGATGCGCGATCTCGTGCGCAATCAGTTCCGTGCCTGGTCGCTGCAGTATCCTCGTCTCGCCGTAGAAAATCGAGCTCGCGTGTTCAGTCCCTCCGTTAATGCCCGCCGCCTCGACATTGGCCAGCTTCTCATACGAATAAGGTCCAATGTACTCGCTGAAAAACTCCAGAGCCTCCCGCGCGGTAGGTTCAAACCAAGCTGGACCAATCGCTTCATCTTGGTGATATACCCACGTTTGCAGGGGAATGCTTTCTTTTACTGGCTCCGCATAGTGAACGGCGAACTGGGCCACGCCAATCGCATTCAGCCATGAAGCAATCGGTATCGACTGTTTCCAATGCGTCAGCCGCCGCCCATCACCGAGATCAATCTGCTCCACTAAAAGCCCATTTGCGATCACCTGATATTGAATGGGCGCCGTCACAATAAACTCGCTCGTCGCCTTATCGTATGGGTGATCAATCATCGGTAGCCATTGGCGCGCGTTATTCGGCCAGTTCTCGCTAAAGAATACTCGTTCCTTGTACTTGTTGGCAATGATGCGCAGCCCGCCACCGGGTATACCGTGGTACCGCATTGTCAACTGCCGCCGCTCTCCCGCGTGCGACGCTGGGTTGACCGTGAGATGCAGTCGGTTGTTCGCGTGCTTATATGGAACTGAGGCTTCCGTCACGGTCATCCCTTTTCCGTCTGCTGTGACCGATGTCAGATCTAGCACTAGCTCATTTACTTGATCCTGAGTGAAGCGCACATCAATCGTCGCCTCACCCTCGATCTCGTTCGTCGTGTCACTCAGCGTGAGACGAAACGTGTAGTGCAGCGCGTCCACCCCTGGCTGGCGCGGATAGGTATCCGCAAATCCCACCGCCACACACAAAACCGGTAGCAATACAAGCCATCGATGCATAGGCTTTGCATTCTACCGCGTCTTGCCGCTAGCCACGAAAGTGAAGGCTTAAGCCTTGGCCCAACGCGCACGAGCAGCGGCGGCAGACGCCTGTGCCGATTTCACTAACGGCGCATACATACCTGTGGCCACGTCCCGGATATTTGTTGGAGCCTCCGCCGGCGTTCCTGAGTGGAAGGGCGGATGCGGATCGTATTCAAGCATCAGCTCTAAAGCGCGGCCATAATCCTGGCCGCGCAACTTGCCCGCCAGGTAAAGGCCGAAGTCAATGCCTGCTGTAACCCCTCCGGCCGTGATCCGGTTGCGGTCCTCTACAATTCGTCCCGTCGCGAGTTGCGCCCCCAGATTAGGCAAAACCTCGCGAACCGCCCAATGGCTAGTGGCTTGATAGCCACGCAGAAGACCGGCCGCTCCCAGCACCAGGGAGCCAGAGCAGACGCTGGTGACCCAACGCGCACTCTTGCCTTCTCGCGCCAGGAAATCCAACACCTCCGAATCACTCATCAGATCGACCGTGACCTTGCCCCCGCCCGGCACAAACAAAATGTCAGGTTGCTGGATGTCTAGCAGAGTGGCGGAGGGTATCAGTTTGACTCCGGTATCGGTCACGACCGGATCTAGACTCTTCCAAATCAGATTCACCTTCGCACCCATCATGTAGCCGAAAGCCTGTTGCGGACCAATCAAATCAAGCGCTGTCATGCCTGGATAGATCAGCATGGCAATTTGTTCCGGCTTGTTCGGCACAAAATGCTTGAGACCTCCCATTTCCATAACCGTGTAACCAGGTGGCGGAACTAATTTCTCCGAGTCGTCTGCGGCTCGCGCGGCTAAATGAGTCGCCAGGCCCGCGGTCAATGTTTGTGTCAGTGTTCTTCGCGTCACTTTGTGCCTTTCTGAATCGCTGCCGCAATTCCAATCTCAACCGTATGTGCTACCAGCTTTTCATTCACTTTGGCCGCGTGAATGACAATGCGATCGCCCACCTTGATGCTGCTCCTATCAATCGGCGTCTTCAGACGGAGATAAGTTGTCTTCTGACCGAACTGCACTTCGACGATCTTTCCATCACTCGTTTTGACCGAAATAGCCGCATCGGATACTTTAGCGACGGTGCCGATGACATGGATCATGTCTCCATGGGCCATCGCGACGACGGACGCCAGCAGGAGAAGGAGAAGAATCATCCTGCGATTCAAGCCGCTAGTGCCTCGTTTCATGTAGCGTCCCTCCATTCAGGAATTCCTTTTCCTCTTGCTCTTCTCTGAATTCATCCGGACTTTTCGGATTCAGCTCTTTCATTTCTTGCTCCTCTTCAGGATTGATTTCGGGCAGGTGCCGAATAAAGCGGACCAGCTTCCAGGAATCTTCCGCGTCCTGACTTGATCCATTCCCCCAACCGGGCATCCCACTAAAGCGGATGCCGTTCTGAATGATGTAAAACAATTCGCCATCGGTTAACATCTGTGTCGCAGCTTGCCGCATATCGGGAGCGGGCGGATAAAGGTGCTTGCCCAACTCCACATCGCCACTGCCGTTATTTGCGTGGCAACTGGCGCAATGGTCAGCCCAATGAGCCCCCGCCGTGGCGATTATTTCGAGTGAATCCGGCACCGGGTTGCGCTTTTCTTTGGCGCTCAGGGGAATTGCCAGCGCACGGAAGCGCTGTGCCGCCCACCGCTCAACCGCACTTGGTTGTTCCCGGGCGCTAAATCCCGCCGTTTGCGTTTTCAAAAAAAGAATCACGCTGGCACGCAAAATGATGGCGAGCGTGATGACCCCAGCAGTAAACCAAATCAGCTTGCGCATCATTGGGTCTCGTTCTTGCTAGGCAAGTATTGAGTGTAGGGCAGCGCGGGATACTTAGACAATGCGGCAAATTGCCGCACCCGCCATGTAGCCATTCATGCGTACGATGACAAAAGGGATGATTTCCGATAAAAATAGCTTGGTTGAGCAGACCAACAGTGCCACCGCCGATCTTGCGCCGAATCTAGCGCTGCCCTGGGTCGTCCGCTTGCGCTACGGAATGGTAGGCGGCGAGGCGGCCATTGTTCTCGGCTTGTATTACGGCTTTCACCTCGGTCCTGCCTTTTTGTGGACGCTGGTCCCGCTTGCCATCATGCTTGTCAGCAACGTCGTGCTGGGGCGGTTAGGAACGCTTCCTTTCAAGTTCCCGCAACAGACTCTCGGTGCTGTCTTTTGTCTCGATACCCTCTGCCTCAGTCTCATCTTGGGCCTCACCGGCGGAACCATGAATCCGTTCAGCCTCTTGTATCTGGTACAGATTACGCTCTCGGCAGTCGTGCTGCGCAAAGTTTGGACGCGCGGCCTGGGTGTCCTGTCCACCGTTTGTTTCGGCCTGCTTTTCTTTTTCTACATCCCGTCGGCCGCT
>PMQB01000602.1 GCA_003169195.1 Bryobacterales bacterium
TCGGTTTGACCTGAGCGAACAAGGACGCCGCCGGGGCGGGCGCGCAAGGGAAAGACATGGCCGGGGCGCGCAAGGTCTTGTGGACGGGTGCGGTGATCCATCGCGACTTTGATGGTGTGCGCGCGATCGTAAGCGGAGATACCGGTGGAGACGCCTTCGGCCGCATCGATGGCCTCGCAAAATGCGGTACCAAAGCGCGCGGTGTTGACGGGCGACATTTGCTGGAGATCAAGCCGGGTGCAAGTATCGGCATCCAACGCCAGGCAAATCAAACCACGCCCGTGGGTGGCCATAAAATTAATGGCTTCGGGCGTGATTTTTTCCGCGGCAATGGTAAGATCGCCTTCGTTTTCGCGGTCCTCATCGTCTACAACGACAAGTAATTTGCCTTGGCGGAAGTCTTCAATCGCTTCAGGGATAGAAGCAAAATTCATTCGATGTTCGTCTTACGCGGGAACGGGCAAGCCGGCTTTGGCTTGCCATGGTTTAGCAGACTTGATGGCATCGTTGACAGCGTTAATATTTTTCACGCCTTCGTTGTTGAGCCAGTCTTCCAGCGCCTTGACGCCCTGCTTGGCGTAAACCGGGATGCCTTCCTTCCAAGTGGCGCGTCCGCAAAGTACGCCGGAATAAGAAGTGCCGGCTTCGGCGGCCAAGTTCAAGCTTTCGACAAAGAGGGCATTGCCGACGCCTGCGCTCAGATAGATGAAAGGCTTTTGAGCAATGTCGGCGGCCTTACGGTAGAGATCAAGAGCTTCCTTGTGCGTTTGCGCAACTTGTCCTTTGAACACGCTGCTGCCTTCGACAAATTCGGCGTTGGTGGGCACTTCAACTTTGAGGACGTCGACTTTGTATTGGGGCTTGCCGAATTCTTCCATGGCGCCAATGACGACGGAGGGCTTTTTCTTGGCGTATTCAAGGCCTTTTTCATCGCCGCCGGCGGGATCGTAGCCGACGAATTCGAGGAAGAAGGGGATGCTGTAGAACTCACACTCGGCACCGATGCGTTCGACGAAAGCGTGCTTGATGTCGTTGACGTCGGCCGTGTCGAAAGGCGAGTAGTAGATCAAAATTTTAACGGCATCGGCACCCATATCGACGATGCGCTTCACGGAGAGGTGCGGGAGGAGATCGGGCAAACGGCCGGGCTTAGTGTTGTCGTAGCCACTTTCTTCGTAGGCGAGCAACAGGCCAGCGTTTTTGGAGCGAGCCTTAGCGGCAGGGAGACCGAATTCGGGATCGAGCAGGATGGCACTGGCATGCGGCGTCAACACGCGCGAAACGGCGACTTTGAATTCGGCCATCATGTCATCGGTGACTTGTTCCTGAGGCACGCCTTTGGCGGCGGCAATGGATTTGCGGAGACTGCCGCGCTGGTCCATAGCAGCGGCGGCGATAACGCCGTTCTTATTCGACAAGGCGTTGAGGTGCTTAATTTTTCCTTCAGATAGGGGCATGAAAAGTTTTTCTTTAACTCCGGAGTTTCTAGACTGATTGGCGCGGCTACCTATGTGGCGACGCGAACAAAGTAAGACTTCGAACTTCTAAGTATAACGAAGCGGCTGGCTGATCTGCGCGCGGGCGCGTTGTTCTTCCGCGCCTTGTGATTTGGGTCACCTAATGAGGCGAATACGTGACGCAAAAGAACGCTTGGGGAAATAGGCAGAGAGCGAAGCTGGCTAGGATGAAGCGGCGAGGGCGCGATCGCTGCCATCGAAGGCGATACTCACTGAGGTGCCGCCTTGTTGGTTGACGGTGAGGGTAGCGCCGATCTGTCGGGCGAGAGGCTCCACGAGAGGGAGGCCCATGGAGTGGGAGTTACTCCAATCGAACCCTGCGGGCAGGCCCACGCCGTGATCGGAGATCGAGAGAGTGATACGGCCGGCAGGATCTTCCGCTAAGTTTACTCGGATCTCGCCGCCTTGACCGCTTGGATAGGCGTACTTGAATGCGTTCGAAACCAGTTCATTTACGATCAAGCCGCAGGGAATGGCCTTTTCGGCGTGAAGGGTGACTGGGTTTGTGTTCACTGCGCAGCGAATTTGGGTTCCGACAGCATAGGAACTAGACAACTCACCCACCAGCGATCGGGTGAATTGTCCGAAATTGATTTCGTCGTTACAGCCATTTCCATAAAGATGTTCGTGGATGAGAGCCATGGAACGAATACGCTGCTGGCAGTCTGTGAGAGCAGCGCTGGCATGGCGCTCTGTTACTAATTCGGCTTGCATGCGCATTAAGCTGGAAATCAACTGGAGATTGTTCTTAATGCGGTGATACATCTCCTTCATAGCGATGTCTTTTTCCGCCAGCATACGGGACCACTGCGCCTCTTGCTGTTCGCTCTGGTGACAGAAGTTGAAATAGCGGATCTTCAGAGATTCCAAATCCTCCAACGCCACACGCAGTTCCGCCACTTTTGCGGAGAGTTCGGCTTCTCGCCGAGACATGTCGTTGCCGCTTTTAGATAATTCCACGCAGTTCACGGTTTCAGCGCAGTCGGATTGATAAACCATAGCCACCACCTTTGAAGAATGAAAGCAGCTTTCTACAAGGTAGCGACGACCTAAGAAGTCTATTGGGGGGAAAACACCCTGAGTGCAGATGCTCAAGTGTATCCGCATGGGACGTACGTTGGCATAGCAAGAATTTACCAATGACAAACGATGCTTGCTCTGATATTTTTACTCGGGGCGTAATGTATCGGAGTCTCGCATGCGATTCATTTCGCGTTCGATCATCTTCTTTTTCAGTGTGGAAGGGCGGGTTAAAAAAACCGCGAGGCCGTGTGCGAGCAGGCCGATGCCCCAACCCAATAGGGGAAACGGAAACCAAAGAACATGAGGAGAAAACACGAGGTTTACGGTAGCCAAGATTATGTTCAGCAAAACGTAAATCACGAGGTGAATATAGAAGCCGAGTTTGGCTCCGGCCCCTCGAGAAGCGGCTTGGTACATTTGCTGGTCGTCCATGTGGTTCTCCTTGGAAAGAAGCTTAAGCGTATCGTACGCTGTCTGACCACGTAGAAGCTTCATCAGTAGTAATTGGTTAAAAATAATTGCGCGGTATCGGTGCCAAGCTCTGCATTTTGATGAGATTCTGAAGAGGGATTGCAAAAGAACATTATGCGAAGAATTGTTGTGATTGCCGTTGTGTTCATGGGCGCGACTGTGGTGTATGGGCAAGTGGGACAAGATCTTAAAGCCGCCGGCAAGGACACCAAAGACGCAACCGTAAGCGGTGCAAAAAAGACGAAAAAGGGTGTAAAGAAAGCTTACAAATCAAGCACGCACGCGGTTAAGAAAGGGACTCATAAGGTAGCGAATGAAACCGCGAAAGGCGCCGACAAAGTGGCGGACAAAACTGCGAGCAAGCCGCAGTAGATAAGGCACTCGTCCTAACCGACCTCAAGACTGATTCCAGCGCTACGCAAACGAGCCAGTAATGGTTCGCCTAATCCAGTGACCGGCGTAAGCACGCCTCCCGCTGACATTTGATTTGCGCTGGCCAGAACAAAGGCTGACTCGCACAAACACTTCACTGTGATGCGGTTGCCGGGATCGCCTTGTCCCTTTACAACAGCGCGAACTCTTGCGCCGGTTTTGGCGATGGCCATGAACTCGCATTCGAAGAAGCCTTCGTTCATGATTTTCTCGGAGGGTCCAGCGCCGGGTTTGGGTAGGAGAGGCTTGGTTATCTTTCGACCTGCCTTAGACCCGAGAATTGATTCGAAGACTTTGCCTCCGATTGAGACGAGGTGCGCGAGGCGCGAGCTATCGAAGCGGGAGAACTCCTGATAGTCGAAGTGTGTGCCAAGCAGCGCCTGGGTGCGGCGCACGACGCGCGTATTGATGGGGCCCATGATGAAGGGTGTAACCCAGGCGCGGGCGTCTGAGTGGTAGTGGACGCCGGTGGGATCGGCATTTCGCGCGCGTTCATCGGGGGTGTGCGCTGTGGGATCAGGGTCGAGTAGGAAAGGGTCACGGGTTGTCGCGATCTGGCCGGAGTCGGCCAGTTCAAATGCGGAAGCGAGGGTTCCTCCGTTCAAGCCGCCGCGCATTCGATAGTAGGCGGAGACTTTATCGCACTCGGCACCCAGCACTTGGCGGATGTGGCGTGAAACAAGCCACGCGCCGTAATCGGAGGGGATGGAATCAAAACCGCAACAGGGGATGATGCGCGTACCATCGGCGGCGGCTTGGGCATGATGGCGGTCAATGAGTTCTCTGATCCAAGGCGTTTCGCCGGTGATGTCGCAATAGTGGGTACGATTGCGGACGCAAGCGTCAACGAGTTTGGTGCCGTACTTAGCGAACGGGCCGGCGGTGCTGGCAACGACGCGGGTTTGGGCGGTTAGGCGATCGAGAGCGGCGGCATCGTCAGCGGCGGCGAGGAGAACATCGACGCGCGCGGAGTTTACGAGATCGAGCTTGGCTTGATTGCGACCGGCGATGGCCCAACGGAGGCCCGCGGGTGCGAATTGGCGACAATATTCGACGGTTTGGCGGCCAGTGAAGCCGGAGGCGCCATAGAGGATGAGGTCGTATTTGCGATCGGGGGGAGGCATTGCGTTCGGTTTATGATACACAGCGCACCTTTCTGTGCGTTGACAAGCGAGCGGCAGTGGCGTGAGAATGTTCTGCTATGAAAGCTTTTGCCGTGAACACTGCGATTCGAGCGACGCCGGAGCGTATTTGGGCGCTGCTGACCGATGCCAGTGGGTATGTCAGTTGGAACAACACTGTTGAAAAAGTTACTGGCCGGATTGCGTTAGGGGAGAGTGTGACGGTTTATCCGAAGATCAACCCTAAGCGAGCGTTTCCGGTAAAGGTGGTGGCAGTTGAACCGACGCGGCGGATGGTTTGGCGCGGGGGCATGCCGCTCGGCTTATTCCAGGGCGAGCGGACGTTCACGCTGACGCCGCGACCGGATGGCGCGATTGATTTTTCGATGCGGGAAGAATACAGCGGTTTGATGGCACCGATGATTACTCGTTCGATTCCGGATCTACAACCGGCCTTCGACGAGTTTGCGAGTGACCTGAAGCGGGCGGCGGAGCAGGCTGCGCGCTAAGAAAATGCGAGGAGATTTGATACGATCAGCGGGATTATGGCTACCGCGTCATCCTCCCAACCCACCACACCTACTGAAGTGAATGTCTGCCCGGTGGAACAAGCTATCCGGATCATTGGAGGCAAATGGAAGATGTTGGTGTTGCGGTCGCTGCTGCTGAACGGGGCACAGCGATATAACGAGTTACTGGCGACGGTGAGTGGGATTAGCGCCAAAGAGCTGACTCGGAATTTGGGAGAGTTGGGGGATTCGGGGTTGCTGAAGCATGGTTCCGCGTATGAACTAACGGAGTTGGGGCGAGAGCTTATGCCGGTGTTCAGCCAGTTGCTGACGTGGGGTCAGAAGCTGAAGCTGCGGAGTTAGAGGCAGGCGGAAGCGCCTGCCCCACCATGACAGTCATTGGGAAGAGGCGGTCTTTTGGAGATAGGGGATGCCATGCTCCATCCAAGCAGGTTTTTTTGCGCCCTTCAATTCGTAATCGAAGAACTCGGACATGCGTAGGGCGAAATCTTTTTGGTTAGCTCGGTGGCGAATGCCGTGCGGTTCGCCGTTGTAGGTAAACATGTACGATTCCTTACCGAGGCGACGGAGGGCCAAGAATAACTCAATGCCTTGATACCAGGGCACGGCGTCGTCCATGTCATTCTGCAGAAGGAGCATGGGTGTTTGGATGCGGTCGGCCATGAAGACTGGAGAGTTTTCAATGAAGCGCATCGGGTACTCCCATAGGTCTCCGCCAATGCGGCTCTGCGACTTTTCATACTGGAACTGGCGCGGCAGGCCGGGTCCCCAACGAATGCCGTCGTAGGCGCTGATCATATTAGCGACGGGTGCGCCGGCTTCTGCGGCTTTGAAGCGGGTGGTCTGGGTGACCATGTAGGAGATTTGATAGCCACCCCAACTGTGGCCTTCGATGCCGATATTTTTCTCGTCGACGAAGCCGCGGGCGACGACGGCGTCAACTCCGGCCATGACACATTTCAAGGCACTCTGGCCTGGGTAACCGATTTTGTAAACGATATCGGGGGTGAAGACGAGATAGCCGTTGCTTACGTAGTAAGAAAGGTTGAGGGTGTGCATGGGGCGCGGGTCGACAAAATGATTGTAGTTTTGCGACAGCTTTTCATACAGGTACACGAGCATTGGATATTTCTTTTGGGGGTCGAAGTTCTCGGGTTTGTACAAGACGCCTTGGAGGGAGACGCCGTCGAGATTCTTAAAGGAGATCATTTCGGCGGTTCCCCAGAGCATGTCGGCTTTCTGTGGATTGGCGTCGGTAACTTTGCGCAACTCCTTCATGGCGGAGTTGGTGGCAAAGAGATCGGGGAACTCGTTGAAGGTTTGTTCGGTGAGGACGAGCACGTCGGCGTCTCTGGCTTGCAACGGGCGGCCGAATAGCTTGGGGGCCATGATGAGTTTTTCGGGAGGCGCATCGCTATCGATGTGAGTGCGGAAGAAGCCGGTGTCGCGGGTGATGACGTTCTCGGCGCGGAGTAAGAGTGGCTTTGACACGTCAATGGATTTCTCTTCGGAGTCGAGCTTGACGTAGCGAAACTCGATGTTCTCGCGGCGACCTACCCCCTGCGTGAGATTCTTGGCGGCGCTGCCATCGGGGGATACACGCCAGATATCGAAGTGGTCATAGAGGAGGACGTACTTTCCGTCGTTGGTCCAGCCGGCGAAACCATAGGAAGGGGCGGTGGCTGGGTGATCGTCTTCGTCGTTCCAGAAATGAACTCCGAGTTTGGCGGTGAGATTGATGGGAGTGACTCCTGAGACAGGAACGGTGAGCCAATCTTTGCCGTCGAAGAAAAGACCGTATTTGCCATCGTGCGACCAAGTGACGGCGCCAACGTGTTTCCGGGTGATGAGTTTGCGGACGCCGGTTTCAGTATCGATGAAGTAGGCATCTGAGTAATTTTCGGAGTACTCGAGCATGGGTCGATAGGCGCGGTCGTCCTTGCCGATTGCGTAGTTGGCATCTTCGCTAGGGACGGCGTCGATCATGGTTTCGTCAGCGAGTTGTACGAGTTTGTGTGTGTCGATGTGATAGGCGGCGCGGTATGAGCGGTCATGATCGGCGACGGCGCGGGCTTTCTGCATGGGCTGTATGTGGTCGTCCTGGTAGTGCCATAGATCGAAGGAGACTTCATCTTCGGTGGCGGGGCCGGTGTGATCTTTGGGAATGGGAGGGAGAGGGATAGATGCGCCGAAGAAGAGAGCGCTGCCGTCTTTGGAAAAGCTGAGAGTGGCCTTTTCGCTGATGATAAAGCCTTTGTGAAAGCCGGGGGTTTCGGTGGAGACGACTTCGGCTGCTTGGGAGGCGGCGGCGGTGGAGAGATAGAGCTTGTAGCGAGGGTGCTTGGCGCTGGCATCGTCGTGAGTGCTGATGAAGGCGAGAGTATCTTGCTTTTCAGTCCAGGTGATTTTGGCGTACTTGCCCTTGCCAGCAAGCAGTGTGTGAGGTTCGCCGCCAGCGGTGGTTACCGTGTATATGCCGTCGGTATCTTCTTTCGGAGAGGTGACGGCATAGGCGAGAGTTTTGCCATCGCGAGTTAGGTTGTATTCGGTGACGTCGGGAAAGGTGCGATCAGTGTGTGCAGTTAGATCGCGCAGGACGAGTTCGGAGCCCATGTCTTTGTTGACGGGCGGCACGGGTTCTTTCAGATAGGCGAGGGCGCCGCTGCCTTTATCGGGGAGGCCGAAGCTCTTCACGTTGGGGACACGCGTGGGCGCGCCGGTAGCGAGATCGATGATGACGAGTTCGCCTTTAGGCATTTCCTCAGGTTTCTTTTTTTCCTTCTTGGCTTTGTCGGTGTCGGCCTTCTTTGGGAAGGCGAGGAAGATAACGGTTTTGGAGTCGGCAGTTATGGCGAGACGGATGTTGCGCTCCATGGGCGGTGGCTCTTCGAGATTGGGATCGGGCGCGGGTGGTGGTGGGAGGGCGCCAGCGTTCTCGCGGAATTCTTTGTTGGAGCGGAGGTCTTTAATGACGACCAGACCATCGCCTTCTTGGGGAAAGAGGCCGTAGGCGAGATAGTGGCCGTCGTGAGAGAGGACCGGGCTGATGATGGAGCGCCAAGCGTCATAATCCTGGTGGGTGAGGGGGCGCTTGGCGGCGATGGCGAGAGAGGAAAAGGAGAGGAGGAGAATGAGGCTGAAGCGGAGGGACATATTTGTGGAGTATAGCGTGAAAAGGCAGGCGGTAGCGCCTGCCCCAGCGAACGCTTATTACTTCACTTCGCGCATCCACTTAGCGACATCGTCGTGGAATTTGTGGAGGACGGGTTCGCTCACGTAGACCATGTGGCCCGACTCATAGTATTGGTAACTGATGTTCTTTTGTAACTCGGAGGGCATGGGCAGGTGGTGCATTTCATAGATGCCCTCGTAGAACGGTGTTGCGAGATCGTAGTAGCCGCCGACAACGAGGACCTTCATCTTTGGGTTCATTTTCATGGCGTGGGCGAGGTCGGGCATTACGTTTAGGCCACCTTCGACCTCACTGGCTGGCGGGCCATTGGGGGCGTGGTGGCGGAGATCCCAATTGAAGCCCTCGCCGTATGCGCTTGGTTTGTAGGTCTGGTTCTTGCCGTACTTCAATTCTGATCGCAGATATTGATTGATGGCAGTGGCGTAGGCGGAGGAGACGGCGT
Organism: Bryobacterales bacterium; assembly: GCA_003169195.1. GTDB lineage: Bacteria > Acidobacteriota > Terriglobia > Bryobacterales > Bryobacteraceae > Bog-105. Next base: position 8,730 of record PMQB01000602.1, read on the forward strand.
TTGATTGAGGATCATACTCGGCGCCTTCGGAGAGAGGATCGAGGGAAGGGCCAGTATAGCGCGTGTCCAAGCGGCCAGTTGTTAGGCCTTGCGGGTCTTGGAGGGTTTTGGAAAATTCGCCGCCTTCGACACGCAAGTTTGCTTTCAAGATGTAGGCGACCGGCAGACCGGTGTAGTCGTGCAGCTTTTGGGCCACTGACTCCTTTTCTGACTCAGGCAGCGTCGAACCGGCGAGAAGGGCTGTTTCATACTCGCCCAGGGCGAACTTTTCGACGTCACTCAGAAATGGTTCCAACGCCGCCGGTTGATTCGTCAACTTGTGGTGATAGAAAGCGGAGGCGGCATAGGTGGGCAGAGCGAGCGCATATGCTTGGTCGACGCCAGGGTTCCAGCGAGGATCGTCAACTGAGTTATCGAAGCTCAAGATGGTGGACAGCAGAATGATGCCGTTCAAATCGACATTGCGGAGCAAGGCACTCACGACGGCTGAGCGGGGGGTTCCGTACGATTCGCCGAAAAGGTACTTTGGAGAATTCCAACGATCGTATTTTGTGAGAAATCGCAATATGAATCTTTCGAAGGCGTGCGCGTCTTGGTCGACGCCATAGAAGGCTTTAGCGCTGTCTTTTCCCATGACGCGACTGAAGCCGGTTCCGGGGGCGTCGATGAAGACCAGGTCAGCGACATCCAAGAGGCTGTCTTTGTTCTCGGAAACGGTGTAGGGAGCGCCAGCGGGATGTTCGACGCCTTCGGTGACAACGCGACGCGGACCGAACGCGCCCATGTGGAGCCACATGGTGGAAGAACCTGGGCCGCCGTTATACAGGAAGATCAACGGGCGGTTGG
>PMQB01000234.1:0-18100 GCA_003169195.1 Bryobacterales bacterium
ATCACATCAAGAGCGCGTCCGATCTCGCCATTCCACTCATCGGCATCGGTCTCTTTTACGGCCAAGGCTACTTCCGCCAACGGCTCGATGAAAAAGGTTGGCAGCAGGAAGAATACTTGCAGACCGAGGTTCACAACCTCGCCATGGAACCGGCCATCGGCAAGAACGGCGAGCCTGTCACCATTCAGATCGATACCCGCCGCGGCGTCATTCGCGCTAAAGTTTGGCGCGTCAAAGTCGGTCGGGTCGATTTGCTGCTCCTCGATTCAGACGTCGATGGCAACGCCCCCGAAGATCGCGAGTTAACCTCTCGCCTCTATGGTGGCGATGGCCGCGTCCGCATCCGCCAGGAACTTTTGCTCGGTGTCGGCGGTGTCCGCGCATTGAAAGCCATGGGTGTCACTCCCAGCGTTCTCCATTTGAACGAAGGCCACAGTGGCTTCGCTGTGTTAGAGGCTATTCGCAACCGCATGCTGGAAGAAGGCATGAGCTTCGACGAAGCCGTGCCGCGCGTTTCGCGCGAAGTCTGCTTCACCACACACACCCCCGTTCCTGCCGGACATGATCGTTTCAGCTACGATCTCATCGAAGAACACTTAGGTCCTCTCCGCGAACAACTCGGCATTTCCGCCGATCGCCTCATGTCCATTGGCCGCGAAAATACCAGCAACCACGGCGAGGATTTCTGCATGACCGTTTTGGGTCTCAAGCTATCGCGCCGCGCCAACGCCGTCTCTGCTTTGCATGGCGAAGTATCGCGCAATATGTGGACCGGTTTGTATCCGGGCAAGGCCGAAGACTCTGTCCCCATCGGTCACATCACCAACGGCGTTCACGTTCCCTCCTGGCTGGCCCCCCAAATGTCTCGTTTATATGACCGTCACTTAGGCGCAGGTTGGAACTCGCGCAGTGCCGAACCCGCCATGTGGGACGGTATCGAAAGCATTGATGATGGCGAACTCTGGGAAACGCACCTTAGTCTGAAATCGCGCTTGCTCGAATTCATTCGCGCCCGCGCTGTTGCCCAATCCAAGCGCCGTGATGAACCCGCCGGTACTTTGCAGAAATTGTCCCGTCTCTTAACACCCGACGCTTTAACTATCGGTTTCGCCAGACGCTTCGCTACTTACAAACGCGCCAATCTGTTCCTTGCCGACATTGAGAGATTAGAGTCTATGGTGAACGACGCTAACCGGCCCGTTCAGTTTGTCTTCGCCGGAAAAGCCCACCCACGCGATGAGCCTGGCAAGCGCGTCTTGCAGCAAATCGCCGAACTCATGCACGATTCTAAGTTTTCCGACAAGTTCGTCTTCATCGAAGATTACGACATCAATGTCGGCCGCTTCTTCGTCCAGGGCGTCGACGTGTGGCTCAACAATCCGCGCCGCCCCCTGGAAGCATCGGGCACCAGCGGGCAGAAAGTCGTTTTAAACGGCGGCTTGAACCTTTCGGTTTTAGACGGTTGGTGGGCCGAAGCCTACGACGGCCTCAACGGCTTTGCCATCGGCACCGGCCGCACCCATTCCAACATGAACGTGCATGACACGCGCGATGGCGAAGATCTCTATCGCACCTTGCACGACGAGGTCATTCCGCTCTATTATCACCGTGACCGCGACGGCCTTCCTCGGGGTTGGATCAAACGTATGAAGCGTACGATCCGCACTTTAGGATGGCGTTTCAACGCCGACCGTATGGTGATGGACTATACGACCAAATGTTACGTGCCGGCAGCGGGCGGAACTTCCAGCGACATGAGCGGACGATGGTAACAGGAAACGAACGCGAAGCGGAACTCATTCGATACATCAATCTGAAACTGGCCGCACTGGGACAGCCGGTGAGCGAGGCTACGGTTGATCCTCACTTCCTTGAAATCGCCGGGCCTCTGCTCCGCAATCACTTTCAAAAAGACCGTTTACTCGGCGCCCGTATGTGCGCCGTTGATACCCGCATCCAGGCTTTCTTGGATGGCTATCTCGGCGAAGGCACGCCGCGCCTGCCCAGTCACACGCTGGTGCTCGATATGCCTGGGTTGGCTCGCGTCACCTCTTTGCCCGCCGGCGAAGATCGCATTGGCTCGCCATATTTGCAGTCGTACCGGCTGCGCCAAGGCGTTCTGCACAATCCCCGCAGCGACCGCCGCACCACGCAAGGCATCTTCCATGTTGTCGAAGGGGGTCTGCCCATACCCGCCGACAAAATCGGCGTTCCCAAAATCACCTTCTCCAAACTATTAGCCGCTGCCTTTGACCCGCCTCCCGAAGTCATGGCGCTGCCATTCACCGCCAATCAAAAACAACAAGTGAACGTGTTCGCCTCGCTTCTATTACGTCCGCTCGTGTGTCCTGCCACCGGCACCGAAGAAGCCAAAACAATGGAGACCCGCTTCTTCGTTCCCGGCAGTTTGGTCAGCAATCTCGATTTCGTCGAAAGCATTTTCGGCAACGGCGGCGATCCTGATCTTCCCGAGAACGACGCCGCGCTCGACGGCTTGCATTGGACTGGCCACACCGGCTGCGTCATCTTGGCGCCGCACATCGCCGGCATGAAAAAGAAAGATCTCGGTCTGCCGCATTTCGATCAAGCCACCCCGCGCCAGCGCAAAGACGGCATGTGTTGGCGCGATGAATCCGAAAAATACAACAACGGCGGCGCCTTCAAACTTACTTGCCGTGACAAGAACGGCGTCATTGTTACCATCATTGCCGATAATTACTACGGCTATTGCAAGAAAGAAGTCAAAACCCAAATCAGCTTCGCTGCCAATCTCTACGGCATGTGCGAAGAAGAACACGCGGGCGGGGCAGTCGCCTTTCCGGCTTATGTGCTCGGTGCTCAGTTCTACGCCGGGCGTACCGTGCTCACCAAGAAAGTAACGTTCCGCGAAGCCATGCACTGGCTAGGTGATCGCGTTGAGATTCATCCCGAAGGCTACGCCACCGATCGCAAGTATCCAGACATCCTCTACGTCCCCGAGAACGCCGAATTCAGCGTCCGCAAAGGCACCGTCGAATGGGAGCGCGCTACCGGCCAACGCCACAGTCTCACGCTGCTCGCCAACGTAACTTACATGCTGCCCTGGGGCACAAAAATTCGCCTCGAAAAGCAGATTGAAGGATCAGCGTGGCGTTTGGTGGCTTCACGCGCCGACGGCATTCTCTGCCACAAACCCTGCACTGTCTCCGGCGGCGGCAAGTCCGAAATTTCCAAATCCATCGGCAGCATCATCCTTAAGGGCCCCATCTTCGTCAGCGACTTCCACACAGACATGGACCGTGTGGCGGAAATCCTGAACAAAGATTTTTCCAACATCACCAAACGTTCCGTGTCCGGCGAGCGCGGCAAACGCCCCATTCTCAGTCACGAACGTTCACTCGGATCAGTCATTAAACTTCTGACCGTTTCGCCCGAATACACCGACGAACACAACACCTGGATCGAAACCGTTCCCGCCAGCGTTCGTCAATTGCTCATCACCGTGAAGCGCTACTACCAGCAGGATTGGGGCGATAACTGGCGTGAGCATTTCGGCGTCGATCGCATCAACGGCCAGATGGGCAACGAACTCAAGTTCGAAAATCAAAAGCTCACCGCCAATTACTTGCGCATGGGCTACGATCCCGACGGTTCCTGGCGTATTTACAAACTGCGCCCCGACTTCAATCCAGCCGACAAAGTGCAAGTGGAAGACGACATCACCGCTTCCGTTGTGTTGCCGAAAGACAGCTTGAATAACCTCGATCCCGAGTACCGCAACCCCAGCGTCAAGCTGGTTCAAAATTGCGAAAACATGCTGTTCCAGCGGCCCGACGATGCCATTCATCGCGGCTTCGATAAAGACGCCGAAGCCGACATGGCCGCGCCTGAAAACTTCATTTCGAATTTCGAACCCTTGGATCTACACGCCGTCCAAGAAATTCTCAACGGTGTGGTGGAATTCGACAAATACACCGAACCCATGAAACGTCTGCTCAGAGGCTTCGTGGCCAATCCGCATCCGGCTTATGTGGTTTCGTCCGCAAATCCCCGCATCGTCGATGGCGCACCTTCCAAGAATCCTCGCTATCTGCAGCGCCGGCCAGATCTCGTGAACCCGCGCGGCGTGTACATCGGCGAAATTGGCACGCGTTTAGCGCGTGAGATTCCTGCCGATCAACCCGCTTGGTTTCCTGTCAACGCCGTTCTTTCCGGCCGCCGCAACAATCCGCCCGATCCAAAAACAGGTGTCCCGCCGCTCGCCGTTTACAACCCGATGCACTATCAGGAACTGCCCGAGCTGTTCATGGATTTCATCTGCAGCTTGACGGGCAAGTCTCCCTCAACCACCGGCTTCGGCAGTGAGGGTGCGCTCACCAAAGGCCCGTTCAATGCGCTGCCACCGGTGATTGACATCAACAACGCGTTCGTCTCCGCCATCGTCACGGGTTACGCTGGATTCACCACCGCCGCCGGACACATCGGCCCGAACTACCGCATGGATCACGACAACAGCATGCTGGTTCCCGAGTTGTGGTGCCGCATGCGTGTCTTCGAACGCGAGGCGCCTTACCTCATTGAGCAAGGCTACTTCGAAAAAGTCGACGACATCCAATTCGAAGGCCGCAAGGTCTTATCTAGCCGTTTGGGATACCGCATCACCGCTTCATTCGTCGATCACTTCCTGGGCCGTATTTTCGAAGTGCCCGGCGCTGTCTTTCCAGAAGAACTGTTGCGCCCCGAAAAGCAGGGTCTCGCGCCCTTCGTCGCCGGAGTCGATGCCATCGTCGAAGCCCAGCGTTTGGTGGCCCTGAATTATTTTGAGGACGGCAGTGTCGAATCCGCCTGTCCGCCCATCAAGGCTCTGTTGCACATCATGGCGTATGGCAGCTACCATGGCCTGACAGAGAAAGACGAAGCGTTCCGCGCTCTCTTCCGTCGCGAATCCGTCATGGAGAGCGACTGGTACAAGGCGCGCTTGGACGCTAAACAAACCCGCGACAAAGCGCTCTGGAACCGGCACAAAAACGCGCTCGAACAGTTCCTGGCCAGCCGCCTCGACCGCAATGAAACCAAGTGGCGCACCACTCTCTGCGCCGTAAATAAACGGCTCGAAAAAGTCAGCAACAGCGATTATTTCAAGGATTTGAACGGCACCATCGGGTTAGAGCCAAGTATATTCGAATGATGCATTGGTGTGCGGTTCCTCTCCTGGCAGTGTTGGCCGTGGGGAGTGTGCCCGCCCAGGAAGCGGTTGATGGGCGTGCAATTTTCAACGCGTCCTGCTCAAGCTGTCACGGCTTAGACGCTCGTGGCGGCGAGCATGGCCCCAACATCACACAGCTTGATGCAAAGTTGGATTTGGCGGCCATTGTAAAAAACGGCATCGCCGCACGCGGTATGCCGGCCTTTGTCGACTCTCTGCAGGATCAACAGATACAGGCTGCGGTCCAGTTCGTGCGAAGCCTTGCTCCCGTCACCGTCCCTGCGATCATCCGTCACGGCGTCGATGTCGCCGCGAATGTCAAACCTGCTGATCTGCTGACTGTTCCGGTTGGTGCCAATTGGGTTTCTTACAACGGAGATTATACGGGCCGCCGCTATTCGTCGCTTACTCGCATCAATACGGCGAATGTCAATCAGCTGCGCCCGCAGTGGGTGTTCCACCCGGCGAATTCTACTTTGCTCGAATGCACGCCAGTCGTAATTGACGGCATCATGTTCGTCACCTCCGCCAACGACGTGTTCGCATTGGATGCAAAAACAGGCAAGCAACGCTGGCACTATCAACGCCCGGTGACCGAAGGTTTAATTGACGATGCGTCCGCGCATCACAATCGTGGCGTAGCCGTGCTGGCGGATCGCGTCTACATCGAAACCGACAACGCCCACTTAGTGAGTCTTGATATTCGCGACGGCTCGCAAATCTGGGATGCCGCTTACGCCACTGGCAACAAGAACTATGGCGCAACCAGCGTGCCGCTTATCGTCAAAGACATGGTGATCGTCGGTACGTCTGGAGGCGACGACGGTGTCCGCGGGTTTATCGCTGCGTTTGATGCAGCCACCGGCAGCGAACGCTGGCGCTTCTGGACCATCCCTGGTCCAAAAGAATTGGGTGCAGAAAGTTGGCCAGGCGAGTCATATCTACGAGGCGGCGCTACCACGTGGATGCCCGGCACTTACGATGCTGAATCAAACACCATCTATTGGGGCACCAGTAATCCCGCGCCCGATTTCGACGGCGATCCGCGACCCGGTGACGACTTATACACCGATTCCGTTCTCGCGCTCGATCCGGACAACGGCGCAATGAAGTGGTATTTTCAATTCACGCCGCATGACCTGTTTGATTACGATGCCGTCGAAACACCCGTTCTGATTGATCGCGCTGGCCGCAAGATGCTGGTCCAGGCGAACCGCAATGGTTTTCTCTATATACTGGATCGCACCAATGGACAATTTCTCAAAGCCGTTCCGTTTGTGAAGAAATTGACGTGGGCCAGCAGTATTGATGCCGCCGGCAGGCCCGTGCGCACTGGTTTGCAGCCGACCAAAGAAGGCACTGTTGTCTGTCCTGACATGACGGGTGCGACGAACTGGTTTTCGCCAACCTACAACCCCGACACCGGTCTGTTCTATTTCATCGCGTTGGAAAGTTGTCACACGTATTTTCTCGAGCCGCAAGCATTTGCCGAAGGCCGCGGCTACTACGCCACCGGTGTGAAACCCGTGCCAGGTGGAACGCGCGAGAAGAAACTAGTGGCGTATGATGTGACAACTGGAACACTGCGCTGGAGTTATGCGTTGTTAGGAGATGGAGAGTCTTGGGCCGGCGCGATGTCGACAGCGGGCGGACTGGTTCTCTTCGGAAACGATTCCCAGGAATTTGAAGCCGTTGATGCGCGCAGCGGTCAATCTCTTTGGAAATTCAACGTGGGGCAGACGCTGCATGCCTCACCAATGAGTTATTCAGTGGATGGCAAGCAATACGTTGCGATTGCAGCGGGCAGTGATCTGTTCACTTTCGGATTACCTTAATGAAATTACTCATTCCATTCTTCAGTGCTGTTGTGTTGCTGACCGCCCAGGAGCCGTGTGTTCTGAGCGCTTCGCACGATGAATTCCGTATTCCCCACAAGAAAGGCCATCCGAAGCTGCGCGTAAAGCAATCCTTCCGTTCGGCGCAATTTATGTCGAAGGATTGTTATCGACAAATCGATTATCCCGAATCTAAAACCACAATCAAAGCATTCTGGACCAACACGGATCTGTATGTGTTCTTCCGCTGCCCCTACTCCAAACTCAACGTCTTTGAGCCGCCGAATCATGCCGAGGCCCGCATGAGTCTTTGGGATCGCGACGTTGTAGAAATGTTTGTGGGCGATGACTGGAAAAACATTGGGCACTACCGCGAATTCGAAATCGCTCCCACCAATGACTGGATCGATCTCGCCATTGACCTGGACAAGAAGAGTTTCGACCACACCTGGCGTTCAGGCTGGGAGACCATGGCGCGTGTCGATGAAGCGCAAAAGATCTGGTACGCGGCCGCGCGAATTCCCCTCAGGTCCATCAGCGACCAGCCGGTGACGCCCGGAACAAAATGGCGCATCAACTTCTACCGCATCGACGGCCCCGGCGGTAACGACACCCGGCATTTCATGTGCTGGCAGCCCACCTGCGACCACAAGCATGGCAATCATACTCCCGAGAGTTTCGGCACTCTCGTGTTCGATAGATAGCGGACTCTTTTGAAATCAAATATTCATTTGATCTAGCCAACGCTTCCGTCTCATACTCGTGGTTTAGGTCAAAATCCATGACAGGTACACAGTTACAGAAGCAGGGAAGCGTTGTATCGATCGGTGACGATGGAGCGCTCAATCACGAAATCTCTCCCGAACTGGCAGAACTATGGATTGATCGTGATTTGAGTTGGCTCGATTTCAACGACCGCGTGCTGGCCGAAGCTCTAGACAGCCGCGTTCCCTTACTCGAGCGAGCTAAGTTTCTAGCCATCTTCACTTCCAACCTCGATGAATTTTTCATGAAACGGATCGCTGTCATGCGGCAGCCGTTGAACGCTCACCGGGAAAAATTGCTTCAGGAATTGAATGTCCGCCTGCTGCCGACCTTACATAAGCAGGCAGACTGCTTCCGTCACGAGATCATGCCCGGACTAGCGAAACATGGAGTCTCTTTGCGTCATTGGGAAGAATTGTCTCAATCGCAAAAAGAGGAAGCGAATGCGTTTTTTGACAAACAAGTTTCGCCTGCTCTCACGCCGCTCCTGATCCATCCCGGCGAGTCCTTTCCGTTTCTCTCCAACTTGTCCACATCGCTGGTCTTCCCTATTGATGATGAAGGCGGCGGCGGACAGCGTTCATATGCACGAGTAAAGGTTCCATCGGATCTCAAGCATTGGGTTCCGCTGAAAGCTGAGGTAGATCCGGACAATCTTCTCTATGTTCGGTTGCATGAAATTATCCGTGAAAATCTGAGCAAGCTTTATCCAGGCATGCAAGTCGGACCCGTTACACTTGTACGGCTTACCCGCGATGCCGATGTGGAGGAAGCCGAAAACGCCAAGGCCAGTGCCATCGATCAGGTGAGCGAACAGGTTCGCAAGCGTCGCTATGAACCAGTGGTGCGCTTGGAATTCGCCGGCGACGCCGATTCCGCCGTTCGTGATTTACTGCGTACGCATTTCCGCCTGCGCTCGGCTGATCTCTACGAGGCTTCAGAGGAACTGGATTACACCACGCTTTTCGAACTCTTAGCTATAGATCGACCTGGCCTCAAAGATATGCCATGGACGCCCGTGGTTCCGAATGCCCTGCGCGAGGAACATGCCGATATCTTCACCGCCATTCGCGCTGGCGACATATTCGTCCACCATCCTTACGAATCCTTCGATGCCAGCGTTGAGCGATTCATCAAAGAGGCGGCCGACGATCCGAAAACCGTCGCCCTAAAAATGACCGTCTACCGCGTGGGCGATGACACACCTTTTGTGAAGTCCCTGGTTCACGCTGCTGAAGCGGGTAAGCAAGTCGCCTGCGTGATTGAATTGAAGGCGCGTTTTGACGAAGAACGGAATGTACATTGGGCGAAAGCCTTACAAGCGGCCGGCGCGCATGTGACGTTCGGAATCAAAGGGCTGAAAACCCATGGAAAAACGGCGCTTGTTGTGCGCAAAGAAGACGACGGACTTCGTTCCTACGCGCACATTGGCACCGGTAACTATCATGTGCGGACCGCACGTCTCTATGCTGATTGTGGGTTGTTGACTTGTGATCCGGCCATCACCAACGATGTGGTGACGTTATTTCATTTCCTAACTGGCCATGCCCACGGTCCCGATACTCACTCGCTACTCATCGCGCCCAGTTCCATGCGGCCGCGGTTTCTGGAGCTTGTTCACAGAGAAACGGAATTGCGCGAGCACGGGCGGATTATTGCCAAGATGGATCAGCTGGAAGATCCGGAGCTCATCGGAGCCTTGATTGAGGCCGCCCGCGCCGGAGTTTCGATTGATTTAATTGTCCGAGGCTTTTGCTGTCTCAAGCCCATTGAGAATATTCGCATTCGCTCCATCATAGGTCGCTTTCTGGAGCACTCACGCATCTACTACTTTGGTTGCGACCGTCCGCCAGGTGATGGCGAATTCTACATCGGGTCGGCCGATTGGATGTTCCGTAATCTCTCAAGGCGCATCGAAGTAGCGACTCCCGTTACTGCGAACGGGCCTAAACAAAGGCTGTGGGAGATCCTGGAACTCTGTTTGAAAGACAAAAGAGAATCTTGGGATTTGGGCGGCGATGGCCGTTGCGTCCGCGACGAATCCGCCGAAGATCCGGGGGTGCATCGTTCGTTCATGGATTTAGCTTCGCGCTAGCGATCCCTGCCCCCGCCGAACCAATATGGCACTCTTATTCTGAGGGCGATTGGTTTGATCATGCTAAGAGCGGGAGTCATGATGGTTTTGGGAACTTTCTATTTGTCGGGACAGAATCGAATTGAAACGCACAAAGATGCGCAGGTGGATGATTATCATGGCACTTCGGTAGCCGATCCGTATCGCTGGCTAGAGGATGATCGCTCACCGGCAGTAGCCGAGTGGGTGAAGGCCGAGAACAGCGTGACCTTTTCCTATCTTGCGAAGATTCCTTTCCGGCAGCAGATCCGCGACCGGCTGGCGCAACTGGCGGACTATCCCAAATACACCCGGCCCGTGCGGCGCGGCGATCGATACTTCTTTGAGAAGAACGAGGGCTTGCAAAATCAAAGTGTCTGGTATGTGCAGAAAGGTCTGGACGGACAGCCCGAGCTACTGCTTGATCCGAATCAATTTTCGAAAGACGGTACCACCCGGCTAGGCGCTACTGCCATTTCGCGCAATGGTCAGTATCTGGCATACGGTGTTTCGACAGGCGGTTCGGATTGGTCGGACGTTCACGTGCTCGAAGTCGCCAACCGCAAGGTGCTGCCGGAAACACTCAAGTGGGTCAAAGTGTCGGGCTTGGCGTGGGCGAAAGATGGCTTCTACTATAGCCGTTATCCGGCACCCGAAGTGGGTCATGAACTGTCCACCAAGAACGAGTTTCATACCGTCTATTTCCACAAGGTGGGCACGCCTCAGACAGAAGACGCTGTGGTATTTGAGGACAAAGCAAATCCTCGGCGCTTCCATACGTTGGCAACAACCGACGACGAACGCTTTGCGATTCTCACTGTCTCTGATCGAGGCACCGGTAAGAAGGGCAACGCGCTCTGGTTTCGCGATCTAGCAAAACCTGCCGGCTCGTTTCAATCGATTGTAAGTGAGATTGGCGACGATGATTTCCGCGTCTTAGAAAATATCGGCGACAAATTCCTGATCGCCACCAACAGCAAGGCTCCCAACAGTAAAGTGGTCTTGTTTGATCCTGCCACCGGGCATTGGAGCGATGTCCTGCCAGAGAAGCCCGAGCCGCTCGAAAGCGTCACCACGGCTGGCGGCAAGATCTTTGCGATGTACATGAAAGACGTGGCCACGCACGCCTACGTCTATAGCGAAGCCGGGCACCTGGAAAATGAGATCAAGTTGCCCGGCTTGGGAAACGCCAGCGGGTTCGGCGGTTTGCGCGACGACAAAGCGGTCTTTTACACGTTCACTTCTTTCAGTGACCCGCCCACGATTTTCCGCTACGACATTGCCACCCGCATGACCACGCCCTTTCGTGTTCCTAAAATTCCCGGATACGACCCAGCCAAGTATGAATCGAAGCAGGTGTTCTATCCGAGCAAAGACGGCACACGCATTCCCATGTTCCTCGTTTACAAGAAGGGCCTGAAACAAGACGGCAACAATCCAACTTGGATCACCGGTTACGGCGGATTTAACATTACCAGCAGCCCGTCCTTTTCGTCGTTCCGCTTGTTTCTGCTCGAAAACGGATTTGTCCTTGCCTCCGTCAATCTGCGCGGCGGCGGCGAGTATGGCGAGANNGAATGGCTGATCGCCAACCACTACACCAAGCCGGACAAGCTGGTCGCGAACGGCACTTCAAATGGCGGATTACTGATTGGTGCGGTGGTGAATCAACGGCCCGATTTGTTCCGCGTGGCAATTCCGCAAGCGGGTGTGATGGACATGCTGCGTTACCAGAAATTCACGATCGGTTGGAACTGGATTGCTGATTATGGTTCGAGCGATAACGCGGAAGAATTCAAGGCGTTGTATGCATATTCTCCGATTCACAATGTGAGGGCAGGGGTAGATTATCCGGCGGTGCTGATCACAACCGCCGATCACGACGACCGGGTGGTGCCGGCGCACTCGTTTAAGTACGCGATGGCGATGCAGTCGACGGTAAAGTCGGGTCGGCCTGTTTTGATTCGGATCGAAACCAATTCCGGCCATGGCGCCAGCAGCATGGGCAAGATGCTCGATATCACTTCTGATCTGTATACGTTCACGTTTTTCAATCTCGGGCTGACACCGGGAGGATCCACGAAATGACAGTGTTGAGTATTGGTGAATTGTTGTGGGATTTGTTTCCCGAGGGCGCGCATCTGGGCGGTGCGCCGTTCAATTTTGCCGCGTCGTGTGCACGGTTGGGTAACACAGCTTTATTCTTGAGCGCGGTGGGCAATGACGATTGGGGCGCGAAAGCACTCGCAGGCGTTGCGGCGGCGGGAGTGTCGACGGAGTTTGTCCAACGAACTACCAACGCTCCGACGGGTGCGGTGAACGTAGTCTTCGACAAAGATGGACAGCCGGATTACACCATTCAACGTCCGGCGGCGTATGACTATCTAATTGCTGATGACAGCGTGCTGGCCGCGCTGGAGTCGCACGCGCCGGGGCTCATTTACTTTGGAACATTGAGCCAGATTTACGAAAACAACTGTACTGCTGTGGCTGCGATTGTGAAAGCGTTTCCGCAGGCGTTGAAGTTCTATGACGTGAATTTACGACGCGATTCTTACAACATCGAGTTGTTTAAGCGACTCTTCCCGGTGGCAAATGTCGTGAAGGTGAACGAAGCGGAGACGGAGACAATTCAAAAGCTTTTAGAAACAGAGGAGAAGAGCATAGCCGACTTTTGCCGCGTCTATGCGCAGCATTACGGCTGGCGTGGGGTGTGCGTCACGCGCGGATCGGCTGGTTGCTCGCTGTTGTTAGACGGGACGTTTGTCGAAGTGGCGGGGTTTCCCGTTCACGCCGATCATCCGGTGGGGGCGGGCGATGCGTTTTCAGCGGCGTTTTGCCACGGCGTGAATCAAGGATGGCCGGCAGCGCAAGTGGGCGAGTTTGCGAATCGCGTCGGCGCGGTGGTGGCGAGCCGACCCGAAGCAGTAAGCAATTGGACCATTGCCGATTGCCTGGCGCTCACGCGCTAAATCATTTTGAGCACGACACGTCCGTTGATCTGGCCGGCGCGCATCTTCTGAAACGTCGGATTGATGCATTCCATCGGAACGGTTTCGAAGTCCGTTTTGACAAGGCCGCGCGCAGCGAGGTCGAGCGCTTCGGGAGGAAGCCCGACGAGCATTAATCTTACTGTGTCAAAAAATAAGAAAAAGCTATTGCTGATAGGTGCCAACGGCAGCTATGGTTGAGGGGATGGGTGTTGTTCGGGCAAAGATCCAGACGGTAGAGGATATTTATCGGCTGGTCCGGACAGCGGTGGTCGGCAAACGCCCCATTCGTGCGATGTACTACGGTTACGAACGGCGTTTGTGCCCGCATCGGTTAGGGCGGAATCACGAAGGCCAGATGCAAGTGCTGTGCTATCAGTACGCTGGTGATAGCAGCAGTGGCCTGCAAGCGGCGGGTTCGATGGAAAATTGGCGCTGCCTCATTATCGAGAAACTAAGCAAGGTCGAGTTACTTGACGAGGGATGGCATACAGCACCCAATCATTCCCGCCCTCAGACTTGTGTAGCAGAAGTAGATGTTGATACCGAAGATTAGCCAGACCGACTGGCCCCGCGAAAGGGACAGTGAGGTAAATTCGAGTAACTGGCGGGCGAGCGCAATCCGCAGTGTGGCAATGGACGATGGGTTATGCCGCTCGGGCTTCCGCCCGACCTGCGCCAGTAGTTGCTTGTCGTCCCAAGGTGCGTCCGCCACAAAATGATGCAGCTACTGGTGCATACGCCGAACACTGTCTGGAGCTAACGCAGCATTTTGCGGCGAGGGGTTGGGCGTTTCCGCGAAAGACTACGTGCCAAGGTGCAAGCCTAGAGCTATGCCGTTTGGGTGATCCAGGCGGCGGTTTTGGCGGCCAGTTTGTCGAATGCGGTGACGGCGAGGGCGAGGTGTTTTTCGCGGGTGTCTTCGATCTTGTTATGGCTGATGCCGCCCAGCGATTGGACGAACAGCATGACAGTGGGAATGCCAGCGCGGGAGACTTCGGCGGCGTCGTGCAGCGGGCCGGAGGGAAGGCTGTGTGACGTGCCGGCGGTTTCTTCAATGGACTGCTGGCAGAACTGCACCAGCGTCGGGTGAAAGGGAACAGGTTCAATACTCCAGATACGCGACCACTCGACCGTGCAGCCTTCTTCTTTGGCAAAGCGCTCGCTGGCGGCGTGAGCTTCCTGATACATGGTGGCGAGAATGCCAGCATCGAGGTCGCGCTGATCGAGAGTAGTTTCGCAGCGGCCGACAACAGCAGTAACGATTCCCGGGAAGGTCTTGACGCTGCCCATGGTGCAGACGGCGTCGCTGTGCTTCCGGGCGATGGGGCGGATTTCGAGTGCGAGTTTGGCGGCGGCGGCCAAGGCATCGTGGCGGACATTCATTGGCGTGGAACCGGAGTGCGCTTCCTGGCCGTGGAAGGTGATAGCGTGGCGCTCGACACCTTTCGTGCCTAAGACCACGGCCAACGGGAGATTCATGCGCTCGAGGACGGGGCCTTGTTCGATGTGCAGTTCGAGATAGGCGGCGGCGTTCTTCCGTTCATGCTCAGCTTCGGGGAATCGGTCGATTTCTACGCCGCAGCGGCGCAGGGCGTCCTCGAGAGGGATGCCGTAGCGATCGGTACGGATGCGGTCCGCCGCAATAGAGTGGGTGCCGGCGAAGGCGGAGGAACCGAGCAGGCTGCGGCCGAAGCGCGCGCCTTCTTCGTCGGCCCAATCGACAAGGCGGATGGTGACGGGCGGGCGGCCATTGTATTGCTCGGCGAAGCGGCGCAGGACTTCGAGACCGGCCAGCATACCAAGTGCGCCATCGAGCCAACCGCCGTTGGGAACGGAATCCAAGTGGCTGCCGAGGAGGAGGGCTTTTTCTGATTCCCCTTTGAGAGTGATGTAGTTATTGCCTGCGGCGTCGTAGTGTTGCTCGACGGGAAGGTCTTGCCATTTGGTGCGGAACCAGTCGCGAGCCTTCAGCCAGGTGTCAGTCCAGGCGACGCGTTGCGCACCGTTTTCGTCGGAGGTGAGGGCGCGTAGTTCTTTGAGTTCGTCGATGGGGCGCTGGGGGTTGAGGGGCATCGTTATTCGACGGTGACGCTCTTGGCAAGGTTGCGGGGTTGGTCGACATCGCAGCCACGGCGAACAGCGATGTGATAGGCGAGCAACTGGAGCGGGATCATTTCGAGTAAGGGCAGCAGGAGTTCGCGGGTAACGGGGATGGTGATGAGGTAGTCGGCCATCTTCGCGACTTCTTCATCTCCTTCGCAGGCGACGGCGACGACGATGCCGCTGCGCGCTTTGACCTCTTGGATGTTAGACAGAGTCTTTTCGTAGTGGACGATGCTCTCTTCCGATTGCGGGTCCTTGGTGGCGAGGACGACGACTGGGAGGTTCTCGTCAATCAAGGCGTTGGGGCCGTGTTTCATTTCACCGGCGGGGTAGCCTTCGGCGTGGATGTACGAAATCTCTTTGAGCTTAAGGGCTCCTTCGAGGGCGATCGGAAAGTGGATGCCGCGGCCGAGGTAAAGGAAGTCCTGGGCCTTGGATAAATGCTTGGCCATCTCCTCGTAGATTTCGGTTTGCGCGAGCACGTGCTCGAGTTTGCCGGGAATCCGCATGAGTTCCTGGGTCAAGATGCAAGAGGCTTCGGGCAACAGCGTGCCGCGGACTTGGCCGAGATACATGCCTAAGATGATGAGCGCGGTGATCTGCGAAGTGAATGCTTTCGTCGAAGCGACGCCGATTTCAGGGCCAGCGTGGGTAAGCAGCGTGCCCGCGGCTTCGCGGGTGATCATGGAGCCAACTACGTTGCAGATGGCGAGTGTCTTCGAACCTTTTTGTTTGGCTTCACGCTGGGCGGCGAGCGTATCGGCGGTTTCACCCGACTGCGAAATGACGACGGTGAGCGTGTTGGGGGGAATGATGGGGTCGCGATAACGGAATTCGCTGCCGTAATCTACTTCGACGGGTAGACGGGCGAGGCGCTCGATGATGAACTTGCCGGCTAAGCCAGCATGCCAACTAGTGCCGCAGGCGACGATTTTGACTTGCTGAAAGGATTTGAAATTGGCTTCGGAGATATCGACTTCGTCGAGGAAGACGCGGCCGCTTTCCTGGCCGACGCGGCCGAGCATGGTGTCTTTAATGGCGCGGGGCTGTTCAAACACTTCTTTCAACATGAAGTGCTTGTAGCCGCCTTTTTCGGCCATGATGGGATCCCACAAAATATGCGAGACTTGGCGGCGGACGATTTTGCCGTCGATATCGATAAGCTTGACGCCGCTGCCGGTGAGGACGGCGATATCGCCATCGTTGAGGAAGATCATGTCGCGGGTGTGGCTCAAAAGAGCTGGGACGTCGGAGGCGACGAAGAATTCATCCTGGCCGAGACCGACGACAACCGGCGGCCCGGAGCGGGCGGCGACGATTTTGCGCGGGTCGGCTGCGGCAATAACGCCGATGGCGAAGACGCCGGTGATCTGCTTGATCGTACAGCGGACCGCATCTTCCAATGTTGCGGTGCCGGTGAGATATTTTTCAACGAGGTGGGCGATGACTTCAGTATCGGTTTCGGTGACGAAGGTGTGGCCTTCAGCGACGAGTTGCTTGCGCAATGCCAGATAGTTTTCGACGATGCCGTTATGGACCACGACAATGCGGCCCGTGCAATCGCGATGCGGATGGGCATTCTCTTCGGTGGGGCGGCCGTGGGTGGCCCAGCGGGTATGGCCGATGCCGTAGGAACCGGCGATGGGTTTGTTGCGAATCACCTCTTCGAGGTTGCGCAGTTTGCCTTCGGCGCGGCGGATGTCGAGCTGGTCGCCATTGTTGAAGACGGCGACACCGGCTGAGTCATAGCCGCGATATTCGAGACGGCGCAAACCGTCGACAATAAGCGGTACGGCTTCACGTCCGCCGATGTAACCTACGATTCCACACATAATTAAGTAAAGAGAGAGCCGTTAGTCTAAGATCTCAAGCCGGTAGTCTTCAATGACTGGATTAGAGAGGATGTCGCGCGAGACTTCGTCGAGCATCTGGGTGGCGGTTTCACGGGAGACGCCCTCTGCCAGGCCGATTTCGAAGTACTTGCCTTGGCGGATGTTGGCAATCTCGCGGTGGCCCATGCCGTGCAAGGCGGAGCAGACGGTCTGCCCTTGCGGATCGAGCACGGTGGGCTTCATGGTGACGTAAACGCGCGCTTTCATTCTGAATCTCTATTGTGCCACTCTGGCCGCTGGTCACTGCGTGCCGGGTCACTGCGTGACGGCCCATGAACGCAACGGCTACAACAATTTGGAGGGGAAATGTTGTAATGTAAGGGTTAAGCTGGACGATGAGAGAGATAGGGAGAGTCTGGTCACCGATCAGTGCGTGACGGCCAATTAAGAAACTTGGGAGATTTTCATCGTTAAGATCTGTATCCTCGCTAGTAGTAGCTCAGGCAACTCGGTGTTTATTGCCACAGACCGAACTCGTCTGCTGGTGGATGCGGGGCTGAGCCGGCGCGAGGTGAAGAAGCGGCTGGCGGCGATAGGCGAAGATCTGGCCGGGCTGGACGCGATTCTGATTACACACGAGCATTCCGACCATGTTTCGGGGTTGGTGCCTCTTTCGAAAGGTGTGGATGGCAAGCCGATTCCGGTTTACCTGACGCAGAAGACGGCGCCTTATATCGATTGGGCGGAAGCTACGCCCGTTGTGGAGGCGTTTCAGGCCGGGTGCGGGTTTACGATTGGCGATATTGACGTGGCTAGTTTCACAATTCCGCATGATGCGGTCGATCCGGTGGGATACACGCTGACGGCGCACGGGATTAAGGTGGCGATTGCGACAGACCTGGGGTACGTGACGGATTCGCTACGGGTCCATTTGCAGAAGACGGATTTAGTACTGCTGGAATCGAACCACGATTTAGAGATGTTGCGCGTGGGGCCGTATCCGTGGTCGGTGAAGCAGCGGGTGANNTGGCGATGAAGGCGCTGAACGGCCGCGCGCTGTGGACACGGCTGGTAGTGGCGGAGCCAGGTGTGCAGTCGGAAGTGTTCACTTATTAGCAGAGAAGCCAGGAGCCGAGGCGCATGCTTCGCACCACGGGGAGATAAATATACACCCTCCGGCTTGGCCTGTTACCGCAATTTCAAAATGTCAAATACCTGTTGGCCCCAATTCCGTGCGGCCGATCGTCAGTAGCGCTAGTTCCAGGGATGGAAAG
>PMQB01000234.1:18108-18423 GCA_003169195.1 Bryobacterales bacterium
CGCGACGGCGGTGCCAACTGAAGCCGCTACAATTATGGGACTGTAGACTAAATGCGCACTGAGCCGCATTGCCGCCATGCCGGAATAGTGCAGCACGGCGATGCCGTTCCCTATGGAGAAGCTACCGGCTATAAGCGAGAGCTGGCGGGGCTTGGGCTGGCTGACCACCACCAGGGCGACCCACGAGGCAACGACGGCGGCGAAAAAGGAAAACAGCTGAATGTGTGGGATTGTTGGTGTTATCGGTGCGCGCCCCGCGGCGCCGATCATTCTGGATGCGTTGCGGCGGCTGGAATATCGCGGCTATGACAGTGC
>PMQB01000494.1 GCA_003169195.1 Bryobacterales bacterium
ACCGAGAAACCCTGTTCCCGAGCGAAGAGCCTCCACTATCCATGAGTGCTGTTGATGAAACTGGACCTAGGGCTCAGGCTCTTCGGGTCGGTGGTATCTACACCTGGAATGGACTCAAAGAGCGCTTTGACTGGGATTTGGACAAAAAGGGCTATTATCTTCGAGAGAGGAACGGACACATCGTCTGTGCTTGCCTTCGCGCAGATCTGAACCCGTCAGCCCCCTGGGAGATTCTGGTAGGCAAAGAAGAGTCCCACATACGGCAGGCTGAGTTGCTCGCTCGGGAGTCGAGACCGATCCCGGTCTTTGTCAAGGAGGCAGTAGACCAATGGGAGTATTGGGGACAGTTCCAGTTCGAGCGGTACGAAAAGGACCAAGATAAGATTCGCCCCATGTTGCCACAGAATCGAATCGAAAACACGAGCATGGTCATTTACCTTGCCGAGGTCGGGTAGCGAACGCTTAGATGGATTCCGAGGGTTTCAAAAAAGTGGACCTAGAAGAATATCTCAAATCGGTTATCGATGAGACCAATGCAACGGCGAGTCAGTACGCTGTCAATTTCAGTCCGAATACGCCGATGCACGCTGCCCCCTTCTTCGGACGTGCGGACGTTGCTCTATACGCAACCGTTGGCCTCAACCCATCTCCAAAGGAGTTTCAACAAGGCAGATGGCCCACCGCTGCAATTCCTCTGCCGGTTCACATTGATCGCCTACGGGAATACTTCGTCAACCCGACGGTTCCCTACTACAAATCATGGTTCGGAAATTGGGAGCGCGCTCTTGAGTGCATCGGCAGATCCTACTTCTCCGATGTGGCACATTTCGACCTGTCGGCGAGGGCTACCGTCCCGGTCAGCAATTGCCCCGGCCCCCAAGTGTTTGTACAGATGGTCGACGCGGACATCAAGTGGTTCTTCGCACTCCTAGGTCGGAGGTCGGGGATTCGAGGGCTTTTGATTGCCGGAAGTTCATGGTGCATCACGAAGAGTGGGGCTACCAGAGCCGCGCATCTGGATGAAATAATTCGGAAAGCCGGTCGGCAGTTCGGGTTTGAGCTTGCGAAAGATAAGGATCTGCGGAAGTCTGGCACCAAGGTGACCCTGTATAGTCTGAGTCGCCCCGGCGGCGACAGCATCCCAGTGTTTTTCTGTGGCGCGTCTCCTAGTAGTAAGTCGCCGGAGGATTTGGTCGAAGCTGTACGGACTCATGCTTCCGTGTTGAAGGATTGTGGGTTCTAGGCTGTGAGCTTTGCGGCGGAAGGGTTTCGTGCCGCTTCGCGCGCCCGCAAGGGTGTCTCGGCGTATGCGGGACGTAAGTCGCGTTGTGGGAAACTTCAAAATCGCATTGTGAACCAAGACCGGCAGTGCCGGCGCCAGCTTTATCGATACCGTTTAATAGTTGGGAGGCGCCAGAAAGGCGGATACCGCCGTTTCTGGCCTATTAGGAAGCTTGGCTGAAACGAGGAAGCAGTCAGGGTCGGCGAAGTCGTCGCGTCAGCGGCTCGAAGCGTAGCGGAGAGGCCTTGACGGTGTGACGAGTGAAAGGCATTGCAGGCGGTTACCGAATTGAGTGTGAATTGCCGCAAACGAAAGTGTAGAGAAGGCCACGGAAGAACGTGGCCTCGGCCGAGCTCAATATTCGCTCGGCAAATGGATTACGTTGTTGGTGAAGTAGAACTTGATGGCAGCGAGCGGGAAATCGGTGTACTCGATCTCTTTGCTGAAGAGGGTGTTGCTGTTTCCGTCACCGCAGGTGAGAGTCGCTGTCTTGTCGGTATGAACATTGAGTGTCCAAACTTGGAATTCTTCGGCAGCGACTTTTTTTGTCGTAGGGCTGAATGAGAGCAATCTCGTCGAGCAGCCAATAGGCTCCGCCGTGTTCAGCCACGTATTGTGCTCCGTCAGTGTAAAGAACTTTTCTATTGATGGAATGTCGATACCATTGTTCGGCTCCTGTGAACTGCGCGAGATCGGTGGCGTCGAGTGTCTTTTTGCCTTGTGTATCTGATTGCATGTCGAACTCCTTTTGATGTGCTTGCTGCACAAGACGGAAGGAGCTGGCCAAGTCAAGGCCGAAGCGAATGCGGAGTGCAGTTCAGCCTTGACGGCCAGCTACGATGGACAGGGCAGCAGGCAGAAAAACTCCCACGAAAACTAGGTTCAAAGTCAGTAAACAATTAAGAATCTGGTAGCGTGAGCGTGTTGAATTCGCGCAGCGACACCTATTGAAAGGGGCGAAGGGCCCCTAGCTAGGAGCCCTCCATTTCTGATGTGGTGTCCTCGGCGTCGCCGCTGGACCGACGATCGAGAATCCGGATCACATCTGCCTTGACTTCGACTTCGAGTTGCTTGACAACGGCTTCGATCACGGCGTTGCCATTCGGTACTTTGGTGGTGCGCTCGCGATCGCGTGTGGTGAGTTCGCCCTGCACGTAGACGAGTGTGCCTTCGATGAGGCGTTCTGCCAGCTTGGCCATGCGGTCACCAAAAGACGACTTGGTGCCATTGCGTGCGTTCTTGCCATTCGTTGTTGCTGTCCTTCCAGACCTTCTTGGTCGCTAGGCTGAAGTTGAGCACCGGCGTGCCGTTTGGGAGAGCTTTCTTTTGAGCGTCGCGGCCCAGAAATCCTACGAGAGTAATTTGGTTGATCATTTTTGATCATTTGTAAACCTTCCTTCTTTCTGCCCTTTTCTTGGGCGCGAAACAAGCGAGAGGCGGCTGCTCTCAAACCCAGCGAGTGCATTCTATGGGGGACCGAAAGAATTTT
>PMQB01000030.1 GCA_003169195.1 Bryobacterales bacterium
ACGTCGGCTACACCCGCCGCCATCACACGTTCTTCGAAATGCTCGGCAATTTTTCCTTCGGCGATTACTTCAAGCAAGACGCCATCGCCTACGCCTGGGAACTCATCACCAGCCCCAAATGGTACGGCCTCCCCAAAGACAAGCTCTACGTCACCGTCTTCCGCGAAGATGACGACGCCGAAACTCTCTGGCAAAAAGTCGCCGGCGTGCCCAAAGACCGCATCTTCCGCCTCGACGAAAAAGATAACTTCTGGCAGATGGGCGAAACCGGCCCCTGCGGTCCTTGCTCCGAAATTCATTACGATCTCGGCGAACACGCTGCGGAAAAAGGTCGCGAGCACGAAGCCTTCCCGCTCGATGGCGGTGGCCGCTTCGTCGAAATTTGGAACCTCGTCTTCATGCAGTTTGATCGCTCGGCCGATGGCAAACTCACGCCTCTCCCCAAACCTTCCATTGACACCGGCATGGGTCTCGAACGCGTCGCCGCCGTCCTCCAAGGCCATCTTTCCAACTACGAAACAGATCTCATTCAGCCCATCGTTCAGCACGCCGCCGAACTGCTCCACATCAAGCGGGGCTCGAGTGATCGCGCCGAAACCGCTCTGCGCATCAATGCCGATCACGCCCGCGCCACCGCCTTTCTCATTCACGATGGCGTCGTTCCTGCCAACGAAGGCCGCGGCTACGTCCTCCGCAAAATCATGCGCCGCGCCATGCGCAACGGCCGCCTTACCGGCTTCAACGGCGCCTATCTCTACAAGCTCACCGGCTTCGTAGCCGATCTCATGAAGCCCGCGTATCCCGAACTTCAGGAAAGCATCAGCCGCGTCGCCCGCATCGTGCGCGACGAAGAAACGCGCTACGCCACCACCTTCCAAATCGCCGAAAAATTCTTTCACGACGAAGCCAAGTCCGCCGTCAATGGTGTGCTCCCCGGCGCAGCCGCATTCAAGCTCTACGACACCTTCGGCCTCGCTCTCGATGAGCAGGAAGAAATGGCTCGCGAGTTCGGTCTCACCATCGATCGTGCAAGCTTCGACGCCGAAATGGATAAGCAGCGCACCCGCGCTCGCGCCAGTTGGAAAGGTGCCGACAAAGCCCACATTGCCGACGTCTATAAATCCCTCTCGCCCGTCGAATTCATCGGCCGCGAAACTCTCGAATCGCCTGTCGAAGTGGTCGAACTCATCGTCGATAAAGCCGCCGCCCCGCGCGTCGATCAAGGGGAAGCCGAAGTCGTCTTCGCCAAGACACCGTTCTATGCCGAATCCGGCGGCCAAGCCGGCGACACCGGTCTACTCCTCGATTCCGAAACCCGCGAACGCGTAGCCATCGTCGAAGGCGCTTACAAACCCGCACCCACGGCGATGGTGCAAAAGATCCGCGTCCTGCGTCCCATTAAACCCGGCGACAAGCTCATCGGCGTTGTCGATAAACCATCGCGTGGCTCAACCATGCGCAACCACACCGCCACTCACTTGCTCCAAGCGGCACTCCGACAAGTCCTCGGCCAACACGTCAAACAAGCCGGCAGCGTCGTCGAGCCCGGCCGCCTCCGTTTTGATTTCAGCCACTACTCTGGGATGACCGAAGACGAACTCCGCGAAGTCGAATGGCTCGTCAATCAGCAGATCCTCGCCAACACCGAAGTCAAAACCGAGATCATGGATCTAGATACCGCCCTCGCCACCGGAGCCATGGCTCTCTTTGGCGAAAAATATGGCGAAAGCGTCCGCGTTGTCACTATCCCTTATTTCAGCCGTGAACTCTGCGGTGGAACGCACGTCAGCCGCACCGGCGACATCGGCCTCATGAAAATCGTCTACGAGGGCAGCATCTCCGCCGGCGTCCGCCGCATTGAAGCCGTCACCGGCGAAGGCGCTCTCGAACGTTTCCAATCCGCCACTGGCCAACTGAATAAGTTCGGCCAACTCCTCCACACCTCCGACACCGGTGTTCTCGAACAAGTCGAAAAACTGCTGGAGAACCAAAAGACTCTCGAACGTCAAATCGATCATCTAAAGACCCAAGTGGCCCACGGCCAAATCGAAAAACTTTCGGGACGCAAATATGGCGCAGCCACCGTGCTGGCCGAACGCGTCGAAGGTCTCGATTCCAAACAACTCCGCAGCGTTGTCGATGAACTGCGCAACAAGTGGGGCAGCACCGTCATTCTGCTCGCCTCCGTCAATGGCGAAAACGTCTCCATCATCTCCGCCGTCAGTAAAGATCTCACCGGAAAAGTGCAAGCCGGTAAACTCGTCGGCGATCTCGCCAAAGCCATCGGCGGCAAAGGCGGTGGCCGTCCCGACATGGCCGAAGGCGCCGGCAAAGATCCTTCTGCACTCCCCGCGGCCCTCAGCGGCATCTATGAACGTGTGGGAGCGTTACTCTAATGGAACAATTTGACGTAGCCATCGTTGGCGCGGGCCCAACCGGACTCGCCTGCGGCATCGAACTTGAAAAGCGTGGACTCCGCCCGGTCCTGTTCGACAAAGGCTGCGTCGTCAACTCGCTCTACAACTACCCGACGAACCTAGTCTTCTTCACCACCCCCGAGCTTCTCGAAATCGGCGACATCCCCATGACCTCGCTGAACGAAAAGCCCGGCCGCACCGAAGCGCTCAAATACTACCGCCGCGTTGCCGATCACTACAAGCTCAACATCCACCAATACGAAAAGGTGCTCGGCTTCGAAGGCTCCGACGGCGACTTCATCGTCCGCACCGAAAAGGACAACTACCGCGCCCGCAAAATCATCCTCGCCAGCGGTTATTACGACATTCCCAACAAGCTCGGCGTCCCCGGCGAAGAACTCGAAAAAGTGATTCACTACTACCGCGAAGCCCATCCCTACTACAACCACGACGTCCTAATCGTCGGCGCAAAAAACTCAGCCGCCATCTCAGCCCTCGAACTGTTTTGGACCGGTGCCCGCGTCACCATGGTCATCCGCGNNCCAACATCGAAAACCGCATCAAGTGCGGCGAAATAAAAGCCTACTTCCGCAGCCAAGTCAAAGAAATCCGCGAGCACGAAGTGGTCATCCAAACCCCCGATGGCGAAGTCACCATCAAAAACGATTTCGTCTTCGCCATGATCGGCTATCGTCCCGATTTCGAATTCATGGCCGCGCACGGTATCCACCTCGACCCCAAAACCTCCAAGCCCATCACCGATCCCGTTACCCTCGAGAGCGAACGGGCCGGTGTCTACCTAGCCGGAGTGATCGTCGCCGGCACGCACACCAACGAAATTTT
>PMQB01000605.1 GCA_003169195.1 Bryobacterales bacterium
TTAGTTTGAGACCTCGCGATGGTTTACGGTACTGAAGTACTACCCATTACCGGACACCCTTCAGGCAAGCTGAAAGTGCGTGCTATCCTACAGCAAACGCTACGTTTGGCTGACCAATCGCCTGGGCGAAACACTCGTTGCAGATTTGTCCCGATGCGAAGATTTCTTACCTATTTTCTGTTTGCCGCCCTATCTTTTGCCGGCACACCCAAAAACTCGCCCTCCCCTCCCTTTCACGTAGCCATCGTATCGGGTGACGGTGCCCTCAACAGCCTTCCTTCTCATTCCGCACACGAACCGATCATAAAAGTGGCCGATGGTTCGGGCAAACCAATCGTCGGCGCTCGCGTCGAGTTCGACGCTCCCAAAGCCGGTCCCGGCGCGAAATTCAATGGTGGAGCAACGCATTTTTCCACCACCACCAACGCGGAGGGTCTCGCCAAAGCCATTGGACTTCGCAACAATGGCGTTCCCGGTGGGTTCGCCATGCTCGTCCACGTCTCGTATCAGGGACAGAATGTGGGTGATGTGACTCTTCATCAAACAAACGTCGCCGGCCGGGTCGCCCGAGTTTCGAGCAGCACGCGCGCCCAACAGGAACCCTACCCGGATGCATCCATGTCTACCGCCGTCGTCGGCATTGCCATGGGCGATCAATTTCTGATCAACGGCGCGCCCACGCCCACCAATGCCAATCTCGCTCCCGGCAACCACATTCAGACGCAGAACAGCCCGGTCACAGTCTTCATCCACGACCATTGCGAATTCCTCGTTGGTCCCCATTCCTCCGTGGTGATTCAGCCGCACCTTTTGTCTGTTACCAGCGGCGCAGTTCGCGCCAAACATTTTGGCGACTGCAAATTTGGCTACGGTGGCCTTTGGGTCACCAGCCCCTCTCCCAACGGTGACGCGGTCGTCGCTTTATCTAGCGAACATATGGAAGTCGGTTCCGTGAGTGGTCCCGTCGAAGTATCGAACGCACTCAAAGTAGTCAGCACCATTCAACCAGGATCAGTGTCCGCCTTCAATTTCGGCAATGCCGGAAGCGCCAGCGGCGCTACCATCACCGGACCCACTTCCAAAAAAGTCATCTTCATGCTCGGCGTAGGCACCGGTGCGTCTCTTCTCGGTCTCGGGTTAGCTGTTGACGCTATTTCCCAACCATCGTCAACTTCTTCGACTAGTCCCTAACTCCCACAAATTTTGCACGTTCGTTCGGAGCAGGAATCGGACAAGTGTCAAAACGTCCCGCAATCCGAAATCGATTTCGCGCAACAAGCGTATATCCCGCGTCCCGTATAAAGCGCGGCACCACCCGCAAGCCATAACCTAAAACCTTCCAGAATCCGCCCAGCGCAAAGAGCGACCGTACCGTCACATCCGACCGCTGGAATAACCGCTCCGCATCCGTACCCCAGTCAGTGATCAGATAGACGCTATTGTTCTTCAACATGTCGTCTCTGTTGACACCGTGCCGAAGCAAAACCTCACCCGCCACATCCGATTGCTGCGCCGCAAACCGAAACCGATCAGTGCCATCATGCCTCAGCAACCACTGCACAGAACGATGGCAAAACCCGCACAACCCGTCATACAAAAACAGCATCATAAAGGCGCCTGACGACATTTTCTACCCACCCAACCGCCCCTCCATCTTCCGATCCTCTCCCCGCGAAATCTGGCACTGCAAACACATCGCCACCGTCATCTCATCCGCCCCCGCCGCCCGGCCCGCCCATCCATTCTTCTGCGCCTCCGCCATCGGCACCTTCTCTTCCGTCATTTTCGACATCCCCGGCAGCGGCTTCCCGCACCTCACGCACACTCGCTGTTCCACCGCACCCCCTACCCGCCAAACACATTCCGATTCAAAAACTCATTCCGAAACTTGCCCTTCGGATCATACTGCTTCGCCAGCGCCAAAAACTCCGGCAACCGCTCATACCGCCCGCGCACCACCGCCCCCTCCATCGCAAACAACTTCCCCCAATGCGGCCGACACGCATACACCCCCAACTCCCGCTCAATCACCGGCAACACCTGCCGCACCGCCGGCCAATCCGGCTTCCACGTAAAATGCAGCGCCACGCTCGGCCGCCGGTACGCCATGCTCATCCAAAGATCATCCGCCGCAATCGTCCGTATCTCCGAAATCAGCAAATGCGGCGACACCTGTTCCCGCAGCCGCTCCACCGCCAAAATCGCATCCACCGCCTGCGCCCGCGGCACAAAATATTCCGTCTGCAATTCCTTCCCCGCACTCGGCGTAAACCCCATCTTGAAGTGCGGCAGCCGCTCATACCAAGGCCCCGCCACCCCCATCTGCTCCGTACAATTCTCCGCCGGGATCTCCGCAATCGGATGCAAATTCCGCGTCGCCAACTTCGCCCCAAAAAACTCCGCCGGCCCCGCAAACCCACTCGCCCCAACCCTGCTCTTAATCCAAACCTCGTTCACCCGCTTCTTCTGCCAATCCGTAAACAGACTCACACTATACCCACTCGCCTGAATCTCATCGAAGTGGTCCCTCACCTGCGGCAGCGGCATGTCTTCATACACATACTGCCGGACCTGATACGTCGGCTGCACCGCCAGCGTCACTTTCGTAATCGCCCCCCGC
>PMQB01000091.1 GCA_003169195.1 Bryobacterales bacterium
AACGCAAGCACGGCGATACCACCTATTTCAATGTCAACCGGCATATCAATCCCACCGATGTTTGCGTTGCCAGTTGCCGTTTGTGCGCGTTTGGCAAAAGGGCCAAAGATCCGAAGGCGTACACCATGTCGCTGGAGCAGGTCTGGGAAGTGGCGGGCAAGGGCTATGCAGAAGCGGTAACGGAGTTCCATATCGTTGGCGGGCTGCATCCGGAACTGTCCCTGGATTGGTTCTGCCAGATGATTGCCGGGCTCAAAGAACGCTATGCGGGTGTGCATCTCAAAGCGTTCACCATGGTGGAAATCGCTTTTCTCGCCAAGCGCGCCAAACTATCCATTCTAGAAACGTTGGAGAAGCTCAAAGCGGCTGGTGTGGATTCATTGCCTGGGGGCGGTGCGGAAATTTTTTCTGAGCGCGTGCGCCGCATCATTTGCGATCACAAGATTGACGGCAACGAGTGGCTCGAAACCGCGAAATTGGCCCACCAGATCGGGCTGAAGAGCAATTGCACCATGTTATACGGGCACCTGGAAACTCCCGAAGATCAGAGTGACCATCTTGTGAAACTACGCAATGTGCAAGAGGAGACGGGGGGGTTCGTGACCTACATCCCGCTGGCGTTTCACCCGGACAATACGGCGCTGAGCCACCTACCCAAAACCAGCGGCTTTAACGATCTGAAACAAATCGCCATTGCCCGCCTAATGCTCGACAACATTCCGCACATCAAAGCTTATTGGGTGATGCTCACGCCCAGCATGGCGCAGATTGCACAGCGCTTTGGAGCCAACGATATTGACGGCACCGTGGTGGAAGAGAAGATCTATCACGACGCTGGTGCGACCACCGAACAGCATTTCCGCCGCAAAGATTTACTTCGCTTAATCCGCGAAGCGGGAAGGGAACCGGTGGAACGCGATACAGCGTACCGGCCGGTCACCCGGACCGAATCCGCCTTCACGGTGTTAGTTTAGGTTCCGGAGGAAGCGATAAGTTCCAGGAAAACTCCTATCGCTCTCCTCGAATCATTCCCATTACCCTGCCCACGAGACTCAGACGCACTGCTTCCACTGGCTCGGGCATCTTAACCGTAACCGTCGCCGGTTCCAGATACGTCGCGGGCAAAAAGGCTGCCCCCAATTCCTTCATCTTCACCAACCAGTTGCGCCCTTCGGCATCGGTGCTATACAACTGGCTGGCATCCAGCACAAAACGGCGAACGCCCAGCGTTGTTCGAGCCGTTTCCCAAGATCCATTCAATTCAGGCAGGTTTGTCGCGCGCAAATCTCCCACCAACTGGAAACGCAACGTAGGCACGCTGTCGTGGATGTAATACTTAAAGGAATGCGAACGAACCAGGCTGGTCGGGCGATTCGCACGAGGCTCTTCGCCGAGTTGCAGTTCGGATTCGGCGTTTTGAGTTAAAACTTCCGCCATATAAGAAAGTTATTGGATTCTCGGCAATCGTCCGACGTTCCATCAATCTTGACGCAACTTGTCGGAAAAAGAGGACATCGAACTGTTAACTATTCGGGATTGCCAAACGTCTCCTATTTCATGCTTTACTATCAGGGGCTCAATGATCTTTTTGCGTAGACCTTCCTTAGTGCTACTGTCGCCAATTTTTTGTTTTGCCCTGTTGCAAACCGTATCGGCACAACAGCCGCAGACGCCGAGTGCTGATTCAGCAAAAACAGCCCCCGCCGATCCGAATGCTGCGGCCGATCCAGCCGCTAGCACCGCTCCCGCCCAACCTACTGGGGTTTTGCCGCCGGGCAAACGTGTGCTGGGCGTTCTGCCTAACTACCGAACCACGAATCTGACTGCCGACTTCGAACCGCTGAACGCGAAACAGAAGATTGCGATTGCGCTCAAGGATTCGTTTGATTATCCGTTGGTCGGTGTAGGTGCACTGTATGCGGGGCTTTACCAATTGGAAGACAGCCACCCGCAATTTAACCAAGGTTTCAAGGGTTATTTGCGGCGCTTTGGTACGTCTTATACAGATCAGGTTGTCGGCAACATGATGACAGAAGGTATTCTGCCGATCGCTTTTCACGAAGATCCGCGGTACTTTCGTTTAGGAGAAGGACAGACCCGTCATCGACTTGTCTACGCGCTGACTCGAATTGTCGTTACCCGGACCGATAAAGGTTCGCCGAGTTTCAATTACGCCGAGATCATCGGCAACGGCGTCTCGGCCGGAGTGGGCCTAGCGTACTACTCGGACGATCGCGATTTTGCCAGCTTCGCGCAGAATTGGGGAACCCAACTGGCCACTGATGCCATTTCTCAGGTGCTTAAGGAATTCTGGCCCGACATCAAGCACAAGTACTTTCATCACAACAAGCCAGTCGCCGCCGATTAGTCACCCATGGCCATTTCGGCGGGTGGTGCGGATGGTGTTGCTTCGTCGTGAAAATGCGTCAAGAACGTAGTGTCGAACTGGCCCGCCAGAAATTGCTTGTTCTGCAAAATCTGTTCATGCAGTGGGATCGTCGTGTGGATGCCTTCTACGATAAACATGCTCAACGCGCGACGCATGCGTTGTATTGTTTCTTCGCGGTCTTTGCCAAACGTGATCAGCTTCGCCACCAATGAATCGTAGTAAGGCGGAATTACGCTGTCCGTATAAGCCGCCGTATCCACGCGTACCCCAATCCCACCCGGCAGATTCAATCCGTTAATCCGGCCCGGTGACGGTGCAAACGTCTTCGGATGTTCTGCATTGATGCGGCATTCCATAGCGTGCCCCGTCAATTTCACCGGGCCCGTTATGATGTTTTCCAGCTTCTCACCGGCCGCAATGCGAATCTGCGCCTTCACCAGATCGATGCCGGTGATCAGTTCCGTCACCGGATGTTCCACCTGAATGCGGGCGTTCACTTCAATGAAATACAGATTCTTGTCGGCATCCATCAAAAACTCAACCGTGCCCGCGTTGCTGTAGCCAATGCTCTTCATGGCTACGCGCAGACTGTCGGAAATTTGTTTTCGCAGCGCCGGAGTGATGCTTGGTGATGGTGCTTCTTCCAACAACTTCTGATGCCGCCGCTGGATGGAGCATTCGCGCTCGCCCAGAATTTCCACATTGCCGTGTTCGTCGCCTAGCACTTGAAACTCAATATGCTTGGGCGCTTCCACCAGTTTTTCCATGTAGACATCGCCGTTCGAAAACGCCGCGGCCGCTTCGCCCTGCGCCTGCGCCAACATGCTGGGCAGTTCGCTTTCCGAACGGACAATGCGCATACCGCGCCCGCCGCCGCCGGCCGAAGCCTTCAGCATCACTGGATAGCCAATACCCTTAGCCAGACTCAGCGCTTCATCGACACTGCTGATGATCCCTTTGGAACCCGGCAAAATCGGTACGCCTGCCGCTTCCATAATGGCGCGCGCCCGCTGCTTCAAACCCATTTCGCGAATGATGTTCGGCTTCGGCCCAATGAACTTGATGTGCGACGTCTCACAGACTTCCGCAAAGTTCGGGTTCTCGCTCAAAAATCCATAACCGGGATGAATCGCTTCCACATTGGTGATTTCCGCCGCGCTAATCACCGCCGGAATATTCAAATAGCTGACGGAGCTTTTCGCCGGCCCAATGCAAACCGCTTCGTCGGCAAAACGCACATGCAGGCTGTGCCGGTCGGCTTCCGAATACACGGCCACCGTCTTGATGCCCAAATCCTTGGCGGCGCAAATCACACGTAGGGCAATCTCGCCGCGATTGGCTATTAAGATTTTTCTAAACATGTATGAACCGTTGTTTACAGCGGTTGGATGGTGAACAAGGATTCACCGTATTCCACAGGGCGTCCGTTTTCCAGATGCTTGGCCACCACAATGCCGCGGATCTCCGCTTCAATCTCATTCATCAGCTTCATGGATTCGATGATGCACAAGACTGTCTTCGCTTCCACACGGTCGCCCGGCTTAACGAAAGCGGGCGCGCCGGGCGTGGGGGCATCGTAATAGGTGCCCACAATCGGCGATTTCACCACAATGTTGCGGTCGTCTTCTTTCTTGGCTGCCAGCGCAGGCTCTGGGGCCGCTGTGGCCGATAAGGCTCCGTTTGTCACGTATTGCGTAACGGGCGCCGGTGCCGCCGAAGCGGTCACGTCCTGGGTGCCCGTCGCGCTCTTGATACGAACCCGGTTGTCCCCCCGCTGTACTTCTAGTTCGGCAATCCCGGTATCGCGCACTACTTGGATCAATTCTTTGATTTCGTCAATCGTCATTCATTCACTCGTGGAATGGGCAACCGCCCCATCTACAGAACCACTAAATCTTTCTTCGTTGGCGTCAAAACTTCGCAGCCGCGTTCAGTCACTACCACCGTGTCTTCAATCCGCACTCCGCCTACTCCCTCTTCATAAACGCCCGGTTCAATGGTTACGGTCATGCCGGCTTCGAACTTCACCGCTTCCTTCCTACCAATCCTCGGCCGTTCATGAATCTCCAAGCCAAGACCATGTCCTGTGGAATGCACGAACAGTTTATCCAAGCCGTAGCCGCGCAACACATTCCGCACGGCTCGATCCAACTTAGCGCACGTGATCCCCGGCTTCAATAGCGCCAAGGCGGCGAGTTGGCTATCTAGTACGGCTTTATACATTCGCCGTATCTTCGTTCCGGCCTTACCGACTACGTAAGTGCGCGTCATGTCGCTGGCGTACCCGGCGACAGTCGCACCCATGTCTATTAATAATAGTTCATTCGCCTCTATAGGATGCGCGCTGGGATGCGCGTGGGGCAGGGCAGTGCGCGGCCCCGAAGCCACAATCGTGTCGAAGGCAGTACTGTCCGCACCGAGTAAGCGCATCCGGTAGTCAATCTCCGCCGCCAAATCCACTTCCGCCATACCGGGTTTGAAGTGGCCTAAGGCCTGTTCCAGCGCCACTGAATTGAGATTGACGGATGCCCGAATGGTGGCGATTTCGTCGGCCGATTTCACCATCCTCAGGGTCTCTACCAGTCCGCCGACGCCTATGAGCGTTACGTTCTTGAGCAACTCCTTCAATTGCTCGTGATCTTCAAAACTCAGCCGGTTCAATTCGAAGGCAAGCGTCCTAAGTCTCATTCGATTCACCACGGAAGAGACTCTTTTCGCCAGCGGCCCTTTTGCAATCTGAATGTCACAATCGGCTTCCTGGGCGGATTGTGTCTTGTAGCGCGGATCGGTAAATAGGATCGCGCGGGTAGCCGTGATCAACACCGCCGCGTTGCTGCCGGTGAAGCCTGTGAGGTAGCGCACATTGGGCAGCGCCGCGGTGAGAAAGGCTTCCGCCTTCACCTCGTTCGATGCGTTCAAAAGCGGCAGCACGCGCGCGCGCCTCGTCGCGAAAACAGTTTTTTCTTTCAATTGGTACCTTTTAAGGTTTCAGCAGCAGTTTGCCGGTGGTTTTGCGGCCTTCCAGGTCCCGGTGCGCCTGCGCGGCGTCAGACAGTTTGTAGATTTGATGAATGTTCAGCTTCAGCTTGCCTTGCGCAATCCATTGGAAGAGGTCGCTGGAGCGCCATTTCAGTTCCGCCGGATCACTTATATAGTTGCCCAGACTAGGGCGTGTAAGGAAGAGGGAACCTTTCTGGTTCAGGATCAACGGGTCAATCTCGCCGATGGGGCCGCTGGATTGACCGAAAGTCACCATGAGTCCGCGTGGCCGAAGGCAGTCCAGGCTTTTGTGGAATGTAGTCTTGCCGACAGAATCGTAGACCACGTCGACGCCTTTGCCATTCGTGAGGCGCTTTGTTTCAGCCACGAAATCTTGATCGTTATAAAGGATGGTGTGGTCGGCGCCATTCTCCTTAGCGATTTGTGCCTTCTCGGGCGTGGAAACCGTGCCGATCACGGTGGCGCCTGCGATCTTCGCAATCTGGACCAAGGCAGATCCCGCCCCGCCCGCGGCCGCATGAACCAAGCAGGTATTGCCAGGCTTGAGTGCGAAAGTCGAATACGCCAAGTAGTGCGCCGTCATTCCTTGCAACATCACGGCGGCGGCGTCGTCAAAACTCATCGCTTCCGGCAAGGTGACCAGGAACTGCTGCGGCACCAGCGCATATTCCGCATACGATCCGCGCGCCATTGCATACGCCGCGCGCTGCCCGGCCTGCCAAGCCTCCGCGCCTTTACCTGCTTTCACCACGGTGCCTGCGGCTTCGCTTCCTAGTCTTACCGGACTCTCCGGCACCTTATAGAAACCGGCGCGAAAATAAGTGTCGATGTAATTCACGCCAATGGCTTCAATTTTGACAAGCACCTCGCCATCGCCCGGCTCAGGAATTGGCACTTCAACGACCTTTAGATTTTCTGGCCCGCCTACCGGGTCCGCCACAACAGCTTTCATGTAGCCGATTCTACGACGTTACGTAGATAGAATGCTGCGGAAGGCCGACTCAGTGGTAGAAAGCCTCATGCTTGACCTTTTGGACTGGCTTACTCAGCGCGACAGAACGTACGAAGAAGTGATGGCCGCTTGGCGCACTTCCTATCCAAGAGTACCGGTTTGGGAAGATGCCAACGATCGCGGACTCATCAAAACGGAAGAAGTGATTGGCCGCTCGATAGTGCGAGTTACCCCTGCTGGCCTTGCGCTATTGACAAGCCAACTATCGCTTGTGAGAGCTTATTTTGAATCACAACTCAGGTACAGCCCACCGGTCCACCGGTCGCCCGAAATTGGGACAGCCTGATCCAAGGTAATTTCGCTCTTTCAAAAAACGAACAGAGTACTCCGTCCCCATTTCCATTCATTTCCATTTCATGCTTTCGGCCAGAATCGGCCGAGGAACCGCAGCTCAAAAAGCGCGAACGCTGGCGACTGCGGAAAAGCAGAATCCTAATAAATCGCTTGGTAACCCCTAAGCACCCAATGGCCAGATTGCTTTTCGAGCTTCAGCATCACTTCTTCTTCATCGTCGACCGGATAACGGTCGCGCCTGGCCCAGTATGCCAAATACTCTGTCGCCCCGTCGCTAGGCCGATAGCTAATTCTCCAACTGAGCACGCGAAAGTCGCGCGCTCGCGATAAAACGTGATCAAGTTTATGCGGTGCAACGAAAGGAGTGATGACGTCAGCTTTTCCCTCCCGCAACGCGGCAAGGTAACGCTCACTCACCCGTTCCGGTTCCCGATCTCGAAACGGGTTAAGCACGCAGTACCTGCGAGGCATCACGGCTCCAATATTGGGATTGATCTTGAACAAAACAGGTCTGCTTCGTGCCGTCGCCAAAAGAACTCCAGCGACTCCCGCCAACGCCGCCGCTGCGATCAAGATCAGCCGTCTCACCCGACGCTTAACCTACACTGCCCAACTAAAATCCCGCACCGCCGAACTCACCGTCTTATCCTTATCCACCAACCGCATCAACTCAAGCCGCAACGCATCCACCAGCGCCCGCCAGCTCGCATCAATCACGTTGTCCGAAATTCCCACCGTCGCCCAACTCTGCTTGTGATCCGTCCACTCCACCAGCACCCGCACCTTCGACTCCGTTCCGCCCTTCGCCCCCAGAACGCGCACTTTGTAATCCGTCAACCGCACCTGCGTAATCGCCGGATAAATCGAAGACAAACACTGCCGCAAGCAAATATCCAACGCGTGCACCGGACCACTTCCCGTCGCCGTCGACGAATGCACCGCCTCGCCCACCTTCAACGTCACACTCGCTGTCGTCAGCGTGTCGCCGCTATTCAGTAGCTTCGTCCCCACTTCGTAATTCACCACATCGAACGGATGAAACCCCGGATGCGCCGCCTCACGTACCAACAACTCAAACGTCCCTTCCGACGCTTCAAAGTCATACCCCTGGTGCTCCATCTGCTTGATGCGCTGCAAAATCTCACGCCGCGCCGTTTCCGCCAGATTCGCGTCCTTCAATCCAAGCTGCTCCAACTTATAAGTCACATTGCCGCGCCCCGACAAGTCACTCAGCAGCACCCGCTGATGATTCCCCACCATCTCCGGCTGTACATGTTCGTAGGTCGCCGAATCTTTCATCACCGCGCTCACATGCACGCCGCCTTTATGGGCAAAGGCGCTCGGCCCCACATATGCTTGCTCACGCCGCAGCGGCAAATTCGCCAGCTCCGCCACATACCGCGCCACATTCGTCAGCTTCTTGAGATTCTCTTGCCCAATCGTCGTGTGGCCCAGTTTCAATTCCAAATTCGCCAAGATCGAGCACAGATTTGCATTGCCGCAGCGCTCGCCGTAGCCGTT
>PMQB01000206.1:0-7796 GCA_003169195.1 Bryobacterales bacterium
CGATTCCCTCCGCGCTCACCAACACCCCTTTTTGCCCACAAAATTCAGCTGGCTGTTTTGGGGCAGTTCTGTCAATTTTTGGGAATGTTGTCGTGGCGATGAAACACAAGACGTTGCACGCAG
Organism: Bryobacterales bacterium; assembly: GCA_003169195.1. Taxonomy (GTDB): domain Bacteria; phylum Acidobacteriota; class Terriglobia; order Bryobacterales; family Bryobacteraceae; genus Bog-105. The sequence continues at coordinate 124 of PMQB01000206.1, forward strand.
TCTCTTTAACAGAGGCTAGATCATGCTGAAACCCAATCGCTCTGGATGGTTCACAATGCTGGCACTGTTAGTGTGCATGAGCGCAACAAGCTGCAACAAGAATCCTGAGCCAACGCAAGCAGTGCAGGAAGATCCGAGTACAGACCCGGCGCAAGCCAACCTAGCGCAGGCGAGCCAGTATCAGCAAAGTGGGGCATCCGCGCAAAGCGCGCCCGTTCAGCGAGAGCAGCGAGCCTATGCACCGGAACCTGCGAATCAAGCGCCAGCCGGTGGTCCGGTTGATCAGAATTACGATCAGGATTACGAGGCAGGGACCGAACAATCTGATATCGGCGAGCCGGTTTTGGCGGCCGCTGAACCACCGCCGCCGATCCCGCAATACAGTCAACCTGAGTGTCCTGGTGAGAACTATCTATGGACACCCGGCAATTGGAGTTATGCCTCGAATGGCTATTACTGGGTGCCTGGCGTGTGGGTAGTTGCTCCTTATATTGGCGCGCTGTGGACCCCTCCTTATTGGGCTTTTGGAGGTGGGCGATATCACTGGCATCACGGATACTGGGGCCAGCACATCGGATATTACGGCGGAATCAATTATGGATTTGGTTATGTTGGGCGCGGGTACGAGGGAGGATATTGGAATCGGGAGCACTTTGCTTACAACCGCAGTGTAAACAATGTGAACGTGCGGGTTGTTCAGAATGTCTACAACTATCGAGTTACCAATGTCACTAACGTTCGAGTGAGTTACGTGGGCGGTCGGGGTGGACTGAACGTTAGACCCACGGCCGCCGAGTTGGCTGTCCTCCGCGAACCGAGGATTGCGCCTTTGCCGGCGCAGGTGCAGCAAATGCGGCAGGCTGAAGGTAACCGTGCGCAATTTGTCTCCAATCAAAAAGAGCGACCGGAGACTTTGGTGTTAGCCCGTCCGTTGGCTACAGAATACAAAGCTCCGGCGCCACATCCATCGGAGGTTCGAGGTGCGCGAAGCATTGCGCCAGTAGCGGCAACTCGCGTGGCCTCGCCAGCGCAGCCGCAACGCATGGAGCCGCCATCGGAAACGCGTCCCGGTGAGCGGCCCAGACCCGCTGAGCGTGTAATGCCCGCTGCGCCTGTAGTACCGGGCCGGCAACCAATGCCTAATGAGCATCGGCAACCGCAGGCCGCTCCCGCCGTGCGTGCGCCCGCAGTGGAGCCGACGCGACCAGAGTTAGCACCGCGATCCAATGCTCCAGTGCATGCGCCCGCGCCAGAATCGCATCCGGCACCACCGAATCGGACAGAACAGAGGCCCATGCCCCAACCGAGAATGCAGGAGCGATCGGTTCCTGAGCCGCAGATGAGAGAGAAGACCGCGCCGGCACCGAGAGTTGAGCCCAGAAGTGAACCCCAGCGCGCGCCCGAACCGAAGGTGGAACGACCGGCTGTCAAACCAGCGCCCGAGCCGCACCCCAAACCCGAAGAAAAGAAGCCTGGGGAACACGAACATCACTTCTAGCGCAGACGCCCGGCGCGGCGCAACCGAAGCACGGAAGCCAGCGCCAAAAGGCCGAAAGCAAAAGATGGCGGTTCGGGTGTGGTGACACCTTCAAAACCGGGATTGGTAGGATCGGTTCCAAAACTCCCGCCACCCGTGTATGAGGTGCTGCCGACGGTGAAGGCGAACCACTGTACGGATTGTGGAGCGATGGCATCGGTGATGTTCACTTCGAATCCGGTGAGGCTGGAGCCGGGCAAAAGATTGGATGCAGTGGCATCGAGCCAAACATTGTTGTAAAGAATGCTTGATCCACCCAAACCACTGTTGGTCCAAGTCTGGTAAACCGTGGGATCGTAACTGGCGGGGCTGCCGACAACGTTCGGTGCGCTGAGATTCACCCCGAACAAATACAAAGCCTGATCGGCCGCGCCGACGAGATTGTTAGCAACCGTGAAATCGAGCGTCCAGTTTCCAGAACTGCCGGACACAGTGTATGTGACGCCGATGGGTGCAGCCCGCAAAGCCGCTTGCGCGAAAAAAAGCGGGATGCAAATGAGTGCAATTTTAGAAAAGCGCATTCTCTGTCCTCTTAAGAATTAATTATTGTAAGTCTGACAATACCCTGCGAGATTCGAGTTGGCGGCTTCGTTGAAGGCGGGATCGATGGCTGGAGCGGGCGTGGTGGCCAAGCCAGGAATGGTGAGATTGAGTGAGTTGGAATAGACCACAGTGGTTGTTAGATCGGTATTCGATACCGGTGCGGCGGTTTTGGGCAACGAGAAGTTTACGTTGTAGAAGAACAAGTTGGCCATCGGCCGGTTGCCGCCGGCGCCATTCAACCTGACGTTGTCCCAGACTGTGCCATTGATTGTGGCCGAGGCGACGTCGGAGTAAATGTCATGGAAGTAAACATTATGAAAATACGGATAGAGGGTGCCTGTGGTGCTTGAGTATTGGGTATCGAGATCGATGGCGCCATTCTTCGAACTCAGCGAGAAGGTATTGATGGCCTTCATGCAGAGCGTGTCGTAATAGATATTGCTGACATCGCCACCCTCCGAGGAGTCGGATTTGAAGCGTATGCCGTTATCGGTGCCATTGAAGTAGATTTGCTTGGCATGCACATTCGAGACACCGCCATTAGTGCCACTTCCAATGCTTAATCCATGGCCTTTGCCAAAGTGGCAGTTCTGGATAGTGATGTCGTGGCTAGCGCCTTTATTTGCGGCGGTGATGGCAATGTTATCGTCTCCAGAAATGATGTGGGAGTTGGTGATAGAGACAAATGCCGAAGAGATGACGTCAGTCCCATCGGTATTTCGAGCGGTGCTCGGATGATCGGGGGTGGGCGATTGGATCTTGAGATTCAACTCAGTCACGTTCGTACATTGGCTGAAGACCAAATGAAAGTAGGGTGAGTTCTGCAACGTGACATCGCGGATGAGGACGTTCACGCCGTTGTCGAATTCAATGAGGCGGGGGCAGATCTGCTTCTTGCCTTGTGCGTTCGCGGTGTCAGCAATGGCCCACCAGGAACTGCCGTTCGAAGTGATATCCCAGCCGTGCCCTTCGATGGTTCCACCCATGATACCGACTGCACGACTGCCTATGATGCCGGTGTTGTTCGCGACGGCATCGCCGCTGTTGCCCGAACTGATCAGCGGTTTACAGCCACTGCTGGAGGACGCAATACCGCCGCAGGTGCCGCTGCCGGCGATCTGGTAGTCAGCGGTCACGGTGGATGCGTTCAGCACTGCGCCAGCCGGCAAGAGAAGGAACACGTACGATCTCATGGTGATGGGTTTGATGATGTAGTTGCCGGGTTGAAGCGCGACGTAGAGGGGCTTTCCTAACTGCGCGCCCACAGTGGTACAGGCATTCATGGCATTTTGAATATTCGTGGTATCAGCGTTGCGATCACCAACAGCGGATACAGTTTGAGTGACGCCGTTGATTTGACAGGGTGTGGGCGCAGGGGCGAGGTTTTGGGCGAATGCCGGATTGAAGGCGACCCACACTCCGATGAGGGCCACAGTGGGTGAGTATAGGAATCTCACGTAGATTCTCCTTATTCAACAATGAACAGCTAAGCAGTCTAGTTGAGGTTACAAACAACAAACGGAGCGGTCAAGCTATTTTTAATAAATGATCTCTTGAGATTTCTTGAACGATTCAGTAAGAATCAAACACTTTCTTCGAACAAGATCTTCTGCGGCCGGCGGCGGACGTATTTCAGACCGAAGCGCCCCATGACGCTGTTTTTGATAAACTCCACGGCTTCGGCTGGCGAATCGGTGACGAGCAATTGATCAAGATCGCGCTGATCAATCGCGGCGTTCTTCAAGACGGGCGTGCGCAGGAAATCGAGCAGCGGGGTCCAATACTCAACGCCTAACAACACAACGGGAAAGCCTTTGATCTTGCCGGTTTGAATAAGGGTTGCCACTTCGAAGAGTTCATCGAGCGTGCCGAAGCCGCCGGGTGTGGCAACGAAACCGTACGAATATTTCACCAGCATGACTTTGCGTACAAAGAAGTAGCGGAAGTCTACCCACCTATCGAGGTAGGGATTGGGCTGCTGCTCCTGAGGCAGAATAATGTTGCAGCCAACGGAAATGCCATGGGCGTCTTGAGCGCCGCGATTGGCGGCTTCCATCAGGCCGGGACCGCCGCCGGTCATGACCGTGAATTTAGCCTTCGCAATTTCGGCTCCCAACTGGCGAGTGAGTTGGTAATAGGGATGCGTTTCCTTGAAGCGCGCCGAGCCGAAGACAGTGATGCAGGGTCCGACGAAATGCAGCGCGCGAAAACCGTGAATCAATTCGCGAAAGATGCGCAATGCTCGAAATAGCTCATAGCCGCGGCTGTGCGGGCCTTCGAGGAATACTTCTTCTTCCGCAATTGGCGTATGTCTTCCCCATTGTGCATCGGCTTCGGGCGATTGGGGCTTGGTCAGGTTGTCTACTGGCATCGCGTCAATGATAACGGAGACGCTTAGTTAGCGCCGGAAGTGATAGCTGAGCGAGACCGTCGCGTATGAAGGGATGAAGACGCCCACCACTCGCTCAGTCGCGTCGGCCTCGCCAGGCAAGGCCAGCACTTCGGTTGTTTGCCCACTGTACCCGCTGGCGATTTGAAAATGTAGACCGGCATCCAACCTTCCACTGAAGAACTGTCGAACCAGTGCGCCGCGGAACTCTCTGACAGGTACGCTCACGAAGCCGTCGCCTAGGGGTTTACGACCTACTTCCTCGAACTCGGCTCGCGCTTGGAGTTTGAACGGAAGATGATCGAGCGTTCCTAAGATATCCACAATCGTTCTGGGCGCTTCAGGAACGGGGAGGCCGTCTGACAAGTCACGGGCATCCGCCTTGGACACAGACGCTTGCAGTAAGCCGCGGCGAAAGTAATGGCGGGCCGAGATGGTGACATACTTGTTGCGGCTGGGCCCTTCGTTGAATTGCAGACCCGTGTCTGGATCAATCTTGGCGAGCGACGCTTCTTGTGTGACATGCGCGAGAGTCAAACGTAAATCTGTTTGCCACAGCGTTTTACTCACAACCATTTGATAGGCGTGCGCCCGGCTGACTAAGCTGCCTTGCTGGGTGCCAGTGCCCATTCTTGGGTCATTCGTGAAGAATGATTGACCAAAGCTTAGGGCTAACGCGGGAAGGCTTGACAATTGCTTATTTGGTTCAAAGGCCACTGTAGCTTTGGGAGAATTTACGCCGATCCATCGCTGAAATGAGTTGGCGGGCAAGAGCAAATCCTGGTTNNCGAGCGAAGGGGTCAGGAAATTCAGCGTGATGTTGTTGGCGGTAATGGACTGAAAGGGACCGTATACGGCCGGGTCAGTAGATGTATATCGATCTAGATCATCGCGTCTGGGGGCTTCGCGGAAGTAGTTCAAACCGCCCATGATGGAGAAGTGTTCATTCACTCGTTTCACATAGTTCACGTCAGCTCCGGCCTCGGTGCGAAATTCACTTTGACGAATCAAGCCGTCTCCGAAGTTGGAAAAAAGCGAGAGGTTAGAGGTTCGGAAGTAGGTGGAAAGCTGCAATTCGCTGTTGGAGGAAAGATGCCAAACGTCGTTGAGTGCGAATTCGGCGGTGTGGGTTTGATCTTTTTGCCGCCGATCAATGGTGTCGTGAAGAGAAGGCACGCCGATCGGGACAAGACCTGGAATCGCGGAGGTACCGTAGTAGCCAATGCCGAGAAAGCTGAGCTCATGTGCGCCTACATGCCAACTCTTCACTACGTTGACTTTGTACTGTTGGCGGTGCTCGANNGGTTCCAACTTTGTATGCATGCCATAGGTCTCAGCCAAATCGACCGAGTGGTTCCCTTCCCGAACATTGAAGGCGCCACCATCTGTTTGCACGCTCTCAATCGAAGCGGGGATCAGGATATTCGGATCGGAATAGCCGTTGCCGTGCGCGTTGGCGCTTAAATTGTTCGGCACGAGAAAGCTTCCGACTTGCAGAAACGTAGCGATTGGTTCACCGTGATCACCGGCCACACCGGGCGCAAAATACTGAGGCGCCTTGATTCCGCCGGAGGCAGTCTCGATTGGCAAACCGGGAATGGATACTGGCGCCCCGGGCCGGCCGGGGTTCGCATCTAGAATCTCGTCGCGCACAACTACGCGCTGTGCCGGGTCTGGATCCTGCAAATTGTTTGCATGGACATCGGCGGTGACGGTGACGGAATCCGTGTGAGCGGCCAATCGGGCAAAGCGCAGACTCAGCGTTACCGTTCCAATTTCTAGAACTGAGGAAGTTGCGGAGACTGTTGCGAAACCCGGGGCCGTACCGCTGAGATGGTAGTCACCTGCAGGAACAGCTGCGAAGGAAAAATGGCCATGGGTGTCGCTATTTGCAATAAACGAGTGGCCTCCGCCGTCAAGTTGCAAGCGTGCTCCGACAACAGGCTGCCCTTGTGGATCAGTGAGTTGGCCCGCGACCGTCGCACCCGCCCACAGCGACGAAAGGGCGAAGAAAAGAACCGAAATCAGTTTCAGGAATAGCACGAATCTTCAATTAGTACTACGCCTTATTAGCGATCTTGGATCTACTTTAGAAGTTTTTTTATACGCTTATTGCGGTGGCTGAATATCGAAATCCGCCGTCCGAACTACGGATACGTTCCCCGCATCATCAGCAGCCCGAAACTCTGCGCGATAAGAACCGGCCGCAAGTTCCTTTGACGGTACCCGCAAGCCGACCGGGATGACCGGGTTGCCTGCGTGCTCGTATTGCGCCATGTCGATCATGCCGGTGTCGATCTTGTGTTCGTTCGTCTTTTTATCGATCACGACCATCTGCAGGCCGACCTTGTGCGGTTTTTCTTCGGTCATGGACGGTTCATAGATCTCAAGATAAAAAGCGCCCATACCGTCCTTCGGAAAAACGTTGGAAGCTCCCGGCGTGATTTGCATCCCAAGGGCAATCAGCGGTGTTTTATCTGCAAGGAGAGTCGCATCCAAGGTGGCATCAAGATCGTTCACCTTGTGAAGCTCTTTGCTCAAGGCTACCGAGCTTAAGCTGAATTTCCTGGTATCGTACGAGTCAACGACCAACGGCGACTCCAACTTGCCGAAGCCTTCCCCACTGGAACTGAAAACCACCTTTAGGTTGTACTTACCAGACGCGACATCGAATTGGGTTTCGTAATGGAGCGGCTTTTCCTGGAATGCCTCGACTTCTTTCTTATTCTCGAATTCCATCTTGAGTGTGTCGCTAAACTTAGCGGCCACTCCACCGTCAGGGTTGTAAGCGATGCCAAGAACGTCCATCTCTGCGTGCAGCTTGCCTTTTTCTTTTTTGAATTTCAAAACGTCGGGCGGCATTTCCATGGCGACGTCGACACGGGCCGTGTTGGCAGCGGTGTAAAAGAAAGCGGACTGCATTTTGGCGCTGACGGTTCCTGAGCCTGAGCCGGCAGCACGACTCTCTAACTCTTTGCCTTTCGCCGTTCCCGCTAACAGATCGAGCGGCTTGGAACTGCAATAGCCGGTCCGGGACCGAACATTGAGTCCGCCTTGATTCAACTTTACTTTGAGTTCGTGGCAGGCGCCGTCTTCCTCATCGTCGACGGGCGAATAGCCGAGCACGTAGTATTCGTTCTGCTCGTTGGCAATGCGATCAAGGCCACCGACGAGGTCATTCGTATTGACGATGACAAAGCCCCC
>PMQB01000206.1:7828-24677 GCA_003169195.1 Bryobacterales bacterium
CCTCCCGTAGTGGTTCCTGTTCCGCCTCTAGAGCCGCCACCGGTAGCTCCGCCCCCACCGCCGCCTGCGGTTGGATGCTGAGGCTCACCGCCACCGTAAGACGCCTTCACCAGAAAAGCGCCTTGCAGTGGACCGCCATGATTCTCGCCCTGGGCGCCCGGAGATGCGGTCACTAATCCGCGGACGTCAATCGGATAAACGGCCACGTTTGCCTTGTTACAGACATCTATGACGGCCGTTAACTCGGAGCGAAGTTCACTATCCAATTTGAATCCGCCACTCATGAAAATCAACGTTTTTCGTCCAGGTACTGTGGTCATGCTTTTCGCGAGGGTGCGGAGACCCAGCAGTACGGTGCGCGCCCCAAAATCGGTCTCGGCTTTCGACAGCGCGGCGCCGCCGGTGGTATCGCTATTGGAGGAAACGCTCGAGAACTTGACGCCGCTCACCACCTGCTTGAGCCGCGTGGTGTCAGTTGTGAAATTCTGGGCAATGCGCAAGCTGCCGCCAAAATTGACGATAGCGATAAGGCGATTGGGCGCCGAATTCTTATCCAGGAAACGAAGGGCGGCGCTGCGTGCTTGCGCTTGCTCGGGCATGTCCATGCTGGAATTGTCAAAAAACAGGACAAGGTAGTGATCGCGGTTGTAGGCGGGAGACGCGGGATCTACTTCGGAAGAGAAGGTTTCGATAGTCTGCTCATTCTTGTCCTCCCAAACCTTGAAGTTTTGCGCGGTTAAGCCATGGACATACCCGCCCTTTTTATCTGTGACCACCACATCTACGAGGACGAGTTTTTTCTCCGCGCGAATGAGAGGTCCAGAAGGCGATTGGCTCCCGTCCTGACCACTCATAGCAGCAATTCCAAGCACTACTGCCCCAAGCAACAAACCTAATTTGCGCATAAGCCACCTCTCATGGAATTTCGACAGCGCCATTCTGCGCCGCCATTGCTTGCCCTTCGGCGTCCCTTACCACCAGCCGTACAACATAAGTTCCCGGCTTCACATCGAAACTATTTTTTACAGTAATGCCCGACGTCAAGCGCGTCAGGGTCTCGTCGCGCAATTTCATGCTGACCGTTTTTGAAAGGCCTGAAATGTAGTTTCCGTTGCGGTCAAACAGTACGGCTACCACCGCGATTTCGTCATTATTGCGGCCTTCGACCTTCTTAAAGCGCAAGCGGCGTAAGTCGACGCGGGCAACGACGGTCAGCTTCGCAGATGTGTCATCGGTCTTAAAGAATTGCGTTTGTAGATCCACTGGAATATCATGCATCTCTTCGCGGGAAAAGATGGCGTCGTGAATATCGGCCTTTGCGTCTTCTTCGGCGTTGCTGGTGTGCTTCAGCGCGTAATAGCCGCGGCGCGCTTGAATGGCCAGACCCTTGCGTTCTACTAGATTCACTTTCAAGCGGTGGAAGCTGCCATCGGGCTTCATGACAGTGGGCGAAAATCCCAACACATACGAAACTTCCGGTGCGGCTGCCACACGGGCAAAGCCCTCATTCAAATCGTTGTTGTTGTGAAAGAACGTGCCGCCGGTGCCTTCGGCCAGTTCAGCCAGAACGTCTTCGGTGGCTAGGGCGCTCTGCTCAAAATACTGCGAGATCAAAGTTTGGGTGGTGGGACTGTAGGAGCCCGATTGGCTGGCATCGATATTTGTGGTGAACAGCCCGCGCGCGTTCAAAGTACTGATCATCACGTTGGCGTGAGCGGCTGCGTCTAGAATTTCCGCTTTCTCGCTGATGGCCTCGGGGGTTTCCGCCAGGAATCCGGGCGAAGCGATCACAACGAGCCGCTGCCCTGGCATAGCCGCCATCCGGCGAATCAGATTCTTGATAACGCTTAGCGTGACGCGCGTGCCTTGCTCGCCGATACTCATTTCCTGGCGGGCCGCCGATTGAGCCATTTGCTGGGCGGAACTCATCTGCGTTGGATCCATGCTCATACAAACCAGCGTCTCTTGCGTAGCTGCGTTCAGAGCCATGGGGTCGTTCTTGTTGACGATCAGATCGGCCCAGTAATACGTTAGGTCGGGGCATTGACGGCCTGCGTGCGCAAACATCGGTTTGGGTTGGATTCTATCGATGGTTTCTTGCAGCTTGGGCCGATCGTCTGTGAAGTCCAACGCGATTTGACCGGAGGTTGTGTAGACAGCTGCTCGATCGAACGTTTCCAGGCCTTTGTCCATATGATGGTTGGCGGCTTTCTTAACGCTCACCAAATCGCCGAAGGTGACATTTAAGTCGTCAAACAAGTAAGCAACATAGCGTTCTGGAGCAAAAACAACTTTAGGGCGGCCTGGCGCGTCTGGAGTTTCAACGGGTGCCACTTTGGAATCGCCTTCTTGCTGAGGCGCACTGCCGCGTTTCTGTACGGTAAAGCTGGCAATGGTTTGCGGCTTGCCTTTGTCGAAGAGTTGGAAATCCTCCTTCTTCAGATCTCCGATGACCTGTCCGTGGGAATCGCGGACGATGACCGGCACCAAAACAAGGTTGACTTTACTCTGGAACGTAGGTGCGCTGTCCTTTTGCGTTACCTCCGGCGCATTTTGCTGTCCGCCGGCGATGCCCAGGCCAAGCAGTAAGATAGCCAACAGAGAAAAGCGCAGAGTGACCCCCGGCCTCAATTCTACTTCTTTTCCTCAGAGAGCGGATCGTTTAAGGGTTGGGTGTGAGGCGGAAGAAACGTTTTAGTTCGGGGCCAAACTCGCGAAAAATGTTGACGCCTACGATGATGCCGATTTCCTGCGAACCTTCGCGAAAACCATCTTTCCAAGGGCTATAGCGACCGGGGTACCAAAGATAGGGAAGCATTTCACCGGCATAAGCGCCGGCCACTGACGGTGAGTTGAAACGGATTCGCCCTTCTTCGTTCTTAGTAAGAAATGACCATACAAAGACATGGGCCATGCGGCGGGCACCACCCTTGCAGTCACAGTGAAGGTAGCGCGGGTCGTAGCCAAGAGCAGCGGCGGCTCCTTCGTGCACGGTGCTTTGAATCGCATACGTTGCCAGAAAGCTAGCGGCGCGTTTGCCATAACCACTAAGGCCTTGTCCCCATTCAGGTGGATCTTTGGCCAGTTGTGTTCCCCCCGCAGCGCCCAAGGCCGCGAAATAAAGCCCCGGCGACAGAAACGTTTCGCGCCGATAGTGTTCCCAACGTTCGCTGGATGTAAGAGGCGTGTAGGCAGGAGCCGTTTGCGCCGCCAGATTGGCGGCGAAGAAGATAAGGACAGCAATGGTGCGCATTGATAGATGTGGGTGGGGAATGGTCAAACTTTCCAAGATCGGTGTGGGTCTTCTGTATTCTATCGGACAGTCCGCTTGGGACCTTGATTTAATGAAAGATCCTTCATGGTTTGACGCCGGGAACGACGTCAATTCGTTGCGAGATTAGGGTGCGAGCCGTAGCGCGATCGAGATCGGCCAGAGCACTGCCCAGGTCTGCCTTTGCTCTAATTTCGCGGGAGCGCGCAGAAATCAAGTCGGTCTGTCTTTGCAACACGAGGAAGACTGAAGATGTGCCCGCCTGGAGTTGCCGCTGCTCACTTTGATACTGCTCGTCGGCAAACTTGCTGGCCGATTCGGCGGCGCCTAGTCTGGATCGCGCTGCTGCTAAAGACTGCAGTGCATTGCGCACGTCTGCCTCCACGGCCATTTCTACCGACTGCTGCTGCGCGGCCAAACGTTTTCCTTCTGCCGCACTCACGGCTACTTGCGCCACCGCAGTTCGGTTACGAATGGGCAAAGACATTTGCACGCCTAATTGAACCGTCGGGAAAATGCCGCTCGCCACGTTGTTGAGCGATTGCGTATAGCCGCCTGGAAAAATCGCAGGTAGTGTTCCAGTCAAACCGAGTTCGGTTAAGAAAGGGTTTGCGACGAAAGGGAGGGCGCGTCCTGATAGCCCTTGTGCACTGACCTTCGCGACAGCATTGATTTGCGGCCGGGCCTGTTCGCGATTCAGACGGATATCGAGACCATTGATGTCGATATTGGCCTTAGCTTCGGCAATCTCAGGACGGCTTTTCAGTGCTTCCTGCAATGCATCGGACAAGAGCGGCAGATCATTTTCGTAATGGAGAGGCGTGGTTGGAATTAAAGCCGCGTTCCACGCGGGATCTTGCTGATTAGCCAGAATCAGTTGCTTGAGAACATTTTCCGCGCGTGTCAAGCCGGCTTGCGCAGTAAATACATTTTGCTGAAAGGTGGAGATCTGCGTTTGGGTTTGGATAACATCTACTGGAGCCAGGATGCCCTGCTTCACTTGACGGCGATTGCTCAAATCCTGCTGCTCCGCGAGACGCACGGCTTCAATTTGCACTGCCAGATTTCGGTAGGCATAATCGACTTCCCAATAAGCCTGAATTGCTTGCGTAACAATCTCAATTACACGCTGGCGGAGTTGCTCGTTGCTGAGCGAGACGTTTTTGCGAGCTACCTGCAGACGATAACGGTTCTCGTCAAAACGCAAACCCCGCCAAAGAGGTTGGGTGAGGCTCAAGTTAACAGAGGTGGGGAATTGCGGATTGAGGGTAGCAAAGGTACTGTCGGTTGATTGGCGAGAGGAAGCGAAATCGAGAGCGTAGGTACCGCCCAACCAGGGGACGTTGCCGCTCAGCTGCGGGTCGGCATACAACTGCTTCTGCGTCAGCTTTCCGTCGGCCGATCCGCCCAGCAGAGACGCGACGGGTGTGACGCTCTTCAGATGGTAAGCATTGAGGCCGAGGATCGGATCATAGGCGCCTTTTGCGCCGTTGACATTGAGCACGGCCTCCTGAGCGACGATGCGCGCGACCTCTAGATCACGGTCATTGTCGAGAACTCGACGAATAACTTCCTCTAAGGTGAGGTTCACTTCCCAGCTACTGCCGGTGCGCGCCGGAACCTCCAACGGTTTCACCGAAGGCACGGCCGGGGTGGCGGGTTCATTCGGTGCGATGGGGGCTGGGGGATTCTGTGCCAGCAGAGTGGTGACGCAGAGCAGCGTTAGCCAGGTGGAACGAGACTTCATGCCGCATCTCCCGAAGCTACTGGCTGCACAGCAACAACCTTGCGTACCGGCAGGAAGCGCCGGATGCCTCCGGTGAGTTTGCCTATTTTCCGCAAAGCGGGCCATTGCGAGAGATCCTCAAAGAAGGAATAGAAAACAGGAACAGCGAGTAATGTGAGAATCAAACAAAGCGATTGCCCGCCGACCACTAAGACCCCGATGGACCGATTGGTAGCAGCTCCCGTTCCACTGCTGATGACCAGTGGCAACATACCCGCTACAAGCGCGATGGTGGTCATGAGAATAGGCCGCAAGCGATCGCGATTTGCCTGCAGGATTGCTTCATAGCGGGGTAACCCAGCAGCCCGCAAACCATTTGTATGATCGATCTGCAGAATGGCGTTCTTCTTCACGATGCCGAAAAGGAGCAGCAGGCCGAGCCCTGAAAAGATATTGACGGTCTGACCTGTGACGAGAAGCGACACGATGCCGAAAGGAATAGCGAGAGGCAGAGTGATGAGAATCGTAATTGGGTGAATAAAGGATTCAAACTGGGCTGCCAGCACAATGTACATGAAGATGAATGTCAGTGAGAAAGCGAGTAAGAAGTAATAGCCGGTGCGACCTAACTCCTTAGAAGCGCCGGCCAAGCCCACGTGATAATCCGGATCCATTCCTATCTCTTTAGCGGCTTGACTGAGAGCGGTAAGAATGGCCGCTTGCGAGCCACCTGGAAGAACGTTGCACGTTAGAGTGACTTGGCGCTGACGGGCGATGCGATTCACGGACGAAGGGCCGGTACTGGGCCGCATGTGAACCACTTCGTCTAATCCCACAGAGCCACGCTTATTCGTGGATGGTACTGTCATTTTGCTCAGTCCTTCAATGGTGCCGCGAAATTGTTCCTGTGCCCGAACTCGGACGTCGTATTGCTCGTCCGAAGCATTGAAGGTCGAAGCCACTTGACCCGCCACGAGAGTGTTTAGCGCCTGCTCAATATCCATCACCGACACGCCCAGATCGGCGGCGCGAGCACGGTCAATATCAAGGCCAATTTCGGGTTTTCCGCTCCGCAAAGTTGTGTCTGCATCGGTCACACCAGGAATCTTTTTCATCTTTGCGAGTAGCGCATCGGAGTATTTTGCGAGCTTATCCAGATCAGGTCCCTGGATGAAATATTGAACCTCGGCATTGCTTTGGTTTCCTCCAATGGCACTCACCAACTCAACGCCCGTGTGGATGTTCTGGGGGAAGGTGCGGAGCAACGCGCGCGTGCGCTGCATGATATCCGTTTGCGAAAGATCGCGCTTTTCAAGGTCGGCGAGCTTCACATAAATCGAGGCATTGTTCACAGAGGCATCAGCGCCCCCACCGTCCGTCATCAGGGTGCTTTCCACACCTGGCAAAGCGCGGATCTGTTTGGCTACATTCTCCGCAATCTGCGTCGTGGATGCGAGCGACGTGCCCTCGGGAGTTCGAATGAGCACGTTAAATTGCGACTGATCGTCGGCCGGAAGAAAGTTCTTTCCGACGAACATAAACAAAGGCACAATACTGAGAACGGTGAGTCCGCTGCCGAGAATGACCATCTTTCGGTGAGCCATGGCCCAAGTCAGCATTTTTGTGTAGCGGTTGTCCAGCCATTTAAAGAAACCGCTCTCTTTAGAGTCATGACTAGTAGCTGTGTGCTGCGGAGCTTTGACAAAACGTGAGCACAACATGGGCGTCAAGGTAAAGGAGACGAGAAGTGACACCGCAATGGAGAAGCCTGAGGTGAAACCGAACGAACTCATGAAGCGGCCGACGATACCTCCCATGAAACCTACCGGAAGGAAGACGGCGAGGAGAGACAAAGTGGTGGCCAGAACGGCAGGTCCGATTTCTTTGGTACCTTCAATCGCAGCCTGGAAGGGAGTCATTCCCTTCTCTTCAATGAACCGATAGATATTTTCCAGCACAATGATGGCGTCATCAATAACGATGCCAACCATCAGAGTGAGAGCCAGCATGGTGATCTGGTTCAATGTGAAGCCCATAGCAGCCATGAGAGCAAAAGCGGAGATGATGGACGTAGGAATAGCCACCGCGGCAATTAACGTGGTTCGCCAATTAGCCAGGAACAGAAAAATAACAATGGATGCAAAGATGCTGCCTTCCACTAAGTGGTGCTTGATGGAATCGACGGCGGCTTCGATAAAAACCGACTGATCTCCAATCACTTGCGTCTTCACATCTTTCGGAAGGCTGAGGCCAATTTCACGCAAGCGTTCTTTTACTTCGTTGGCGGTGGTTACAGTGTTTTCGCCCGACTGTTTAGCAACTACGAGCGTCACAGCAGCAACTCCATTCAGGCGAGCCGTGGTGCGCGGTTCTTCGTAGCTATCTTCTGCATAGCCGATGTCACTCACTTTGACGACATAACCGTCTCGTGTGGCAATAGCGATTTGGTTGAATTGGTCAATGTTTAGAATTTTCCCCGTGGTGCGGATGGTGAGTTCGCGAGCACCGGCGTTTAAGTTGCCGCCCGGCAATTCAAGGTTCTGCTGTTTCAGTGCATTGAAGACATCATTGACGGTTAGGTTGTAAGCGCGCAGGCGATCTGGATTGACCAGAATGTGAATCTCGCGGCGGGCGCCTCCGACAATGGTGATCTGCCCTACGCCTTTTGCATTCTCGAGCTTCTGCTTGATCTCTTTATCGGCAATCAGCGTGACATCGCGCAAAGAACGCGGGGCTGACACGGCCACCTGCATAATCGGAGTCGCATCGGGATCGAACTTCTGTACGATCGGAGTTTTGGCGGTTTGTGGGAGAGTGTTGACGATTAAATTGACTTTGTTCTGTACTTCTTGCGCAGCCACGTCGCCGTTCTTAGAAAGTTCGAAGGTAACCAGCACCAAGGCCTGACCCTCGGACGAAGTGGAGCGCACTTCGTCTACTTGGCTGATGGTGTTTACAGCATCTTCGATCTTCTTGCTGATTTCGGTTTCGATCTCCTCGGGAGATGCGCCCCGGTCGTCTACCAGCACCTGCACGGTGGGAATGTCAACTTTCGGAAAAAGATCGACGCCCAAGCTAAAGTAAGAGAACACTCCCACAACAACCAGCGAGAGAATCAGCATGGTGGCGAAGACGGGCCTGCGGACACAGAATTGAGCTAGTGCTTGCATGAATGTACCTAGAGACCGGCCGTAGCGGCGTGTTCCTGCACTGCCGCGCCATCGAAGAGTTGAGATTGGTTTGTGGTGATAACGGATTCATTTCCGGAGAGGCCCGACTGCACTCGTACGGAGTCGCCCATAGCTTCGCCGATTAGCACAACGCGCATGCGCGCTTGCCCTTGATCCACAACGTAAACAAAGTTGGAGTCGGTTGTTTTATCGCGAATCACCGCCTTAATGGGAACAAATACCGCATCTTCGCCGCCCGGAAGGACTACACGAGCCGTTGAGAACATACCGGGACGCAGAGAGTTATCAGGATTGGCGAAGCGCGCCTCCAGGACGAAAACACGTGAGTTCGGATCAACCGACGGATGAATGGCGGAGACTTTACCTTCGAATTCGCGATCGGGATAGGCGGAGACGTGAGCCAGAACAACCATGCCTACTTGCGCCTTGGAGGCTCTCTGTTCGGGCGTTTGTAACTGGAGCTTAAGGGTGCTCACTCGAACGACCGTGGCAATTTTGTTGGTGAGAGCGACGTATTCACCGGCAGAAACGGGACGATCGCTGATGTAGCCGTCAAAGGGTGCGCGAATGTAGGTATCCGCTAGTCCCTTTTCTGCTTGCGCGACCTGCGCGCCTACTGCATCGAGCGAGGCTTGCGACGATGAAATAATCTGATAGCTCTGGCGAGCGGCGTTGAGCGCGGCTTCCAACTGCTGCTTGCTGGCATTGGCTTGCGCTTCTGCGGTTTCCTGCTGCGTGCGCGCCTTTTCAAAAGCACTGCGTGAAACATCTCCAGAGGCTACGAGATTTGCATAGCGTTGTGCATCCGCAGCGGCGAGTCTGGCTTGTGCTTCCGCCGACTCGTAGTTAGCACGGGCGGCCGCCACTTCGGGAACTTTCGCAGCTTCGAACTTCCCCGAATCTAAACCAATGCGCGATTGGGCTTGCCGCACGGCCGCTTGCGCCTCAGCCAACTGCGCACGCACTTGCTGAAGCTTTAAATCGGCATCGCGATGGTCCAGTTCGCAAATCACTTGCCCCTGTTTGACGAATGCGCCAACATCAACAGGCGTGCGTAAAATGCGCCCGGCGACGGGCGGCGCGATATCGGAAGATTCCTCCGCCACGAATGTTCCGGTTTCATCGAAGGCGGCTGGCACATGCTTCACAACGGATTTGATGGTGGTTACGTCCACCATCTTGGCGGTTGCGGCTTCCACCGTCGCGTTTTGCTTCTTTCCACTGCAGGAACAAGACAGCAGAACTGCCCCACAGAGCAGTAGGATCATATTTCTGTTCATTATTTTTTCTTTGACTTTGCTTTGCTTTGCGGTGGCGTTGTGCTGAGACCATTCATGGCGATTCGCGTAAAGGTTTCCAGCGCTTGCTCGTCAGACATGCACTGTTCCTTGAACTCATGGACATATTTGTTGAGTGCGTAATGCTGGGCCATTCCCACAATAGCGGTTAAGGCAGCATCGGGAAGGCAGGCCCGCAGGTAGCCGTTTTTCTGACGGCGCGACACATATTGGCGGTAAAGATCCACAATCGAAGCGGTCAGTTGCCGCATATGCCGCACCGCACTCTCATTGCCTTCTAGCGCGGCGTAGATCATGATGCGCTCGAATTGGGGATCTGTCTTGTGCGTGGAGATAATGGCACCGATCACTTGCCGAATGACGGCCTCGTCGTCGTTCCGGTCCATGGCTGCGCGCAGGCTGGAAACCCAGGCAGGAAAATCGGGCGAGTTCAGACGGCGATCAATAATCGCAGTGTAAAGCTGCTCTTTTGTGGCAAAGTGCCGGAAGATGATGGCTTCGGTTACGCCTGCGGCAGCCGCGATTTCTCGTGTTGTCGTACCCTTAAACCCTTTGCGCGCAAATAGATCCACGGCTACCTGCAGCAACTGTTCACGTCGTTTGTCTGCGGAAAGTCTGACATGCGCTGATTCTTTGCGTGCTCGAGGAAGGGTACTGCGACTGGCCACGCCTTATTGTAAGTGAGTGCTTACTTACTTGTCAACTTCCTCCATGCGGTCATGGAACGTTTCAGATTTTCTTCCCGGTCGCCCGGCACGCGATAACACTGCAAACCGATTGGACCGGCATATCCAAGGTTGTGCAATTTCATCAGCAGGCCTCTCACGTCAAATTGGCCTTTGTCGAGAGTTTGGATCAAAGTTGACCAATCGCCGTGCTGCCAATCGCCCGCATGATCCGCTCCGTTGATGCTCACCATCTGCAGATAGGGCGCGGCCTCTTTCAGCCGTTGGTCAAGATTTCGCTCATCACCGGCTGCAAGAAAGTGGGCTAGGTTGAAGGTGACTCCAATGTTTGGCCGGTCAGCCAGCTGGCGCACACGCAGCGCGACCTCCAATCGATCCACATAAAAACCAACATGGGGATATAGCACGACCCGCAAACTGGATGCAGCAGCCATATCGGCAATCTTGCGGACGATTTCAGACGCGCGCCGGTCCCCATCGGCGGGTGCCTTTCCTTGTACAGTGAGCCAGATGACGGTGTCGCGGCCCTTAAGTTGTGCAATCGCCTCCGGCAGGCCGGCATCAAAGCTTGGGGTTTCACCGTCCACATGCGCGGCCACGTAAATACTGAACAACTTCAGCCCACGGGCATCCATTTCTTTGAGAACTTCAGGAATGTGTTGTGTACCGGTGAATCCGAGACCGTCAAAACCTGTGCGTTTCACCAAGTGCGCTTGTTCGGCAAGCGGAATCTTTTCATCTCGGCCCGTGCCGTTATCGAAAACAAAGAAGGAATTGCGGAATTGCTGCCCGGCCAGCGATGAAGCGATGAGCAAAACGAGAAATCTACACATAGCGTAAAGACAATACCGCATTAGCCTGTGAGATACAATCCCGCTTACTCACGCCATGACTGAACTCTCTATTCTGACGACGACTGTTGGTTCGTACCCGATTCCAGACTGGCTTGCGGCGGTACCGAATGAGCAGGCGCGCCTGGATGCCACGCGTGTGGTGTTCGACATTCAACGGCAAGCCGGCATCGATATGCCGACGGATGGCGAACTCTACCGTTTTGACGGTAATCATCCGGATACGAATGGCATGATCGATTATTTTCTGCGACCGATGTCGGGCATCCGCTCCGCTGTGGGCCGCAGCGATCACGAAGCGTTCCGGCTCAGGAGTCACATGCAATACCGGAAAAAAGCATCGGGCGTGGTGGAAGGCGCAATTGGAGAAGGCGGACTGAATCTGCTTGGCGATTGCCAACTCGCTTCGAGTGTGGCGGGCGGAAAGTTCAAGTTCACCATCACCAGCCCTTACATGCTTGCCCGCACCCTGCTTGACCGGCACTATGGCAGCTTCAAAGATCTGCTTATGGCAATAGCGGACACGCTCGCGCAACAGGTGAAAGACTTGCCCTGTGATTGTTTGCAAGTGGATGAAGCCAACATTCCCGGCAATCCAGAGGATGGAGAGTTGGCGGCAGAAGCAATCAATCGCGTGCTGTGCGCGTTTGGAGGCAGGAGCGCGGTACATCTCTGCTTCGGTAACTACGGAGGGCAGACGGTGCAGCAAGGTACCTGGAAGGCGCTCCTTTATTTTCTCAACAGTTTGCAGGTGGACCATCTTGTTCTCGAAATGGCCCACCGACCGCCGGAGGATCTGCTGGCCATTCGTGAGGTGGATCGGCGCATCCACGTCGGCATTGGAGTTATCGACGTGAAGGTGAATCATATTGAGGCTGCCGAAGAAGTAGCTCACCGGATTGAGGGTGCGGAGAAAGTGTTAGGGGCGGGTCGTGTGGGATGGGTTCATCCAGACTGCGGCTTCTGGATGCTGAAGCGTTCTATTGTGGACCGCAAGATAGCAGCACTGGTGAAAGGCCGCGATCTTTATCTTGGACGCTAAGTTTCTCGATAAACGGTGGTAAGCTGTAACGCAAATATCTCGGAGGGTAAATACAGCTTGCCTCTGGGTGCTCGCTGGGACGCTCGTCTCGAAACAGGAAGAGCGGCCGGGAAGAGTGTGGACCCTCTTCCTTTTGGTTCGTTCCTTTGATCTTTAGGAGGTTCCCCCATCATGAAAGCTTTTATCGTTCGGCCTTTCGGCACTAAAGCCGGAATTAATTTTGACGATGTGCAGAAAGACCTGATCGCGCCGGCACTGGCCTCGCTTGATATTCAAGGTGGCACTACCGCACCTTTTCTGCAGGCCGGAAACATTCGCGCCGACATGTTCCAGCAGCTCTTAGTAGCAGATTTGGTGGTGGCCGATATCTCCATTCACAACGATAACGTGTTTTATGAGCTCGGTATTCGCCACGCTCTGCAGCCTAAGCGCACATTCCTGTTGCGGGCAAAAAGCCTGAAAGAGGCAAAAGATCGAACGCCGGAAGACGATATCCCGTTCGATCTAAAAACTGACCGCTACCTGGAATACGATTCGACACGGCCGGCTGATCTGCTTGAAACGCTGACGGACGCGCTTCGCCAAACGCTGGCGAGCGACAATCGCGATAGTCCAGTATTTCAGATGCTTCCGGAACTCGCGGAGCAGGACAGATCGCGATTTCTTCCCGTACCTCAAACGTTTCGCGACGATGTGGAGTTAGCATTCAAAGCGGGCCGTCGCGGATTGTTAGGTTTGCTGGGCATGGAAGCAAAGGGATTCTTTTGGGCTTCAGAGGGACTGCGCCTGATTGGCCGTGCGCAATTCAATCTCAAAGCGTTCAAAGAGGCCAAGATTACGTGGGAGGAATTGCACAAGCTCAACCCGCTGGAGCCGGAGGCCAATCAACGTTTGGGGACGGTCTATCAGCGCTTTGGAGATCTCGATGCGTCCGACCAAGCTTTGCAAAAAGTGGTGAGCAGCAAAACTGCGCCGCGGGCTGATCGTGCGGAGGCGCTCGGCTTGATAGCACGCAACGTTAAGGATCGATGGCGGGCCACTTGGCGTGCGCAGCCGCCGGAGAAGGCACCCACGGCAGCGCTCGCATCGTCGGATCTTCTCAAATCTTACGAAAAATATCGGCAGGCCTTCCAAGAGAATCTTGGCAGTTTCTATCCCGGATTGAATGCGTTGAGTATGCTGACCATCCACCTCGAACTTGCCAGGAAATTACCGCAGGTTTGGGAAAGCCGCTTCGATAACGAGGCGCAGGCAAAAATCGAGTTAGAGACTCTCGAAGCACAGCGTAAGAACTTGGAAGGCGCAGTCGGCATTTCGTTGGAAGCTGCGAAATACGATCTCAAGGAAGCGGGGAAGGAAGACCGCTGGGTTGATATTAGTGCCGCCGACTATTTATTCCTTACGAATAAACGTCCACAGAAGGTAGCGTTCGCGTATCAATCGGCACTGGAAGGAGCTCCCAGTTTCTATTTTGATTCGGCCCGCGCACAACTGGAAATCTTCCAGTCGCTCGGCTTGTTGACAGAGAACACCGAGGCCTCGCTTGCGGAATTCAAACCAAAGACCGAGCCCACAGCCGCCTTCGCACCGCCCGCCCGCGTGATTCTTTTTACCGGTCACATGATTGATGAACCCGGGCGTAAGACACCACGGTTCCCCGACTCCGCGCGCGCCCAAGTGAGAGATGCCATTCACAAGCAAATGGAGCGCGAATTAGGCCGTACGGAGGGTCTCGTTGTGGCCCTTGCCAGCGGGGCGAACGGCGGCGATCTGCTGTTTCATGACGTGTGCGAGGAACTAAAAATAGAGCACCGTCTGTTGCTTCCTCTTACTCCCGATACCTTCCGGAACGAGTCGGTTTCGCCGGGCGGCGTGTTCTGGGAAGACCAGTTCGACAAGCTACTGAAGAAATACGGAACCGTTCCGCACTTGGCAGATAAGGCCGAACTGCCTCTTTGGTTATCAGCTAGAAAAGACTACACACCTTGGCAGCGCGCCAACTTGTGGTTGATTCACGAAGCGTTGGCTTGGGATGCGCAGAACTTCACACTGCTCTCACTGTGGGACGGCGTTAAGACAGAAGGTATCGGAGGAACCGCACACATGCGGACAGTGGCGCAGCAATGTGGAGCGGCGTTAGTGACTATCTACACGGCGGATTTGCCGAAGGCTGATGCGGCAAGCCCAGGAGTTTCGTGATCGGCGGCGCCAAAACCGCCTCCACCAGGAGTTTCGATCACGAAGACATCAGCGGCGGCCATACTGACATGATCGGTGGCGGCTAATATCTCACGCGTGCCGCCGACTCGGTCGACATAGGTGAGACCCACCTGACCCGGTTCACCGCCCGCTGCGCCGAAGGGTGGGATACGTCGGTGGTTCGACAAAATCGCGGCCGTCATTGGCTGAAGGAAACGCACGCGGCGAACTGTACCGTTGCCGCCATGCCAGCGGCCGTTTCCGCCGGAACCGGCGCGAATCGCGAAGCGTTCCAACAAAACCGGGAAGCGCCATTCGAGAACTTCTGGATCGGTTAGACGCGAGTTCGTCATGTTCGTATGTACCGCGCTGGTGCCATCGAAGCCTGGGCCTGCACCTGAGCCGCCGCAGATCGTTTCGTAATACTGATACTGGTCGTTTCCAAAAGTGAAATTATTCATGGTGCCCTGCGCCGCGGCCATGACACCGAGTGCACCGTAGAGTGCATCAGTGACGCATTGCGAGGTCTCCACATTGCCGGCCACAACTGCAGCGGGATAAGTGGGGCTCAGCATCGAACCTGGCGGAATGACAATGTGCAGCGGCTTCAAACAACCATCATTCATTGGAATATCTTGCGCTACGAGCGTGCGGAACACATAGAGCGTCGCGGCGCGCGCAACGGAAGACGGCGCGTTGAAATTATCGGAGAGTTGCGGGCTCGTACCCGTGAAATCGATGGTAGCGGTGCGCGCTTCGCGGTCGATGCTGACGCGGACGGCAATCTTCGCGCCGTTGTCTAACTCCTGAACAAATTCGCCGTCGCGCAGCGCATCAATTACACGGCGCACTTGCTCTTCCGCATTGTCCTGCACATGGCCCATGTAAGCCTGCACAACATCGAGACCAAACTGGCTCACCATGCGGCGCAACTCGGCGACTCCTTTTTCGTTGGCAGCGATTTGCGCTTTGAGATCACCCAGGTTCTGCACAACATTCCGCACGGGATAGCGAGCGGATTGAAAGAGTGCCATGGTTTCTGCTTCACGTAAGCGTCCATCAGCAACCAGCTGGAAGTTATCGATGAGCACGCCTTCTTCTTCAATGGTTTTGCTATCAGGCGGCATTGAGCCGGGCGTGATGCCGCCGATATCGGCATGATGTCCGCGCGAGGCAACGTAGAACAGGACGCCCCTGCCCTCGTCATCGAAAACGGGCGTCACTACGGTGATGTCTGGCAGATGCGTGCCACCGTGATACGGATCGTTGAGCATGTACACATCGCCGGGGCGCATGGTAGATCCGCGGCGGTTGATGATGGCACGAACGGAATCGCCCATAGACCCTAAGTGCACAGGCATGTGCGGCGCGTTGGCAATCAGAGCGCCGTGACGATCAAAGACAGCGCAAGAAAAATCGAGGCGCTCTTTGATGTTGACGGAATAAGCGGTGTTTTCCAGCGTGACGCCCATCTGCTCGGCGATGGACATGAAGAGGTTGTTGAACACTTCGAGCATCACAGGATCAACCGCGATAGTACCGACTGGCAGCGAGCCTGCGCGCGGTTCACCACGGTCGAGGACAAGATGGTTGAGTCCGGTAACAGTGGCGCGCCATCCGGGTTCAATCACAGTGGTGGCGTTGCGTTCGCGGAGAATAGCGGGGCCGGGGATGGCATGGCCCGGCAAGAGGGTCTCGCGATCGTAGACCGGCGTTTCTCGCTCTGCGCCTGCCATGTAAGCCGTGACAGAGGTGACAGCGTTGGGCAAACCATTCGAGCCGGTGTGGATTGCTGGGACGTTTGGCACAGCAATATCGGTTATACCAACGGATTCGACCGCTACGCTTTCTAAGATCAACGTACGGTCCGGCACGGTGAAGCCAAAGCGCTGACGGTGCGCAGCGGCGAAGGCTGTCTCGATGTCGGCTAAGACAGGAGTCTCCGCGCAATCTACGACAAGCGCACTATCGGTGCCTTGGTATTTTAGACGCAAACGGCGATGCAGTTTGATGGAATCGCCTGAGATATCTTGCGCAGTAAGTTCTTTGCGGCCAGCATCGGTTAGGACGCCAATGACGCGAGAGATCTCGGGCAGCAACGCATCAGCGAGCACAGCCTCAACTGCTTGTTCGCGCAGAGCGAGTACATCGGCAAGGCCCATACCGTAAGCCGAAAGGACGCCCGCATAAGGATGAATGTAAACGCGGTTCATCCCTAACTCGTCGGCCACCAGACAGGCGTGCTGTCCGCCCGCGCCGCCGAAGCAATTGAGGGTATAGCGCGTAACGTCATAGCCGCGCTGCACGGACACCTGCTTGATGGCATTCGCCATGTTGGCAACGGCAATCTTGAGAAAGCCGTCGGCAACTTCGATTGGGCTGCGCTGATCGCCGGTGGACGCCACGATTTCTTTCGCCAGTGCCGCGAACTTTTCATGCACGATCGCAACGTTCAATTTCTGATTGCCGTTTGGGCCGAAGATGGGTGGGAACAGATCGGCCGAGAGCTTGCCAACCATAACGTTGCAATCGGTGACGGTGAGCGGACCGCCTTTGTCATAAGAAGCGGGGCCCGGATTGGCGCC
>PMQB01000298.1 GCA_003169195.1 Bryobacterales bacterium
TATTGGGCGTGCCCGTTCCCAAGACATTGTTTGTAAAAGTTGAGTTTCTGGGATTGGTGATTTGCGGAGAACTGACCGTGTTGGCGGTGTCCCAGCATCCGTAGTAGGAGTAGCCATCGCATTGAAGCGAGGTGAAGCCGGTGTCAGCAATGTTGATGGGGAAACCGGTTTGGAAAGTGGTAATGCCGGCCACATGCCAGCCATCGAGCACGGTTCGAGTTACCAGGTTCGACCAGTAACGACTGAGGTGGGGAATTTCGTAATCGTAATTGATCACAAACCTCTGCCGCGCGTCATAGGCCGAATCGCCTTTGCTTAACGCAAAATTGAACGGATCTTCGGCGCGTTGTCCAAAGCCGCTGTTCTCGAAGCCGGAAGTGTCGTCAATGGAATGGCTGAAGGTGTAGCTGGCTTGAAAAGCAAGACCATGGGTAAAGCTCTTTCGGAGGCTCGCCTGCATGGAGTTATAGCTTGACACGCCAACCGTGGCTTGCGTTCCGACGGAAGCGAAGATGTTGCCGGGCGCGTATAAGGCGTTCTGGGGAAAACTGGTATGTTGACTGCCGCGGTTTTGTATGCAGGCGGGGTCGGCGGCACAAGCGGCTGTTCCGGCTTGAGAGATTGGGTTACCTTCATAGGTCAGTTCGAGATGACGTCCGAGGGCGCCCACGTAGCCGATCTGAAAAATCATGGCGAGCGGTAACTGCCGTTGCACATTGAAGTTGAAGTTCATGGCATAGGGCGAAGTGAAATTTGGATTGATGGCGTTGATATCGAGCGGCTCATATTGGCTGAAATCCACCGGAGCGCCTTTTGCCGCCGGAGTGAAGGGGAACGGGTTGGGCACTTTTTGCCCGGTGGCGATATCGACATAGGGATTGGTGAACGATGGACTGGCGTTCGGCGCACCGGAACCACCTGCACCGAAGGAGGAGATGGAGAACGGCGCGGCGCCTAAATTCTGTAGCGCGAGTTCTTCCTCTGAGCGATTGAAATACACGCCAAAGCCGCCGCGCACGGCCAACTTCTGATCGGGACTAAAGGAAAAGCCAAAGCGCGGTCCAATGTGATCGTAGTGAGGATAGTAGCCGGATTTAGAACAACCGGTGTCGCCGGGAAAGAGCAAGCCGAGGGGTGCAGTGGGAAAGACCGTTGACTGCTGACCGGGCCGGAAACAATTCAGAGCTTCCTGCTGAAAATGCTGATTCACGAGCGGAGTATCGATTTGATAACCCGCGCCGTAGTTGATTGTCAACTTTTGATTCACCTTCCAACTGTCTTGCGCATAGAAATAGTATTCGAAGGTGCGAGCGTCAATGTAGCCGCCGCTGCCTTGCGAATAGGAATCGGGAATGCCGAGAAGGAAATCGGCGCCCGCGTCACCGGTGCTATATGGGCCAGCCGCATTGAACGAGAAATTGCCGTTGTTGTTACCGTAGAACGGATTATTGACGTTGTAACGCTTGCCATCAAAGCCGAATTTCATAGTGTGGTTGCTTAAGACTTTAGACAGGCTGTCAGTCAGTTCATAGGTTTCATCAATGCGAGGCTGGGGGCCATTGGTGCTGAATCCCAGGCTGAAGAGTCCGAGAACCGAGATGTACGGAATCCCCTCGGCCGTAGAATTTTGAGGCACGATGCCTTGAAAGCCCAGGCTGGAGGGAGACACAGATTGCTGCGGTTGGACATAGTCTCCATTGAAGCGGAGATAGCCTAGGCGCAATTCGTTCACGGTAGTGGTGTTGAACGTGTGCATGTAGTCGAAACTAAATTGCTTGTCGGAGAGCACATTCTCATCTCCAAACCCAGGTAAGGAAGAGCCGGTGAAGGGCAGTGTTTCCGTGGTGGGAGAGTGCTGAAAGAAAGCGTTAAACCAAATCGAGTTTGCCTGGTTGAACGTGTGGTCTAAGCGCGCGATGCCTTGATCCTGTGATCCGGCGTTGACAGGGTTGAAGGAATAGATACCTCCAGGCGAGTTAGGCAGTGGGACATAGGCGAGTAGCTTTTGCGAGATAGGATTGAAATCGGCGGTAGGAATTTGGCCGTTGGGGAAGATCATGTTGTAGGGAGTGCCAGCCGGATAGACACCGCCATCGCTGCCAATCAGTGATATCGGCGAAGCGGTGGTAGAAGTTGCTAAATCCGGGAAAAGTCCGTTGCGCTGCGACTGGGTAAAAACGGAAGTCTGTCCACCGCCCTCGGGCTGGCGAAAGCGGGTTCCCTGGTATGAGATGAAGAAGAACGTGTGGTCTTTCCACACGGGACCTCCCAAGGTGCCCCCAAACTGGTTTTGGTGAAACACCGGTTTGGTTGTTTGATAGAGATTGCGGCCGTCGAGAAATGTGTCGCGGTAAAACTCAAAGGCATCGCCGCGATATTCGTTGGTGCCCGATTTGATCACGGCATTGAGCACGCCACCGGAATTGCGGCCATACTCGGGATTAATTGTACTTGTGATGAAGTTGAACTCACCAATAGCGTCAGGGCTTGGGATAATGGCGGGCGTATTCAGCGGTAGGTCATTGCTGTCAATGCCATTAATGAGAAAAGCGTTTTGCTGCGACTCACTGCCGTTAGTGGCGTAGGTGTTGCCGTTAGAACCGCCGGCGAAACGATCACTGCCCGACACAACACCTGGGCTGAGTTGTTCCAATTGTGTCCAATCTCGGCCATTGAGGGGTAAGTCGACAATGGTGCGGTTATTGAGTATTGTGCCGAGTTGAGTTACGGTGGTGTCTACTTGCGACGCATTAGCCTGCACGTCGACGGATTGCGAAACACTGCCGATCTCCAGAGTGGCGTTCAGCTTGTAAACCTGGTCGATTGCGATGACGATGCCGCGTGTGGAAGACGTTTGGAAGCCGGTCTTCGAGATGGTGACATCGTAAGAGCCTACCGGTAGATTCAGAAACTGAAAGCTGCCATCGGATTTAGATTTCTGGGTTACGGCGACCCCAGTCGAGTTGCTGATGGCCTTTATTTCTGCATCGGGAACGCTTGACCCACTTGGGTCTTTTACTGATCCGATGATCTGTGCTGTTACGCTTTGCGCATCACTCTGTCTTACCCAGAGAGTGAACGATAGAATAGCTACCAACGCGAGAAAATACTTTCTCATGAGAGTTAGCTCCTTTCCCTTTTTGATCGCCAAAACGGCTCGATTGATACGAACTCCTACGGGGTGAGGGTCAGACTCGGACCTGAAGCGATATTGATTTCAGATGTCAAAAAAGTCATTTTGGGAACAACAAATCAAGTGAGTAGTAAAAGAATCTGTTAGAGCGTTTCAAGCTAACTGAAGATTTAACAGCAAGGATGTGTTTGTAGCTGAGTAACACTGCGATTGGTAGAAATTCGTGGAACGGCGAATCAGTACTACCGCGGCCGCTTTGCATACTGTCGGCGCAGCGCCACGATGAGCTTCTGCACGCCTTTCGTCCAGTTTGGAAACACATCAATGTAGTGCGTGGTGCTGACAATCCGGCGCGGCAGTTCGCAGTCATCTAAGCGTACGGGGATGAAGAAGACCTCGTCTTGCGGGAAGCGGGTGGCGACGTCGAGAGCAAAGGCCAACTCGCTTTGAAACTGACCGCGCTTGGAGGTTGAATTCTTGGAAAAGCAGCCGATGAAAAAGTCGGAGATCTCAATGGTCTGCTCAATCGCGCGCGGCCAATTCTGTCCAGGCAACAGTTTTTGACAATCCATCCACGGTTGCAACCCGGCCTTTTCGAGGAGATGGAAGAGGCGCTTCACTTTGGGACGATCTTCTTGCGCGTAAGCCAGGAACACTGTCGGATTGCCACTGGGTTTGAAGACAATGTTGAGATTGCCGTCGTGCTCAAACGTGCCGAATCCGTCGATTTCAATAGACGCTCCTTCCCGCAAGCAACGGTGAATGAGTTGCAGCAGCGCTTTGTCTGTAGATTGTGTCGGCACCTAGCGATCCTGTTTGGGTTCGACGGCGCCTGCCGCCGTGGAGCGTTGTTTCGGCTGGCGTGCCAAAGGTTTTTTCAATTCTTTAAGCATTCGGTAGACGAGGGTGTCGATGTCGTCGGCAGCGCGAGCCGGAGAACGCCGGGAGGCGCGCGCAAAAAGTTGGGCAAGCTGCTTCTTGTTCACGGTTTCAAAGTATGCGGTCAAAGGGCGGAGCTAGATAGAGGTTTTGAGTTTTAAAGCGGATTTAGGGCGCTAAGTGGCAGATTATGAGGTAGTTACGGATTTGAAAAAATCTTTTCAAGACTTGTGACTGCGTTTTTGGTGGGGTACAAATCGGAGTTCGGTGCGGATTAACAAATGCGCCGAGACGATTCTCGGTAGTAGTATGGGCAGCGACGCAGCTGTCGGAGGGGCAGACAAACTATATGCGCCGTGGAACGCACGTAATCGAAAGGACTAGGAAGGGGTTCTGTGATACTCTGATTGCCGCTATGGCACATGCTCAGAGACGGGTTGAGATTGGCATTTTGGTTCTGCTGTGTTCGGCTTTTGTAGCCAGTGCGCAGGAGACACTGCGCTTGGACGGCAAGCGGATTGATGAAGCGCTGAATCGGATGGTGAGCGATGGGCGGGCGGCTGGTGTCTCTGTCTTGGTCTGGAAGGACGGCCAGGAAGCTCATTTCGGTGCAGCCGGCTTTGCGGACCGTGAGGCGCAGCGGCCGATGGCGCGCGATACGATTGCGCAAATCTATTCAATGACCAAGCCGATTACTGGCGTGTCGCTGATGCAGTTGTGGGAGCAGGGCAAGTTCGGATTGGATGATCCGCTTTCACGCTATCTGCCTGCGTTCGAATCCATGCAAGTTTATGCGGGTAAGGATGCCACGGGCGTGCCCATGTACCGAGCGCCTGCGCGGGCGATTACTATTCGCGACATTATGCGACACACGGCGGGTTTTGCTTATGGACCGGGCAACACGCCTGTGCATGACGCATACGTCAAAGCAGATCCGCTGGCGTTGGACATTGATTTAGTCGAAATGGGACAGCGGCTCTCGAAGGTGCCTTTGTTATTCGATCCCGGTAGCCAATGGAGTTACAGCATTGCGGTGGATGTGCAGGCGCTGCTGGTTGAGACCTTATCGGGACAACCGTTTGCTGAATATGTCAGGCAGCACGTACTGGAGCCACTGGGCATGCATGACACGGCCTGGAGGCAGCCGGACGAGCGTCTTCCTCGATTGGCCGCGCTTTACCGAAAGACCGATGGCAAGCTGGTTCGTGATCCGAATGCGGTGACGCGGAGGCTCAATTTTCAAAATAATAAATTGACAGGAGGCGGTTTCGGCTTGGCATCTACAGTTGACGATTACATGCGTTTTGCGCGCATGCTTTTGGGAGGCGGCGAACTGGAGGGCACAAGGATTCTGAAACCGTCGACGGTGCGACTGATGGCTACGGACGAACTGGATGCGCGCGTAACACAGCGGTTGTTTTTGCCGAGTAAGGGGTCGGTGGGTTTTGGTCTTGACTTTGCGGTGCGCGATTCGCAACCGCAGAAGCCGGAAGAAAGCCGGGGCGCGGTTGGTGAGTTTTTCTGGGATGGGGCGGCGTCCACTTTATTCTGGGTTGATCCAGCGAATCATCTGGCGGCGGTATTTTTTGCGCAGACGATGCCGTTTGATGGGACGCTGCACCGAGATATACGGGCAGCCATTTATGGGGCGAACTATCTGGGACCCAAAGGAGACTGAGGGTTCATTTGTTCATAACCTTCGAAGTAGCTAAGGCGATCGTGCGATGTTCGTCTTTATCGGCGGAAACAGCGCAATAAAACTGATAGACCACTCCGTGGTATTTAAGAAACCAGGGCTTATGTGCGTACCTTGCGTCGTATGGTTCGGAGGGAGAGATGAGGTTGTCGCCCTGCCACTTTGTCCAATGCACGAGATCGTACGAGGCCGCGAAGGTGTTGAATGCGCCTGGTTTCCAGAAGGCACCGAAATAGAACATCACCCACACATCTTTCAAGCGAACGATTTGTGGATCGCCGCTGATGACGCCATGATTCGAGCCGGCGGGAGGTTGATTCTCCACCGCTGCGGCAGCGCCATATCTTTTCCAGATTTTTAGGTCGTTCGAAATTGCGGTGTAAATCTGTTCGCTGGTGCCTTTGGCGTTGTAAAACATCACAAAGGGCGCGCCGAGTGTGTTGGCGGGATCTCGGAAGACGAAGCTCTTATAGAGCGTCTGCGTTTCGAGTCCGGCGCGGACATCGGCGTCCTGAGTGGTTAAAACGGGAGACGGCATTTTCTGCCAAGGTACGGCCACGGACGGATTTTTGGTTGAGGCCATACCGATCCAAAGCGGAGTCTGTTCGTAGCCGAACGTCTTGCCACCAATATAGGAGAGCCAGTAACTACCTTGGTAGGTCTGTAGGGTATGGCCGCCATTCCACTTGGTATCGATGAGGGCGAGGCCGCCGGCGGCATTCGCGCGATCCCATGCTGAGGGAGCGCCACGATCCAAGATAGTGCCGAGCGGTTTCCAATGCAGTAGGTCGGAACTTTCAGCCAGTTGCGTGGTGTAGCCCAGGGAAGGCGGCGCTTCAAATTGGACGTACACCATGTACCACTTATGGCCGTAGCGAAAGACAGCGGGGCAGTCTACCTTTTTGCCGGCAGGCGGTTCGATGACTATGCCGTATTTGTGGGGCGTTTTTACCTCATTCCGGATCTCCTGCATACGGACCAGAGGAACGTTTGCGGATTGGGGCATTAACGGCCGGGACAGAAAGATGAGAGACGCGAGCAGTAGAAACAGACGCATGAGAGATCTCATCATTCTATGGTGAGGCCTTCTGTGAGGTCAGACTTTCGGCGTTATTTCAGCGTGTTTTTCTGGGTAGAGTGGCGCTCAAGTGAGGAAAGCGGACCGTAAAGGAAGCGCCCGGTGGCGGGCCGATTTCTAACTCCCCGTCGAGTTGATTGGTCAGCACTTCAATCAAGGTCATACCCAGTGACTTGGAGGTTTCCGAATTGAAGTGAGTAGGTAATCCTACGCCTTGGTCGGAAACGGTTAGACGGAACTTCTGTTCTTCTGCACCGATGCGGATTGCGATTTCGCCTTCGCCGGCAGGATAAGCATATTTTAAAGCGTTGGTGATGAGTTCGTTGAGGATCAAACCACAGGGAATGGCCTGGTCGATGGCAAGTTTGGCGGGGGCCAGATCCAGGCGCGGGGTAACCAATGGATTTCTCGCATAGCAAGAAAACAATTCGCCGGCCAAATCTCTGACGTAGTCGGCCATGTCGATTGAACTCATGTCGTCATTGCCGTAGAGGTGCTCATGAATGAGCGCCATGGATTTGACGCGGCGTTCGCTATCGGCAAGCTTGGCAACGACTTCCCTATCGTGGATCTCACTAGCCTGCATCGATAAGAGGGAAGAAATGATCTGGAGGTTGTTCTTCACCCGGTGGTGAACTTCCTGGAGCAGAGCCTCTTTTTCGTGAAGCGATCTCTTCACTTCGGCTTCTGCGATCTTACGTTCGGTGATGTCCTGTAGAGTTCCGACAGAACGAACGGGCCGGCGGACCTCGCGTTCCCCTTCGAAGAATGCTTTGCCTTGTCCATGCACATAACGCAGAGCGCCATCGGCCGCTGCGTGGATGCGGTACTCCATCTGAAAGCGGCCAGTACCGGCTGGATCATGCAAAGATTGCACGGCCTGTTGGACGGCCTCGCGATCTTCGGGGTGGATGCACGACCAAACGGCGGTCATCTCCGGTTTGAATTCGGGCGGGAAGCCAAAGATGGCCTTGGAACGCGTGTCCCAGTGAAGTTCTCCTCTGAGCGGGTTTTCTTCCCAAGTTCCGATGGCCGCGGATTGCAGGGCCAAACGGAGCCGTTCTTCGCTGCTGGCCAGGCGCTGGTTTGCTTCGGCTAGTTCGCTAGTTCGAGCGGCCACCGCCTTTTCGAGATTCTCATTTTGTAGTTCCAAAGCAAGCTGGAGTTTACGCACATTGAGATGGGTTTCTACGCGGGCGTAGACTTCTTCGAATTGGAACGGCTTAGATATGTAATCGACGGCACCAGACCGGAAAGCCTTCAGCTTGTCTTCCGTTTCGTTCATAGCGCTGAGGAAAATCACCGGGATCTCCGAAACACTGGCGGCACACTTGAGGCGTTCACAGAATTCGTAACCGTTCATTTCCGGCATGGTGATGTCTAACAGGATCAAATCCGGCGGATGTTTGAGCGCGTCTGCGAAGGCTCGGGCGCCGCGATCAAAGGGGCGGACATGGTGACCGCGCAGCCGTAGCATGTCGCCTAAGAGACGCAGATTGGTGTGGTCGTCGTCGACGATCATGATGTTGCCGCCTGCGGGCGCGGGCATTTCCGGGGGCGCGGATGACAGCGCTTGGAGGCTTTGGCTTACTTTGTTCGCGTTGGTTTCTTCGTAGTCATAGGAAATATTGAGAAAGGTGCGGATCTTCTCCAGCAAGACATCCTGGCGGCATGGCTTGGCGAGGAAATCGTCGGCGCCACTTTGAAAGATGATGCGGCGGTCCTCTTCCATGACACTCGCGGTTAACACGACGATGGATGTTCCCTTGCCGCGCGGATCGGTTTTGATTCGGCGAGTGGCGGCTAAACCGTCCATGACGGGCATGTTGACATCCATCAGGATCAACTGCGGATTCCATTCGCGCCAGCAGCGAATGGCTTGCTCCCCGTTTTCCGCGCCTTGAACGGAAAAGCCAATGGTGGCCAAGAGTTTAATCAGCCAATCGCGATTCTCGAGGAGATCATCCACTACCAGGATTCGCGGAGTTTTCGTGGGGTCGCTTATACGGCTAACGCGGCCCGGGGCGATCTGCTCTGGGACCACGGAGGACTCACCGCGCTTGATGGGGATCTGCAAGTGGAAGACTGAGCCGCTGCCGGGATTGCTTGTGACAGTGATATCTCCCCCCATGAGGCGTGCGTATTTGCGGCTGATGGCCAAGCCCAATCCGGTTCCTTGCAGGGTATCCGGGTTGCTTCGGATCTGGCTGAACGGCTCGAATAACTTCTTTTGATCTTCGTCTGCGATGCCTAAACCGGTATCTTCCACACGGGCGGAGAGCCAGAGATCTTCTTGCTTTTGTTGCAACGTGACATGCACTGCTATTTGGCCGAGGCGGGTAAATTTAACGGCATTGCCGAGAAGGTTGATGAAGATCTGGCGTACCTTCGCTTCGTCGGCGACAATCCAGGGGGCTGGTTCGCCATCGAGATGCATGTCGAATATCAGCATCTTGGCTTCGGATCGCAAGCGGAACATAGCGGCTAGATCTGCCAGCATGCGAGAGAGATTGAAAGTGACGACATTCAGCTCGGTGCGGCCGGCTTCGATTTTCGACATGTCGAGAACGTCATTGATGAGGGCAAGCAGATGTTCGCCGCTGCGGTCGATGATTTTGAGATTTTCTTCGGCCTCCTTGGCCAACGCCGGATCGCGCAGCATGAGCTGAGCGTATCCAAGAATGGCGTTCATGGGTGTGCGGATTTCATGAGACACGGTGCTGAGAAACGCACTCTTGGCTTTGTTGCCGGCCTCGGCCTCCGCTTTGGCTCTCAATAACTGAGTATTGGCTTCGTGCAGCTTCAGATTGGCGGCGCGCAACTGTTGTGAGTTGCGGAACATCTCGGTCTCCATCTCTTCCATGCGGCTGCGCAGCTCGGAGTTATCGGAGACAGGCTGTGACTTCTGTTTGACGAAATCTGTCACGTCTTCGACGCGATGAATCAGATACTCGATCTGGCCTTCGGTTCCCAGAACGGCTGAGTTAATAGGGCTCCAGTAGCGTTCTTCAAAGCTACCGTCTGGGCGGCGAATGTCATATTTCTGAATCGCCATTCTGTCGACGGCGCGGGTGAGAAGGACGCGGTTAAAGGAGTTGTGTAAGTTGGAAACGCCGTCGGCGCTGGGATCGTCGGGGTTATCGGGAAACACATCAAAGATGCCGCGGCCTACTACTTCATCACGCTTAATCATGGTGGCTGCAAGGTAGGCGTCACTTACCGAGACAATTTTGAGTTCGGGGGTGAGAATTAGAAAAAGGCCGGGCAACGATTCGAAAAGACTTTGCAGGACAGCGCGGCTGCGACGGAGTTCGTCCTCGGCGGCACGCCGCTCAGTAATATCGCGGATGGCACCGGAAGCCAGTGTTCCTTGCTCGGTCTCGATATAACTGAGGCTGATCTCTACTGGAAATTCGGTGCCATCCTTGCGCAGCCCGTACAGGTCTGGACGTAGACCCATCGCTCGTGTCCGAGGATCGGAGAAGAAGCCGACTCGATGGGAAGAATGGGCATCTCGAAAACGTTCGGGCATGAGTGTCTCGACTTTCTTGCCGAGGAGATCGTGCCGGCTAAATCCGAAAAGCTTTTCAAGCTGGGTATTGGCGAGGACAATTTCTCCCTTTTGATTTACAACTATGACAGCGTCAGGGCCTGCCTCCAGTAGGGCTTGGAATCTGGAGTCGGCGTCTTGCTTTGGTTGAGGGCTGTGGGTGGCGTCCCAGCAGACGGCTGTGAAGTGGCTTGGTTCGGATTGCGTGGCGCAGACTTTGCCGCGCATGGCAATGGAACGATTGTTGGCAGTGCGGAATTCGGTGGAGTACTCGATTCCCTGCTGGATGGCGGCGTCGAGTTCGTGTTGGAGGCGGTCACGGTCGTTTGGATGCACTAACGATAGAACGGCCGAGAGCGTTTCCGGCAAATCGCCGGCGGCGAGCCCGAAAAGAGTTGGGCAATGTTCGTCGGCGTCAACGATGTTCGTGGATATCTCTAAGGTCCAGACTGCGATCCGTGAAGATGTTAGAGCAAGGCGCAATATTTCTTCTGACGTTAATTGTCCGAGATTCTTACGAAGCGATGTATTTAGGAGACCCATATGTCAGAACGCTCAAACCAAAGCGTACCGCTGTTGGTGGGTCAGCCGGTTCCGTGAGGCAAATTTCCGGCCGAGTGGTCTAAAAGTGATAAAGCACTGCCAAAGCGCAATGGTGTTCGTTGCAGCTTCGCTTCCATTATTACTTACTTTGACAATCAGGGAAGCTGTTTATTGTTGGAGGAGTGGGCGAAGAAATGGCGTTTTTTACGAAGCGGAATCCGCCATCTGCTTTGTTTGCAATGTTGGTTTCGTAGATTTGGCCGCTGTAGACTTGAGTTTGCATGAAGAAAATTGGCTTTCTCTCGTTCGGTCATTGGACTCCTTCCCCGCAGTCACGAACCCAGTCGGCAGGTGACGCGCTCCTGCAGTCGATTGACCTTGCGGTGGAGGCGGAGCGTCTGGGCATGGACGGCGCGTATTTCCGAGTTCATCACTTTGCGCGGCAATTGTCATCACCGTTCCCCTTGCTGGCGGCGATTGGTGCCAAAACGCGAAGGATTGAAATTGGCACCGGCGTGATTGACATGCGGTATGAGAACCCGCCTTATATGGCAGAAGATGCAGGCGCTGCCGATTTGATTGCCGGCGGGCGTCTGCAGTTGGGAATCAGCCGTGGTTCCCCGGAGCAGGTGATTGATGGGTGGCGTTATTTTGGCAATCTCCCGGTTGAAGGCGAGAACGAAGAAGGCATGGGCCGCCGGCACGCTGAGGAATTTCTCGAGTTGCTGGGGGGCAAGGGCTTCGCTCAGCCGAATCCACGTCCGATGTTTCCGAATCCGCCAGGGCTGCTGCGACTTGAGCCGTACTCGGAAGGTTTGCGTGAAAGGATCTGGTGGGGCGCGGCTTCCAATGCAACGGCTACCTGGGCGGCGAAGCTCGGAATGAATTTGCAGTCGTCG
The DNA here is from genome assembly GCA_003169195.1 of Bryobacterales bacterium. Taxonomy (GTDB): domain Bacteria; phylum Acidobacteriota; class Terriglobia; order Bryobacterales; family Bryobacteraceae; genus Bog-105. Next base: position 11,779 of record PMQB01000298.1, read on the forward strand.
ACACTCAAATTCGACGAGACTGGTGAGCCATTCCACATCCAACAAGCTGCGCAGATTCGTGCCTTTCAAGTGGCCTGGAAGAAGGCTGGGCATGCTCGCACACCGCGCGTTTCTGTCAGCCGTAGTATCTTTCCGTTGATGGATGACCGTGATCGTGCCTACTTCGGACGGGGAGGTGAGGAAGATGATAAGATTGGCTACCTTGACGAAAATACGCGGGCGATCTTCGGACGTGGTTATGCTGCCGAGCCGGATGTTTTGATTGAAGCGCTTAGGAAGGACGAGGCGATTGCGGCCGCCGATACGCTCTTGCTCACCGTCCCGAACCAGCTTGGCGTGGCGTACAATGTGCATGTGATGGAGGCCGTTCTGAGCACCCTTGCCCCGGCTCTGCATTGGCGCTAAATCGTTTTCTTTCTCCATTCTCCATCGTTTTGGAGTAAAGTGCTGGTATGTTCGAGCGCTACACAGAAAAGGCCCGGCGAGTCATCTTCTTTGGCCGGTATGAGGCCAGCACGTTCGGGAGTCCTTATATTGAGACCGAACATTTGCTGCTGGGGCTGCTGCGAGAAGACAAGGCTTTGGCGCACCGCTTCCTCGCCTCGCACGCGGCGGTTGACTCCATCCGCAAAGAGATAGAGACGCATACGGTGCCACGGGAGAAAGTATCGACCGCCGTGCATCTGCCGCTGAGTCACGACTGCAAACGTGTGCTGGTCTATGGGGCTGAGGAGGCCGAGCGGCTCAACCACAAGCACATTGGCACAGAGCATCTGCTGCTTGGTCTGCTGCGCGAAGAGAAGTGCTTTGCGGCACAATTGCTAGGCGAGCAAGGACTCAGCCTGGACTCGGCACGGAACAAGTTGCAACCATCGCAGCCTCAGCCGGCGCAGGGGGCGTCTCCCTTTTTCGCCCGCCTCGAGCGGTGGCTTTCCGATTATGAAGCGCAGGGTGGGTTGTGCATCGTAACGGAAACGCGCGGTGCAGCCAGAATGCCGCAGTGCGCTGTTTACGCTGTCGATCCAACGAAAGAAAACGAGAAACCCCAGGACACGCCTACCGCCGCAAAGCTCTTGCAGATTCAGCAGCAGATCGAATTCGCCATTGAGAGGATGGAGCACGCCATTGCCAATCACGAATTTGACAAAGCGCGTTTCTATTCGGAGGAAGAGCGGAAAGAGCGCGAGAATCTGAACTTGCTGCGCGAGCAGTTCAAGCTGGAAGGAACACCGCCGCGAGTGCCGCTGTTGTGTATCGGGATCATCCGTGATGAGCGTTTCTCTGAGGTTCGACAACGCTGCGAACATTACATTGCTCAGGGTGTTGCCCAGGTCTGGCTGTTGGACTCAGAGCTAAAGCGCGCTTATATTGTCAACGAAGCGGAGGGACTCCGTGAGTATAGGGAAGGAATTCTCCAGATGGAAAACCCGAAGCTGGAGATGGACCTGAAGGCGATTTTTGATTAGAACCTTTACGCCTCTTTCTGCAACTGTAAGCACAAATGTGCTTACGTCGAACTGGTTGTCTATGCCGCTATTTCCAGCGATCTCCATGCCTCATCAAGTAATTCTCGAAGACATAGCGCCAGGGGATGAGAGGAATAAAGATAACTACCATCAGTACGGATTGGATGTCCTGTGCGGTGGCGTCGTTGATCTGATGGGCGGACCACAAGGGCAGCGCAAAGGCTATCAAATAGATTGCCTTCCATGTCAGCTCGAACAATAAGATCGGTAACATCTTCAGCGGGTATCGAAGACCCAATGCAGCGGTCAAGCCCACGCCGGCGAGCAAAGAGACTTGGACTCCGTGTGTTGTGGCGAACTCATTTGTGTGGTGGATGACATTGGGCCAGATAAAGGCACCAAGGCCCGCAGACATGATGAGATAGGCAACTCGCAGTGTGTAAAGGCGAAACAGCGATACCTCTAGATTCGTGGCACGTGGGCTAGCCACGTCGGCTGGAACCGACGACCCGACAACCGAGTTCATTGACGAATCCTAACACAGAACAGGCTGCTCCTCGCTAGCCGGGTGTGCCCGCGCTTTGCTGGATTTGCAAGACGATAAATTCAGCGGGTTTGAGTGGCGCAAAGCCGACCTGAATATTCACAATGCCGGCGTTTTGAGCGGCGGCGGTGGTGGTTTGGTTGTCGCACTTTACGAAGTAGGCTTGGTTTGGAGTGGAACCCTGGAAGGCTCCCTGGCGAAACAGCGTTTGCAGGAACGAGCCTACGCTTAAACGGATCTGTGCCCACAAAGACTCATTGTTGGGTTCGAAAACGACCCACTGCAAGCTGCGGGAGATGCTGACTTCTATGAAGAGTGCGAGGCGGCGGGTGGCAATGTATTTCCATTGCGAAGCCGCAGAATCAGCGCCCTGCAAGGTGCGCGCTCCCCAGACGACGGGTCCGCCGGGAGCAAACGTGCGGAGGGCGTTGATGGCGACTGGATTCAGTTCACCATTTTCCTGATCTGTGAGAATTGAACTGAGTTGAGATACGCCGGCCAATGTGGCATTGATCCCGGCAGGTTCTTTCCATACGCCGCTTTGCGCATCGGTGCGGGCGATGACACCGGCGACAGCGCCGCTGGGCACAAAGGTTGCCAGGTTGTTGTTTTGCAAGGGGTCTGGATGGATGATTCTGGGGAAGTAGAGGGCAGCGTTGGCGCTGTGGGTGCCGACATTTGTTACGCCTACCAGCGCTTGGGCGGCGGTGTTCCAAGAGCTTGGCGGATCCACTAGAAACATGGCTCGTTGTTGTTCACAGAAGGCGGCGGCTTTGCCGACCAAATCAGCGTCTACGTCTGAGCCGCGATAAGGGGGAATCGAGAGGATGTTAAAGGTGTTGGTCTTGCGAAGAGAGTACAGACCGTGGTTGGCAGCGTCGAGAGCAGGGCTGACAAAGTCACTCTCCACTGCTGTGCTGCCGTCTTGACCGGAACCTGGAGTGGCTTTGGTATTGGCGGCAAAATCGGTCCAAATTGTCTCGCCTGGTGCCGGCGGGTTGTTGGCCTTGGGAACCGATGCGAGATGGCCCGCTGATATCACGAGCGTTGATTCAACGGGCAAGATTTTGTCGATACGCCGAGTGCTGTCTTTGACTGTCAGGTTATGAATGATTTCCGTTTGGCCGGTATTAAAGTCGCGGACGCTGAGGTTGAAGAGATCGCTGGTGGTGAGTCCAAGCTGCTGGGCGACGGAAGGCGACACCTGATGGTCCACAACCGCGTGAAGTGCATTGCCCCAATCGCCATCGCTAGCGGCGAGTAAATTGGGCGGCCCACCAGGCAGGACAATGACGGCCTGCTTGGCATCGACATGAACGATGCGGACAATGACGGCGGTTGATCCGCCATTCGTAAAAAAATCCTGCACAGCGTAGCCTAAGCGGCTCTTGAGCCAGAAGCCGCCGAAGATGGTTACAAAGTCCGTGTAGCTCGAGATGGTGACAGGAGTGTTTATTGGGCCGCGGGCGGCTTGGCCCACAAAAGCGGTTATGGAGGTTGCGACGCCCGCGACGGGGTGAACTCCATCGGGCACTTCTTCCTCAAAGACGCCTGGAAAAGTTATGTTGACGGGCATAAACGACCCTTCTTAATTGCTTCCTGGGACGGTCCACTCTCCTAAGAATTTGTGGAGAAATGTCTCCATACGGTCGAGCGTATAGAGCCAACGGCTGTGCAGTAGGGACTCGTGTACGTCGTCGGGGAATACGATGAGTTCGGTATAGACGTCGCGCTGGCGGAGTAACTGCACTAAGCCGACGGTTTGGAGAAAGGCAACGTTGCGATCGTCGTCGCCTTGGACGAGGAGCACGGGAGACTTCCAGCCATCAATGGCGCTGATGGCGGATGACTTATAGGAGACGGATTCGGGATCGAGGGAGTTGCCATAGAGGTGGACGCCTGCGAGATCGATGCCGGCCTTGAAGAGATCGGAGTTGCGGGCGAGGGCTTGTGCGGTGAGGAGCCCTCCGTAACTGAGGCCCCAGATACCGATGCGGTTGGGATCGACATCGGAGCGGGTTTGCAAATACTTGCCACCGGCGACGACGTCTTGATACTCGCTGTTGCCGGCGGCGCCTCCGTTGGGCGCCTGGCGGAATGAGCGGCCGTAGCCGATGCCGAGGCGGTAGTTGATAGACAAGACAATGTAGCCTTGGCTCGCGAGCCATTCATTGATGCCATAGGCCCAGTGATAGAACTGCATGTAGTGGTAGGCGGGCATCATCTGGCGCACGGGTCCGCCGTGTACGAAGACGATGGCGGGCCGGCGCTCGCCGGGCTTCAGGCCGGGCGGGAGGAAGAGTTGATTGTGGATCTCGAGGCCGTTGGCGGCCTTGGTGATGACGATCTCCGGTTTGACGTGCAGGTCCGCCGGGAATCCGGGGCGCGAAGTGGGGAAGACGATCTTCTGCGGGGCGGCCGCGGTGGTGGGACCTTCGGCCGCGAGTTTCCACACGCCCACCGATTGCGGCATGTTCCAACTGGCGCTGATAGTCGCCAGGTACTTGCCGGACGGGAGCGGCGCGGGCGACGTCTCAGCGCCATCGCCGGTGGTGATCTCGCCAGGCGTGCCGCCGCCATGCGTGCCATCGTCTATGCGGCCACCGATCAGGAAGCGCTGCGCCGCGAGGTGACTGAAGCCTACCGCAAGCTCGAACAGGAATACGGTCGAAATCTCGCGGTCGCGGTGCGCAGCTCGGCGACCGCCGAGGACCTGCCGACCGCCAGCTTCGCCGGCCAGCAGGACACCTTCTTGAACATCACCGGCGAGGAGAGCCTGCTCGACGCGTGCAAGCGCTGCTTCGCCAGCATGTTCACCGACCGGTCGATCCACTACCGGATCGACCAGGGCTTCGACCACTACAAGGTCGCACTGTCGATCGGGGTGATGAAGATGGTGCGCTCGGACCTCGCCGCCTCGGGCGTGATGTTCTCCCTCGACACCGAGTCGGGCTTCCGCGACGTCGTGTTCATCACCGGCGCCTACGGGCTCGGCGAGAACGTCGTCCAGGGCGCGGTGGATCCCGACGAGTTCTATGTCCACAAGCCCTCACTCGCCTCGGGCCACCGTACGGTGCTGCGCAGGCTGCTCGGCGACAAGGCGGTGAAGATGGTCTTCGTCGAAGGTGACACGAAGACGACGACCCGCAACATCCCGACGGCGCGGGTGGATCGGGAGCGCTTCTGCCTGAGCGACGACGACGTCCTCGAACTTGCCACGTGCGCGATGCGCATCGAGGCGCACTACGGCCGGCCGATGGACATGGAGTGGGCCAAGGACGGTCTCGACGGAAAGCTCTACATCGTCCAGGCCCGCCCGGAGACGGTGGCCTCCCAGCACAGCGCGACGGTGCTCGAGACCTACGTGCTCGACCACCGCGGAGAGATCGTCGTCGAAGGACGGTCGGTCGGCGAGCGGATCGCCTCGGGTGCCGCCCGGGTGATCCGGGAGGTCAGCCAGCTGGCCGCGTTCCGTCCCGGCGAGGTGCTGGTGGCCGACACCACGACAACCGACTGGGAGCCGGTCATGAAGACGGCGGCGGCCATCGTCACCGACCGGGGCGGCCGGACGTGCCACGCCGCCATCATCGCCCGTGGGCTGGGGATACCCGCCGTGGTCGGGACCGGCACCGCCACCTCGGTGGTGGGCGAGGGTGCACCGGTCACGGTGTCGTGCGCCGAGGGCGCCACCGGCTTCGTCTACCGAAGGGAGCTGGACTTCGCCGTCCATCGCCAGGAGGAGGACACCACCCGGCCCGTCACCCGGATCATGGTCAACCTGGGGAATCCCAACCTCGCCTTCTCGACGTCGTTCCTGCCGAGCGACGGCGTGGGCCTGGCCCGGATGGAGTTCATCATCAGCGAGTCGATCCGGGCCCATCCACTGGCACTCCTCCATCCCGACCGGGTCAGCGACCCCGCCGTCCGGGACGAGCTGGCCCGGCTGATACGCGGCTACGACAGTGGCGAACAGTTCTTCGTCCAGCGCCTGTCCGAGGGGATCGGCACCATCGCCGCGGCGTTCTGGCCCAAGCCGGTCGTGGTCCGGATGTCGGACTTCAAGACCAACGAGTACG
>PMQB01000688.1 GCA_003169195.1 Bryobacterales bacterium
GCAACGCTCAAGGTGGGTGACTACAACGTTCCTTTCCGCCTTGACATCGCAATAAAAGACAACAAAGCCGTCGGTAAGCTATACAACGGTTCCGAGGATTACGAAACCACATCCAGTGCAAAAATTGAGAACGGCAAAGTCGAGCTGAATTTTCTGCACTATCTCACAAGCATCAAGGCCGACGTGAAGGATGGCGAACTGGATGGTCAACTGATCTTGACTTACCGGAGCCCGATTAACATTACGCCGGGCGAAAACTCTGAACCGGCTCACGATTACACCAGTGCGTTCCATGCCAAGCGCTACGTGGCAGCAGCCCAGACAGTTGCCTCTGAAAACGCGCCTTCGATTGACGGCGTGTGGGAACTTCCTTACGAGACGTCGAAAGGGGAAAAGTCCTTGCGGCTGATCGTCAAACAAAAAAGGGCTGACATTTCCGCGTCCATTCTGCGTGTCGATGGCGACACCGGGGCTCTGACTGGCGGTTGGCAAGACGGCAAGTTCGTGGCTAGTCACTTCGACGGCTCCCGCCCCGCGGCTGTTGAAATTACCCCGCAAAAGGATGGAACGCTACACGTTGAGGCCCACGCGTTTCCCTATAACGAGGTGCTTACGTTTACCGCTTACCGTCCGGACGTGGCGCGCGCCAAAGGCCTGCCTGAGCCCGCCAACTATTCGACCCACACAACCGTGAGAGACCCCAAAGAAGTATTTGCATACAGCTTCCCGGATATTCACGGCAACCTTGTGACAAACGAAGATTCTCGTTTCAAGGGTAAAGTGGTTCTCGCCATTGTGACCGGCACGTGGTGCCCCAATTGCCACGACGAAGCTCGCTACCTTGTCGAACTTTACAAGCAGTACCACAGCAAAGGACTTGAGATCGTGGCGCTCGATTTTGAGGAGGCTGACCAGGCAAAGTCACTGACTCGCGTAAATGCTTTTATCAAGCAATACGGAGTGCCCTACACCTACCTGATCGCCGGAACTCCGGATGAAATGTGGGCGAAGGTGCCACAGGCCGTGAATCTCAACACTTGGCCGGCGACCTTTTTCATTGGACGCGATGGCCGCGTGAAAGGAACTTACTCGGGATTCGCGGGAGGAGCTAGCGGCATCTATCACGCGGAACTGAAAGACGACTTCGTTTCGACAATCGAACGCCTGCTAAATGAAAATCCCGTACAAACAACCGCGCAAAATTTGCCTGGTGTTGCGACCGGGACTGTCCGCTAAAGCAATAGTAAAGAAATCTTCTCCGAGCGGCTTCATTAACGCTCGGAGAGGATTCTTGCTCAGTTCCTAGCAGGCCGCGTGCGTGCCATGGGCTGAAATGCGTTTGGCGCAAACCAGTACACCGTTCGGAATGTCTTCCTTCGAGACTGCTTTTCCGGATTTGATGAGACCATAGCTAACTAGCGATAGGCAAGGAAGTTACTACTAACAGATCATGAGAAAAACACCTAACGAAATTGTCCTGAGAGCTACTATTATCAGCGTATTCTTCGCGGGAATATTCGCGACGACGCCCAAATCACTGCGTGCACAGGCCACGCATAACACAGGGGACTGGGCGCAAGCGCCGCCGGCTTTCGACAACGGTGATTCGCTGCGTGATTTTGAGGTGCGCCTGCGTTCCGCGCTCTTCCTACTTAAAGCCCAGCCCGAGATGAACGAGCCGCTGAAACTCACTGGCACGGTCACTGCGATCAGCAGGACCGGCATTCGCCGTCTGCGTATCCGCAACTTTCAACTGCTGAGCGATGGCGGGCGCGAGGCCGGCGAGTTCAATCTCGGTGCTGGCTCATGGCCAAGCGTCGTTAGCGCGCTGGGCAGCGCATTAGCCGGTGATTATCTGGAACAGGCCGCAGTCAAGGACATTCCCATCGACGGCCTCGAGCTGATTTTTACCAGCAAGCCCGGCACGGCGCCGTCGCAGACGACCGGCACTCAAGTGACCTATCCCCGCAACCTCAACTACATTGTTTTCATCAATTCTCCGGCCAGCGATACAGAGCTTGAGGATTTGCGGAAAACAGTTGAGCGCGTCTCACCGGTATTCCATTTAGTGACTCACGGTCAGAAGATGGATCACGGCAAACTCTACTACATTCAGACCCCACTGAAGCGCGAGGGCAAGACCCTCGACGGCTTGCGCGAATTCCTAGCGGACAAATATGCCAGCACGCAAGGCGCGACTCCGATTGAAGGACCGAGCCCGAAGCAGGCCCCCGACGATTGGAGACAGCCGCTACGCGCTCACATCACGGTCGAAGGCAGCACCGGTATCCGAAATGTCCGAACGGATATTAGTGATTTCCAGGTCATCCACGACTATCCCCGTTATCTTGGCGGCCACAATCTCGGACCGGTGCCTGAGGAAGACATTCTCGGCCGCATGATTACGTGTCTGACGCACATCTATGAAATCGAGGCTTCCCGGCGCCAGATCAAACTGGACGGTCTGGAGTTGAAGGTTGTGGGCACACTCACGAGCCGCCTCGGCAATATCGACAATCCGCCGATCTATAAGGACGTCGCCTATAGCGTCTACATCTCCTCACCTGAGACTAAGGA
>PMQB01000012.1 GCA_003169195.1 Bryobacterales bacterium
CCAATGAGGGCTGCATTGGCGGCACTGATCGTGATAGGCTGCGGAACGCTCCGTTTGACGTGTTCGTAAGAGGCGAAGAAAAATAGCTTGTCCTTAATGATGGTGCCGCCTGCATTGGCAGCGAAATCATTGGCCACGGGAAGCAGGGTTGTCGGCGTGGCCAGGATGGGCCGCGCTACGAGATCGAGAGGGCGGCCGATATAGGTCACGTCGCCATGAAACTGGTTTGTGCCCGATCCGCTGATCACGTTATAGATATCGCCGGCGGTCTTGCCGAACTCAGGCGCGAAACTGTTGGATACCGTTTGCACTTCGCTCACGTAACTATCGGCGATGGCAAACAAGCGCAGGCCGTAACGGTCGGTCTCCGTATCGACTGCGCCGTCGAGCTGATAGCTGACGCGGTCTGGAAGACCGTTGGTGTTGAGCTAGCGCGGGATGCCCAGTTCCGGATTCGGGTGGCCGCTAACGCCAGGCTGGAAGAGGATGAAGTTATAGGGATTGCGTGAAGTGAGCGGGAGATTGTCCGTCTCTTCATGGCCGATGGTTCTGCCCGTACTGACCCGCGCAGGATCGACGATGGGCGCGCCGCCGCTAACTTCGATGGAGGTTGTCACCGCGCCAACCGTCAGTTGCGCGTCGATGGTCGCTTCAGTGCCCGCATCGAGAACTACGCTGTCGTGGCGTTGGGAGTTGAAGCCCTCTTTCTGAACGGTGACCGTATAAGAACCGAGTGAAAGATTCGGGAACACGTAGTAGCCGTCTTCTGCGGTGTCAGTTGATTTGGACAGACCGGTCTGCGCATTTTCTATCTTGACCGTGGCATGTGCAACGGGTGTGTCGGTTTGGTCCGCCACGCGCCCGCGAATCGAGCCGTTGATTGCTTGCGACTGCCCAAATACCGGCAGGCCCGAAATCAGCCCGGTGACGAAAGTCGCGCAAATCAGCATTCGCTGGCGCTGTGCGGTGAAGTTTTTCAAAGTTTGTTCTCCTGTGAATTAACTAAGCGAGGACATTCCTGCAAAACGAGTACAAAGAGCAGTATTCTATACTTTGTCTATCTAGTATAGTATCAATTGCATAAAAGAACACAAACGCCAGCGCTCAAATGACAAAGGAAGCGCGCATTCACTCGCGCGTTTAAACCATCAACTCACGACACAACAAAGAGGGAGAATATGAAACAAAGCATTTGGGAATTCCGAAATATCGCCGCTGCCGTTACGGTTGCTATTGGATTGGCTGGCTTGGCAAGCGGAGCGTCGGCGCAAGCCACCAGCGACCTTAGTGGCCGGTGGACGGCAACGCTCAAGGTGGGTGACTACAACGTTCCTTTCCGCCTTGACATCGCAATCAAGGACAACAAAGTCGTCGGTAAGCTCTACAACGGTTCCGAGGATTTTGAAACCACGTCTAGCGCACGGATTGAGAACGGCAAAGTGGAGCTGAATTTTCTACACTATCTGACAACCATCCAAGCCGATGTGAAGGACGGCGAACTGGATGGTCAACTGATTCTGACTTACCGCAGCCCGATTAACATTACGCCGGGTGAAAACTCTGAACAGGCTCACGATTACACCAGTGCGTTCCATGCCACGCGCTATGTGGCAGCGGCGCAAACGGCTGCCTCGGCTAAGGCGCCTTCGATTGACGGCGTGTGGGAACTTCCTTACGAGACCTCCAAGGGAGAAAAGTCGTGGCGGCTGATCGTCAAACAAAAGGGAGCTGACATTTCCGCGTCCATTCTGCGGGTCGATGGCGACACCGGGGCGCTGACGGGCGGTTGGCAAGACGGCAAGTTCGTGGCCAGCCACTTCGACGGTTCCCGACCGGCGGCTGTCGAAATTACCCCGCAAACGGATGGAACGCTGCGCGTGGAAGCACACGCGTTTCCCTATAATGAGGCGTATACATTTACCGCGTACCGTCCGGAAGTGGCGCGCGCCAAAGGCCTGCCTGAACCAGCGAACTATGAGACTCATACCACCGTGAGAGATCCAAAAGAAGTATTTGCGTATAGCTTCCCGGATATTCACGGCAACCTTGTGACAAATGACGACCCTCGTTTCAAAGGCAAAGTGGTTCTCGCCATTGTGACCGGTACGTGGTGCCCCAACTGCCACGACGAGGCGCGTTACTTGGTGCAACTCTACAAGCAGTATCACGACAAGGGCCTTGAAATTGTCGCCCTCGATTTCGAAGAGGCCGACCAGCAACATTCACTCACCCGCGTCAACGCCTTCATCAAGCAATATCAGGTTCCCTATACCTATCTCATTGCCGGAACGCCTGATGAAATGTGGGAGAAAGTGCCGCAAGCCGTCAATCTCAACACATGGCCCGCCACGCTCTTTATTGGGCGCGACGGCCGCGTGAAAGCGACGTACTCCGGTTTCGCTTCTGGCGCTAGCGGCATCTACAACACAAAGCTGAAAGACAACTTCACTTCGATTGTCGACCGGCTGCTAGCCGAAGCTCCCGTGCAGCAGACCGCTCAGCGCTAAGCGCAGTTTAGAAAGAGTGGCGCCCGTGAGTTCCAATCTCGCGGGCGCAGTTTCATTTGAAAGAGATGCCAAGAATAACCATTATTGTTTTTCTAGCCACCGCGGTTACGCTATGCACCGGTACTGAGTTAGTCATCAAAACCGATGCCGCATGTAGGCTGACTGTAGACGGCAAACCTAAAAGAGTACTTGCTCCAAACAAACGATTGCGTCTCAAACTTTCACCGGGTGAACACTTGATAGAGGCTGTGCCACAAGTGGCCGGAGGCAACAAGTGGCAGAAGAAAATCGCGCTCACCACCCA
>PMQB01000050.1 GCA_003169195.1 Bryobacterales bacterium
GCAGTCACTCGGTTTCGGTCGAACTTTGTCAATACAAAATCTGCCGACGTTCGTTATGCGTGTTGTGTCTCATTCCTAGAACTCCTGCACGACAACGCATTTCCCAACCTTCTTCCCCTCGACTGTGAATGCCCCGTCCTTGCGATTTATGCCCACATGTTGGGTAAAGACAATTTGACCCATGTCCCTCGACTGCGTAAATGTTATTGCGTCTTCTGTAATGCTTATGGTGGAACTGTCCGGGTCAAAATAGCCCTTCGCCGTTCGCACCGTCTTCGAGTCAAAGTCCACTAAATATTGGTTATCATACGATGAACTGGCGCCTTTGGGGCTCTGACATCGGAATCTTTTCTCGACTTTCGGAGAAGCCACAGCTTGGGTTGATGTAGGAGATGTGGGGTGTGAGGCCCCAGTTGGGCTGCCTTCCAAAACCGCGCCCGGCTTGCTTTGTTTGCAGCCAACGGCAAACAGGATCACGCAGGAGCACAGCAACACACAAACTCCATGGAGCCGTCTAGTCCGCCCAAATCGGCGGGTATCGCACAGGGACATAAAAATCTCCTTAACCGGGGGACGCAATGAGTATACTGCCCCGAAAGGTTTGCAATGACAATCTTTGGAAAACGGCGGGACCGCCCACGCCCGCTTCCGCTCCTCCTTCGCCACCACGTCTGCTGGGCGGCGTGAGCACTAAAGAGATTGGAAATGTGCGGTTCGAAGAACCCCAGTGTCCGTTCTGGGCAAGGCCATCACGAATTTAATTTCGAGCGCAAGCATTTTCGATGTTCTTAACTGGTTATAATAGGGTCCGTTTCGGATGAAGTCCACGGCGATGATTTCAAAGTTGAGAGCTGCGGTGGACGTGCCACGGTGAGTGAGACACCGGGCCGGAACTCATCGCGGACGATGGGCAGAGCATGTTTCTTTCCGGCATGTTCTATACCGTTGTCAATTGTCCTAATTCGTAAATTACAAAAGTCAGTGCCTGATTTTGCTATTTCGTAAGACATGACTGCCCGGCGGTCATTACAACTTTCTTGGCGGGCTGTGATAAAACAGAGAGCGACTGGAAGCAGGCCAAGGACGCCAACACGCTTCCGGCTTACATGAATTTCATTGCCAAGCATCTACACGGGCCTCATATCGACACTCGCAAGCAGCGGTTCCGAGTGGTGCCTATTGTGACGCTTTCAATGTTATCTATATTACGCCCGCCGATTGTGTTCACCGCCAAGGCGCAAAATTCAGGTGCCGGAGAAACCATTGCCGACATAAGGACAAGAGCTGAAGCTGGTGACGCAAAAGCACAATACGATCTTGGCGTTGTTTACGAGAACGGTTCCGGTGTGCCACAAGACCAAAGGGAAGCTGCCACGTGGTTCCGCAAATCGGCTGAACAAGGAAATGCGAGAGCTCAAAATGAGTTCGCTGAAATGTACCACACGGGGCGAGGTGTGCTACAAGACAACAACGAAGCCCTAAGATGGTTTCGCAGGGCGGCTGATCAGGGGGATGTGCGCGCACAATTCAACCTGGGCTTGATGTATTCAAAGGAAGAAGGTGTGCCAAAGAACTTAGACGAAGCAGTAAAGTGGTATCGCAAAGCTGCGGAACAGGGAGACGCCGATGCCCAGCAGAACCTCGGCATCGCTTATGCGAATGGATTCGGCGTTTCTAAGAATCTTGACGAAGCTGTTAGATGGTTTAGCAAAGCCGCTGACCAGGATCACCCCGACGCTGAGTGCGAAATGGGAATCTCCTATATGATTGGAAACTTTGTACCGAAAGACCACGCAGAGGCCGTCAAATATTTTCGGAAAGCGTCGGAACAGGGTGTCGGTCGGGCTCAATTCAATTTAAGCGTTGCATACTACACCGGCGATGCCGTGCCAAAGAATGTCATCGAAGCGTACAAGTGGATGAGGCTTTCTGCCGCGCAGGGATACGAACGAGCGCGAAACGGCTTGCAGACGATCAGAAGTGCTATGACGGCCGACGAGATTGAGGAAGGCAACCGGCTGGCTAGTGATTTCAAGCCGCGCGAAAGGGCCTCCCTGTCGAATCTCGGCCAAAACAAATGAGTGCGACCCGGCGCACCTGATTGGGACGCTATTCGGAACTTAACGTTAGCCGCGCTTGGAGAAGCTTTTGAATATAAAACAATATCCTCTCCTACGTGTAGCGGCTTGAGATCATAAACGGTTGTGCTTGAGAACAGCGCCGATTCCTGCTCACATTAACTGCGACCAAGGACCCGGCTTCAACCCACATTCGGTGAGAACGTGCCCACATTAAATGCGACCAGCTTGAGATCATCCGGCTTCTGCTCACATTAAATGCGACTAAATCCCGGCCCGTTTCAGAGCGGAATTCCGGCAACCAACATCTCGTGATGGAGCTCTTGCGCACGGCCAGGCGGGAGTTGACCTCTCANNTTCTTCGCCAGGATGTTTTCAATTACCTCGACCGTTATTGGTTTCTGGCCGACTTTATAGCCCTCCTCGAACGACCGCGTGAGATAGGTTTCAAATTGCAGCGGCGTGCTGAGCTTGCCGCTCAGGTAAACCATCGCCTCATCCGTGATTACCGCCTCGATCCTGACATCGGAAGTCCCTTCCGCCTTGCCCTTCGTGCTCAAACACCCTGCCAACAGCCACTTCAGATAAGTCTGCTTTTCTCCTCCAAAGCCTTCCAGGTCAAAGATGGCGGCGCGTGAGCCGATCTCTTCCATGGTGGGGCGTCGCAGATCGTTTTTCAGCTTCGGATGGCCGGCTAAAACGACTGATAGTGTGCCGTTGCCGTCCCGCACAACTTCGATCAGGCGCTTCAGTCCCACCAGCGTCTTGGCTTGTAGATCGTGCGCATCATCGATAAACAGCGCGATGGGCTTTTGCCGCTTTCGAATCAGATCACGCAACACCCTCTCCCGCTTCT
>PMQB01000683.1 GCA_003169195.1 Bryobacterales bacterium
CGGCGCACACACCGGAGCATTCGAATACCAAATCCGGCACAACGTCCCACCCACCGCCAACTTGTCAATGTTCGGAGTCTTCAAATCCCCCGCCCCGAGATACCCAAGGTCCTGCACCCCAAGATCATCAAACAAAATCACCAACACATTAGGCCGAACAGTCACCTGCCCTCGCAAATGAGTCGCCGCCACCGCCCCACCCAACACCGCTCTCCGAGAAATCGTCACACATCCTCCATTCCGTCTTCTGGCTTCTGACTTCTGTATTCTCGTTCCATGACCCGCCGCGACATCCTCAAACTCGGAGTCACCGCCTCAATCTCCACCATGCTCACCCCATCCACCGACATCCCCTTCATGCGCGCCGTCGACCTCCTCGATGCCCTCCGCAAAAAGAAACTCTCCTCCCGCGAAATCATCGAAGCCCACCTCAAACAAATCAAAAAGGTGAACCCGCAAGTCAACGCCATCGTCACCCTCGCCCCCGAAGATCAATTAATCGCACAAGCCGTCCAAGCCGACGAAGCCCTCGCCAAAGGTAACTGGCTCGGTCCCCTGCACGGCCTCCCCGTCGCCGTCAAAGACCTGCACGAAACCTCCGGCATGCGCACCACATTCGGTTCCCCGCTTCACAAAAACTTCATCCCCGATTTCGATTGCCGCGTCGTCCAACGTGAAAAAGCTGCCGGCGCCATCATCCTCGGCAAAACCAACGTGCCTGAATGGGGCCTCGGCTCGCAAACCTTCAATCCCGTCTTCGGCGCCACGCATAACCCATACGATCTCTCCAAAACCTGCGGCGGCAGTACCGGCGGTGGTGCCACCGCCCTCGCCTGCGGCATGACTCCTCTCGCCGACGGCAGTGACATGGGCGGCTCTCTCCGCAACCCTCCCAACTTCTGTAACGTCGTCGGCCTCCGCCCTTCGCCCGGCCGCGTCTCCAACGTCCCCACTCGCCTCGGCTGGTTTACCCTCTCCGTTCCCGGGCCCGTTGCTCGTAACGTCACCGACTGCGCCTACTTCCTCAGCGTCCTCGCCGGCTTCGACCATCACTCGCCCATCTCCATCGATCAACCCGGCACCCCCTTCACCCAACCCCTCCGCGACCGCAATTTCAAAGGCGTCCGCGTCGCCATGTTCCAGGACATGGGCCTCCCCTGGGACCCCGAAGTCAAAGCCGCCGTCCAAGCCCAACGCAAAGTCTTCGAATCCATCGGCTGCACCATCATCGACGCCGAACCCGATTTCACCGACGCCAACGAATGCTTCCTCGCCCTCCGCCATTGGTCCAACGAACTCTCCTTCGGCGACCTCATCGCCACCCAAGGCGACCAGCTCAACTCATACATCCACTGGCACGTCGAAGAAGCCCGCAAATTAACAGGCCCCTACCTCGCCCGCATCGAAGCCAAACGCACCGCGCTCTATCAACGCCTCTGCAACTTCAAAGGCGAATACGACTTCTTCGTCTGCCCCGTCAACCAAGTCCCCCCCTTCGACGTCACCACCCACTACCCCACCGAAATCGCCGGCGTCAAAATGGAAAACTACATCGCCTGGATGAAGTCCGCCTACTACATCTCCACCGCTGGCAACCCCGCCATCTCCGTCCCCTGCGCCTTCTCCCAATCCGGCCTCCCCATCGGTCTCCAAATCGTCGGCCGCCATCACGACGACTGGGGCGTCCTCCAACTCGCCCACGCCTTCGAACAAGCAACAAACATCGCCTCCCGCCACCCCAACATCGCCGCTTAGATTCTGTTTTCTGTTTCCTGTTTTCTGTTTACTCCTCGAAGTGTTATCTTGACCCCATGCGCCTCCTCCTCGCCACCCTCCTCCTCTTCATCCCCATCGCCTCCGCCCAGGAGATGGACCCCGACTTCGCCAAGTCCGTCAAAGAATGGACCACCAAACCCGAATTCATAAGCCCGCTCGTCGATCATCTTCCGAAATCCACCACCGTCCCATCGCCCAAAGACATCCTCGGCCATCACATCGGCGTCCCCAAAAAGCTCACCTATTACGAAGACATCATCGCTTACTACAAAGCCCTCGCCGCCAAATCGCCGCGCGTCCACATTGTCGACATCGGTAAAACCGACGAAGGCCGCGAATCCATCGTCGTCTTCATCGGCTCCGAAGACACCATCGCCAATCTCGAAACCTATCGCGAATATCTTGCCCAACTCGCCGACCCCCGCCAACTCACCGAAGCCCAAGCCCGAGAAGTCATCGCGAAAGCGAAGCCCATCTATCACCTCATGGCCGGCCTCCACAGCGGCGAAACCGGCCCGTCCGAAATGTTGATGGAACTGGCCTACCGCCTCGTGACTGAAGACTCACCCATCACCAAAAGCATTCGTGACCACCTCATCGTCTCCATCACTCCCGCCGCCGACCCCGATGGCCGCGACCGTTACGTCGATTGGTACTTCCGCTACAAGGTCGGCGAGACCTCCGAAGACGACAGCATGGGCGGCCCTCCCTATTGGGGCAAATACATCTTCCACGACGACAATCGCGACATCAATTACTCCCA
>PMQB01000079.1 GCA_003169195.1 Bryobacterales bacterium
TGTGTCCCCAGATGGGCCTTCTGACTCCTGTCTCCCAGCCGTACCGTTTCAGGCGCACCTAAAACTCCCCGCAGCCCCAACGAAGGAGGGGCTGGAACAGTCCATTTTTGCTATAATTTAGAAGGAATTTGTCTTCCCCCGCAGTTCCTGCTGATACGATCTATTTCTAGTACCAGATCCGGTCCTGGACGAATGGCGAATAGCCCGGTAAGGAGCTCCAAAAGTTAACATGGAATTTTCGGTAAGTAAGTCAGATCTCGTGCGGGAACTCGGCCTCACGCAAGGCGTGGTTGAGAAGAAAACCACCATCCCCATTCTGTCGAATATCCTCGTCGAAACCGACAAAGATCAAATCTGGCTTACAGCCACAGATCTCGAATTGGGCATCAAATGCTCATGCCCCGCGCGCATTAAGAAGGAAGGCGCCGGCACCATCCCCGCGCGTCGCTTGCTTGATTACGTTCGCCTCTTGCCCGATGCCGATGTGCAGGTCAAACTGGCCGAGAATCATTGGGCCAGCCTCGTGTGTGGCCGGTCTCGCACGCGCATCGCCGGTATGTCGCGCGAAAGCTTCCCTGAGCTTCCCGAAATGCCCGAGCCGCTCGCTAAGATCCCGCTTGGCGTGCTCGCCCAGATGATCAACAGCACCATCTTCGCCATCTCCTCCGAAGAATCGCGCTTCACCTTGAATGGCGCGCTCTTGCTCCTCCGCGAAGACGGCCTGGTCATGGTCTCAACCGATGGCCACCGCCTCTCGCTTATCGAAAAGCACGTCCCGCTGCCCGGCCTTACTGCCCAATACAAAGCCTTGCTGCCGCGCAAAGCCATGGCCGAAATCCAGAAGCTCGCCAGTGACGATTCCACCAAAACCGTTGAATTCTCCGGCAACGAAAATCATCTCTTCTTTAAGATTGATAAGCGCCTGCTCCTCAGCCGCAAGCTCACCGGCAACTTCCCCGATTACGAACGCGTTCTTCCCAAAGATCATCCGCATCATATTGTTCTGCAGCGCGACGAATTGAAAGCCGCTATCGAACGTGTCGCGCAGTTCGCCGACGAACGTTCGCGCGCTATCCGCCTGCAGATTTTGAAAGACGAATTAAAAGTTCACTCCTCCATTTCCGAAACCGGCGAAAGCGAGGAAACGCTGCCCGTCACATACGGCGGCGCTGCCGTCGAAATTGGCTTTAATGCGCAGTACATGCTCGAATTCCTGCGCACCATCAGTCAAAGTGAAGTGTCGTTTCACTTTAAGGATTCCAACAACGCGGGCGAATTGCGGCCGCATGGCGGTGATAGCGACACTGTCTACCGTTATGTGGTGATGCCCATGCGCATTTGAGAAACCGCACGGCTACGAAGGTATCGAAATTTTTTGGGCAGGTCCGATAGCGCTCGGTCGCTCGGACTCCTGCTGAAAGTGTGGCTAAATTGGCTAAAGACAGTAACGGCAACGATAACTACGATTCAACTAGTATTAAAGTGCTCGAAGGCCTCGAAGCAGTGCGTTTACGCCCTGCTATGTACATCGGCTCTACGGGCGAAATGGGCTTGCATCACCTCGTCTACGAAGTCGTCGATAATTCCGTCGACGAAGCGCTGGCGGGCTATTGCACAGAAGTCGGTGTCACCATTCACATCGATAACTCCATTACCGTCGTCGATAACGGCCGTGGCATTCCGGTCGATATGCACGCGGAAGAAGGAGTCTCGGCCGCTCAGGTTGTGCTCACCAAACTGCACGCCGGCGGTAAGTTCGATTCCAATACCTATAAAGTCTCCGGCGGCCTTCACGGCGTAGGCGTCAGTTGCGTCAACGCTCTCTCCGAAACCTTCCATTTAGAAGTTTGGCGCGACAAAGCCACCTGGGAACAAGATTACGAGAAAGGCGCTCCCAAGGCGCCCCTCGCCAAAACCGGCAAGTCCAACAAGACCGGCACCAAGATCACCTTCAAGCCCGACACCACGATCATGGATGCCAGCGAATTTAATTTCGATACCTTGGCCACCCGCCTGCGCCAGTTGGCTTTTCTCAATCGCGGCCTCAAAATCACCCTAACTGACGAACGCGGCGATAATATCCGCTCCGAAGAGTTCTTCTACAGCGGCGGCATCGCCGAATTTATCAAGCACCTCAACCGTGGCAAAACGGCGCTCCACGATAAGCCGATCCACTTCGAAGGCGAACGTGACGTACCCAACGGGAAGCTCTACATTGAGGTCGCCCTTCAATACAACGACCAATATTCCGAGATCGTCTTCAGCTTCGCCAACAACATAAACACTGTCGATGGCGGTTCGCACCTCAGCGGTTTCCGCAGCGCTCTCACCCGCACCATCAACGCCGCCGCAGCCTCCACCGGGCTCATCAAAGACGCTAAAGACAATCTCACCGGCGACGACGTTCGTGAAGGCTTAACCGCTGTCATCAGCGTCAAGCTGCCCCAACCTCAGTTCGAGGGCCAGACCAAAGGAAAGCTCAATTCCGACATTCAGGGCCAGGTCACGGGTCTAGTCAACGAAAGGCTTGGTGAGTTCTTCGACAAGAATCCATCCATCGCCAAGAAAATCATCAGCAAGGCGATTGATGCCGCCCGTGCGCGTGAAGCCGCGCGTAAGGCGCGCGATCTCACCCGCCGCAAGGGCGCCCTTGATTCTGGTGGCTTGCCCGGTAAACTGGCTGATTGCCAGGAACGCGATCCCGATCGTTGCGAACTGTTCCTCGTCGAAGGTGAATCTGCCGGTGGCACCGCCAAATCCGGCCGCGACCGTCGCTATCAAGCCATCCTGCCTCTCAAGGGCAAAATCCTGAACGTCGAAAAGGCGCGTTACGACAAAATGCTCGGCCACGAAGAAATTCGCGCCATGATCACCGCCATCGGCACCGGCATCGGCAAGGGCGAAGATTTCGAACTCGCCAAGCTCCGCTACGGCAAGATCATC
>PMQB01000533.1 GCA_003169195.1 Bryobacterales bacterium
CACGACGGCATGATCTCTATTCGCGCCGCGTTCCATGGCTGTGAGTTGCGTCGACTCGCTGAAAACGCGGGTATTCGCGACGTTGAGGTGACCGTTCACCGGCCGGCGTTTCGCATTTCGGTAGTGGCCAGAAAAACGGGCGCGTCTTCCAAATGAAACACCTGCCTCGGTTTGCCCACCAGAAACCAATAGCTGATCACCGCGACTAGGAGAAAGCCACTCGCTATGGCGAAGGCTGCGAAAAAATTGTGGGTTTTATCGAGAGCGTAGCCGCTGATCCACGGGGCAAAGATGCCGGCGAAGTTGCCGATGCAGTTTTGCAACCCGGTCCATTTTCCAGCGGTGCCGGGACCGGCCAGCGTTTGCGAGAGCGCCCAGTGATTGGACGACCAACCGCCCATGGTGACGAACATGAGGATGAGCAGAGTGGTGCTGGATTGTTCATCCGGTGCGCGCACGGCCGCAAACATCAGCGGACAACAAAGCAGAAGGCCAGAGCACATAAAGAGCTGGCGTATTTTGCCGGCATCATGGCCGCGGCGAATAATCGCATCGGCTAGAAAGCCGAAGCTCGCCGAGGCCACTGCGACGGCACCGTAACAAATCACTGTAACGTTTCGCAAGTGCGCGCCTGAGTAATGGCGTTCTTTTTCGAGATAAGCAGGCAGCCAGTTCAGCATGAAATACCAGGCATAGTTTCCACCGAACAAGCCGATGGCGGTGCCCCAAAAGACGCGCGATCGCATGAGGGTTTTGTAACTCATGGCTTTTACAATCTCGTTCGATTGAGCTATGAAAATTTTGTGCGGCAGTTTGCCTGCTACAGTGCTCCATGGAATCAGCCACAACATGCTGGCTACGCCAATGATGATGAACATGCCGCGCCAATCGTATTTGGCCAAGATCTCCATGCCGACGAACGCGCCGACGGTGGGACCCAGCTTTGAACCTGCATCAATCAAACCGTTGGCGGTGCCGCGAAGTTTTTCGGGGAAGCTAACCACCATCATTTTGGCGTACGCCGGGTAAGCGAGAGACTCACTCATGCCAAGCAATAAGCGGAGAATGAGGAACTGCCAGAACACGTTTGCAAAGCCGGTTGCGCCGGTGGCTGCGGACCACAGAAAAAATGCCAGAGCGTACAGCCAATTGACATTCCAGCGGTCAATGAGTTTGGCGGCTCCCAACTGTGCGAGGGCGTACGTAAAGGAAAACGCACCCATCAAGAAACCCATGACGTTCCCGGTCAAGTGCAATTCAGACTGGAGACGAACGGCGGCAATAGCAAGGTTGCCGCGGTCGGCGTAATTGATGCAGACCGAAGCCGTGAGCAGCAAAAGCGCAAACCAGTGCAAGGTGCGGGGCTTGAGGTGGGTCTCGTTCATCCTCGCCAAGGCTATCAAACCTTAGTGGAGATAGAAGAGGCTGAGTCGGGGGATTTTGGCGCGTTCGAGTACGGCGGTGTCTAAATAGCGGCGTTCGAGCATGGAGAGTTGTTCGGCGGTCATCTTGCCGCGGTAAGGGCTGAGCTCGCGGTCGAGAGCTTCGCGGATGGCGTAGAGATCTTCGTCGGTTTGGGCAGCGCGAAAGATGGCGACGATTTTGTCTTCGAGCGAAGTGAGGCGGCGTTCTAAATCTTCGAGTTGTTTAATTTGGGTTTCGGCATCGGCGGCAAGGGAATCAAGGGTTGTGGCGACGTCTTCCAGTGCAGGATTCGGGTTTGCGCGCAGGGCCTTAGCTGCGTTAGTGAGATGCCCGCGCAAATCTTCGATGCTGAAGGGAGCTTCGCTTTGTCCACGCTTCGAAGTACCGGGTGCGCGTTGTGCGGCTTCCATTACAGCTTGGGCGCAGTAGGCAACCGAATTTACGTTGCGGCGTTTTACTTTGCGGCTGCGCCATTTTTCGAACGCTTCGTCAATGCCTTTGAGTACCGCTTCGAGAGGAATGCCTGCTGTTTTCCAACTTTCAATCAGTGCCCAATCGAGTGGGGAGAGAAGAAACAAGCCGGTGCCTCGTGCCCGTTGAAAGTGTTCCTCAATTTCCGTGAAGTAATTGAAATAGTTACTGGGCCAATCGGCTTCGGCTGTTTCGATGTCGCTCATTGTTGTTTAGGGCGCGGGGCGCACGCCGCCGCTGGCGAGTCGATGAGTTTGACCATCGTCAGAGCGAATGAGTAGGAAACCGTTTTCATCTAGGCCGGCAGTGGTGCCGCGCGCGCCGCTTTCTTCGACGATGACTCGGCGATGGCGGGCATAGCTGGAGGCGGCTGAAAAGGCGAGTAGAATTCCTTTGACACCTTCGTTCCAAAGTTTTTCGCAGAAGAGATCTAGCGATTCGAGTAATTGAATGATGAGCGGCTCACGCTTTTGTTCGCGGCCGTTCGACTCCATGCGTACAGAAGTGGCGGGAGTGCGAAGGTCGGGCGGAAAGGAAAGTTGATTGACATTGATGCCGATGCCGGCGATGACGCTATCATTGATGAGCTGCGTGAGAATACCGGCGACTTTTCTTTCGCCGATGAGAACGTCGTTGGGCCAGCGGAGATCGCAGAGTAGGTTGGTGGTCTTCTGAATAGCATCGGCAGCAGCAAGACCCACGAGCAAGCTGGCAATGGGTGTGGCGGCTGGTGCGAGTTTGAGGCGCAACAGAATGGAGCAGTAGATACCCGATCCAGCAGGGGAAAGCCAGGTGCGGCCTAAGCGTCCCACTCCTGCCGATTGTTCTCCGGCGAGCACGACGGTGCCGTGCGGCGACCCTGCTTCCGCCAAGCTGGCGGCTTCGGTCATGGTGGAGCCGATGCTCTCAAAGTAGTGAATGGGATTCGCTGGGCGGGCAGCGCGAATTTTTTCGATGTCCATTACTGAATCAAGTCTAGTTTGAAGCTGATATCGACGGCGATGGCCGAGTGAGTAATTGCTCCGCACGAAATAAAATCAGGGCCGGCTTGGGCGTATTCGCGAATATTTGAGAGATTGATGTTGCCGGAGAGTTCGGTGCTAGCTCGGCCGTTTATGAAGCGAATCCATTCGGCGGCTTGCGCGGGCGTGAGGTTGTCAAGCAGTAGACGGGTTGCACCGCAGGCGAGCGCTTCTTCTAGTTCAGCTTGTGTTCTTACTTCGATTTCGACGGGTCCCGGGAAGTATTGCGCTTTAGCGAGCGCAGCTTTGACGCCCCCGGCGGCGGTGATGTGATTGTTTTTGATGAGCACGGCGTCGAACAAACCGGCGCGGTGATTGGTGACGCCGCTGGCGGCTGCGGCCATTTTTTCTAAGCGGCGAAGGCCGGGGGTGGTTTTGCGGGTGTCGAGGACTTTTACTTTGGTGCCTTTGACTTGGTCGACGTGTTTGCGGCCGAGGGTGGCAACGCCGCTCAGACGTTGCATGAAGTTTAGAGAGACGCGCTCGCATTCGAGGAGCGTGCGGGCTAGGCCTTGTACGGTGGCAATGACAGCACCTTTTTCGAGATGGGCACCGCTGGTTTGGAGAATTTGAACGGTGGCACCGCCGCGAGCTTGGTAGATGAGCGGAAGGAGTTCCGACCCGGCCAGCACCAGTTCCTGTTTTGCGATAAAACTGCCGCGCGCCTGCAAATCTGCGGGCACGGTTAGTTGCGACGTGATGTCGCCGCTGCCGATGTCTTCTGCTAAGGCACGCTCGACGGCATCACGAACGTCGGCGTGTTCAACGTCGAACATGGCGTTAGTCTAAGTTCTCCAGCAGGGTTTTGTTTTTGGCGAGTTGCTCCTGGTAATCGGCCAGTTTCGCGCGTAACGTTGCGACTACCTTTTCTGGGGCTTTACTCAAGAAGGTTTCGTCGCTCAACTGGCGGTTTGAATTTTCGATGAGGCGTTCGAAGGATTCCACTTCTTTTAGAATGCGGGCGCGGGCGTCGCCACCGGGTGCACCGTTTTGCGAAGTGGCAGCGGGGGGCTCGGCATGGAGTTGCAGATCGAATTCGGGCGTAGAACGGATCAGGCCTTTGTGTTCGGCCAGCTTGCCGGTTTGCTGCGAGAGCTTGAGTTTGGTGAGCGTACTGATGGCGGCTAGATCTGCTTCGGCAAATTGATCGGTGTGGAGGTAGAGCGTGGCGTCGATGGTCACCTTGGGATCAAGTTTGTTATCGGCGCGTAGTTCCCGGACAGCGGTGACTACCTGCTGCAGCAATTCAAAGGTGTGAACGTGCTTGCTTTTTTCAGGAGAAGGATCGGACGCCGGATACTGGGCCAGCGAAATAGATTTCGGCTGCTCCGCATTGGCCGTTGTGCCATGAATGAGACGCTGCCAAAGTTCTTCGGTGATGAAGGGCATGAGCGGATGCAAGAGACGCAGAGCCGCTTCATAAATTGTTAACGTGGCTTGCCAGTGCGCGTCTACGCCAGAGTTCTCGCGGAAGCGGAGTTTCTTTACTTCCAGATACCAATCGCAGAACTCGCGCCAGACGAAATCCCAAAGCGTTTGCGCGGCTTCGTGATAGCGGTGCAGTTCGAGCGCGCGGTTTACTACCTCGGTGGCGTGGGCGAAACGCTCGAAGATCCAGGCGTCTTCGATGGCTTCGGATGTGAGCGCGGGGTTGCCTGGCGCCCATTCGGTGATGCCGGAGCGCTCCATGTTCATGAAGAGGAGGCGCGAGGCGTTCCATAGCTTATTGGCGAAGGTGCGACCGGAATCCATGCGATCGTCCTTGAGCGCGATGTCGTTTCCGGCGGCGGCAGAGAGAAGGAGAGCGATACGCACGGCGTCGGTGCCGTACTTATCCACGATCAAGAGAGGGTCAACCACGTTGCCCTTGGTTTTGGACATTTTCTGTTTGTCGGCATCACGAACCAAGCCGTGGATGTGGACTTCGCGGAAGGGCACTTCGCCGGTGAGTTCAATGCCGAGCATGATCATGCGCGACACCCAGAAGAAGAGGATGTCGAAGCCGGTGATCATGAGCGAGGTTGGATAGAAGGCTTTGAGATCGTCGGTTTGATCGGGCCAGCCCAACGTAGAAAAGGGCCACAGGCCGGAGCTGAACCAGGT
>PMQB01000679.1 GCA_003169195.1 Bryobacterales bacterium
TCGTAGCCGAGGATGATGGTGTGTGCCAGTTGCAGCGGGGAGCGGCGTTTTTCAAGCGCTTGTTCCAACAACAGCGACAGGGCCCGCTGATATGTCAATTGATTGGTTTGGGCCAGAATGCCGGCAGCGCGGCTCACCGCTTTGCGC
The DNA here is from genome assembly GCA_003169195.1 of Bryobacterales bacterium. Lineage (GTDB taxonomy): Bacteria > Acidobacteriota > Terriglobia > Bryobacterales > Bryobacteraceae > Bog-105. Next base: position 148 of record PMQB01000679.1, read on the forward strand.
GTATCGAGACGTTCCTGCAGACGGCGAACCGCCGCGCTCGCGATCCGATGGTGCCCCAGCAGTTCTAGGCGATTTAGCATCAAGCCTGCCTGTTGGCCCACAATTCGTGCGAAGCGCAAAGGGCATTCCACACTCTGCATACGTGGTTCGAACAGCAGGCGCAGCTTACCCCGTTCGCGCGAGTTGGCCACTATCAATCCAGTGGCGGCGCCGTGCGGTGATGATACTTGGGAATGACGCCACTCCAGTAACTCCGTTTGGTCCCGGGTGGCATGCAGCGTGACCTGTACTTCATGCACGCCAGTCAACCGCAACGCTGCATTGGCCACGGCCTCCAGACCGCTGAGGGCATCAGCGGCGGTAAGCGCTGCGCGAGCTATCGTGAGAATTGCTTCTTGTTCATTGATGCGCCGCCGTAAAGCGCAAAAAAGATTCGGCGATTGTGCTAAGGCACTCATCCGATCGTCATCCTTTAGAAGTTCTTTTGGGCTGAGAGTTAGGGCAGCAGGAAGTTAGCGACAACAACAGGAGCGGGGTGATCGGGATGCCTTGTTACGAGGGCGAATAGCAGAGGTCAGCATAAACTTCTTAATCTCTATAGACATTATGGTGATTAGTTGGTCACCTGTCAATCGAAATGTTGGCTTGATGCGCATTTTGGGGAGCTTGCCCCCTTCTTGCCTGTTAAGGGATTGAAGAGAAGTGAAGAGCCCTTACGAAGTCGGGTGTCGTCAATGTCCAGTGTTCGCCATCAGTTCGCGGCGCAGTTCGTCGGCGCGAGACGTGGCGTCCTTACCGCTCATCTGAAATAACCATAGCCGTTCAAACTCGTCTTTATCGGTGTCTGTCTGAAACAACCCCTGTGATTTGTGTTCAGCGATCACCCAGTTCACAACAATTTGATAGCTAAGGGCATTGTGATACCCGAAGGAAGTATTGCGGTCGAAGCGGATGGCTGGCTGATCGTTAAGGGTGGAGGTCAACGGAACCGACGGCAGACCGGAGAATCGTTGCGTTCCCGCTTGCGGCGGACTGGCCTCAGCGCCGAAGACGAGCGGGCGTTCGTTCTCCCCTAGAGCCGCCACTGCCTTAAGCGCTAGAATTGTCGCTGCCCGATGATGCCCATGAGTTTCGCTGGTGGGCAAAAGTGTAAAGACCACGTCATAGCGCTCTTTCGCCAGCAGATTTGAAAGAAATTTCAGGATCTTCTGCTGATCCCAATTTTCGACGCTCGCATCGGCCGCACTGGCGCTGAATCCCAAATCCTTTTGATCTAAAAAATAGTGTTTGCGAATTCCTAAAATCCTCGCAGCGCGCAATAACTCTTCTTTGCGAATGGCGGGGAGATTTGCGTGCCCTTCGCTTTCCGCGTCCAGTTTTTTACCGTAGATCGCCTCCGCCAGGGAGGCATATCGATAACCCGATTCACCATCTGTAATCACAACCTGATCGGCAATCCAGTGCAGTTCACGCGCCAGCCGGTACGTCGTCGCAGCGAACATATACTCGTCGTCGGGATGGGCGACCACGATCAACAATTTTGGCTGGACGCTGGCTCCAATTCGGTGCGACACCCCAAACAATTGAGATTCCCTAAGCACGGAAGAAGGCGTCTGCGCTTGGGCAGTGATCAGCACGACAAGAAACCCTACTGACGACCAAATTCCGTTGACGCGGGTTGACATAGAATTCAAAATTTCTGCTTGACGGAAACTCTCTTATGAGTATACTCTTAATCTAGATCGACGTAGTAGACAATCCATGATTTGCTTCTCCATTCGCTGCTGTTGTTGTTGCCGCTAACCTGCGGCCCCTCTCTTTTTGCTCAACGACAATTTGGAGTCATCCTGATGATACTGTTCGATTCAAGACACTTTCCGGCGCAGTTTCTTAAGCCTTTGATCTTCGCGCGTTCGAAAGATCTCAATCGAACCCGAGATGAAGACAAGTCGGAAGCAAAGGAAAAGTTCGTTTCCACAGTGCTGCTTTTCTGCATACTTGCCGCACGACTCTACGGCGAGATTCTGCGGTATTCCTTTTAGGACTAACACTTGACCTGATTGGGTTTTGAGGAGCCACGAATTGCTAGATGCCGTCATCGAGGGCAAATTTCGAAAACAAGAAAAAAATATTGTGACCAATTGGACGAACGTATCGACAGACTGTCCTCCTTCCTAGTGTTGGCGGCGTTGCCGGTGGCCGCACAACAAACCGGTATTAGCGGAAGAGTGATTCACCCATCAGGCGCGGTGATTCCAACGGTCAGCGTGAACGCTACCGCCGAAGATGGCTTCAAAATCAGCACTGTCACCAATCCGACGGGCCTTATCAGCTCCCTGCTTTGCGCGCGCAGGGCTATGTGTCGCGGTTTGAAGGGTGTTTCCTGGATATACGACGGTGAAACCATACTGCGAAACACCGCTCAGTCGGCGAAAAAGAGTGATGCCGGGTTAGATTCGCAGGCTTCCGCCCATGCGGTCCTGCAGTCGTAGTGAGCCCGCATGAACAGAATGGAGAAAGACCTAAAAGATAAGCTTGAGAGCCAGTTGCGTGTTGCGTGGTTCGCCAAACCCCAAGCCTGGCGCAATGGAGCCATTCTTGGTGTTCCCGATCAATCCGAAAGATGCGGAAGTGAACGTGGCAGTAGGATTCGCCAGATTGGCCCAGTTTAAAGCGTTGAACATTTCGGCGCGAATTTGCAATGAGAAGCGTTCAGTGAGGCGGAACGTTTTGAAAAGAGATGGATCGATGGAGAAGAAGCCGGGTCCATAGATTGCATCGCGGCCCAGATTTCCATACGTACCCGCGGCGGGCGCGGAGAAGGCAGCCTTATTCAGGTAGACGATACTGGTCCCCACTCTGGTAGAAGTGACCGCAAAGGGATTGCCCACCAGATTTACGCGATCGGTTCCATCGCCGCTGCCGCTTGGGTTCGTGCCGGCCGTGATGTTAAAAGGTGCGCCTGTTTGTGCGGTGATGAGAGCGTTCAACTGCCATCCTTGGCCAATGATGTGAGGGACGAGCGGCGCGGCGGGCAGCGCATAGCTTACGAACGTTACGAAGTTGTGGCGGATGTCAT
>PMQB01000146.1 GCA_003169195.1 Bryobacterales bacterium
GGGGGCTTTTCTCACAAGTCGCGGTAGATGAAGACGGCCGCACCTTCGCCGGCATGGGCACCGACTTTGCCGACTTCTCAAACACTGGTTGGCCCGACATTGTGGTGGACGATTTGGCGAACCAGATGTACGCGATTTTCAAGAACAACGGCGATGGGAGTTTCACCTACGCGACGAAAAGTTCGGGCATCGGACGCATGACGATGTTGCACTCTGGCTGGGGCTTGCACGCCATCGATTACGACAACGATGGTTGGAAAGATTTGCTGGTAGCGCAAGGGCACGACCTGGATACGATTGAGTTGACGAACCCGCAACTGCGGTACAAAGAACCGCTGCTGCTGGCACGAAATACCGGGCATGGATTTGTGGATGTGTCGGCCACCTCGGGCGCAGTATTTCGTGAGGCATGGGCCGGGCGCGGTCTGGCGATTGGCGACCTGAACAACGATGGGCGAATGGACGCGGTGGTCACGACGAACGATGGAACGGCGCACGTTCTGCGAAACGAAACGAGCAACGGCAACCACTGGATCATCTTAAAATTGACCGGCCACAAGAGCAATTGTGATGGCATTGGCGCGCTGGTGAAAGTGGTGACGGCGCAGGGTGCGCAGAGCGGAACGGTGTCTACGGCGAGCAGCTATTTGTCTTCGAGCGACAAGCGGCTGCACTTCGGTTTGGGCAAAGAGATGGCCATTTCGCTAATTGAAATCCGCTGGCCCAGTGGGATTTTGCAGCAAATTAAGGGTGTGAAGGCCGACCAAATTCTCGTTTTAGACGAACCGTTAAAATAGCACGTATCTCTTTGGTTTTCAAACAGATATAGGCTATATCAAAAGCGAATGATCAGCTTCAACCGTATCGAAGCTTTACTTTAACTTTTGCCGGGTGGCGATAAGGCGGAGACGAATTCGCGCCCTAAATGCAACAGCTTAGGGCGCGAACCTCAAGTAGCAGACGAGCCAACGATGCGGCCAAACTTCAAGCAAGGCATTATGCCACTGCTTCCAGCTGTTTCTCAGTATCTGCCGAGATAGTGACGCCTTCCCAGCGCGCCACAACCGCGGTAGCCACACAGTTCCCTAGCAGGTTGACGGACGTGCGGCACATGTCCATGAGTGCGTCCACGCCGAGGATCAGCGAGATGCCTTCGATGGGCAAATGGAAAGTCCCGAGCGTTCCCGCCAGGATCACAAGCGAAGCGCGCGGCACGGCGGCGACACCTTTGCTGGTGAGCATCAACGTGAGCATCATCGTGATCTGAGTGCCGATCGGCATGTTCACACCAGCGGCTTGCGCGACAAACATTGACGCCAGCGAAAGGTACAAAGTGGAACCGTCAAGGTTGAAGCTGTAACCGGTGGGCAACACGAATCCAACGATGTGTTTCGGGATGCCGAGGCGTTCCATATTTTCCAGCGCGAGCGGCAGAGCGGCTTCGCTGGATGCAGTAGAAAACGCCAGGACGAATGGTTGCCGCGCCGCCTTCACAAACGCACCGATGGGAACCCGAGCGATGAGCAGCGCCGAGCCAAGAACCAAGACCACGAACAACCCCTGCGCGAGGTAAAGAGTGCCGACCAACTTGCCAAGACTGAAAAGTACCTTGGGACCGTTCTTGCCGATGGTAACCGCGATGGCCGCACCCACACCGAACGGCGCAACGTACATGACGTACTTTGTGTAACGGAACATGATGGTGGACACGGAACCCGCGAACTCAACAACGGGTTCAGCCTTCTTGCCGATGGCGGAGCAAGCTGCACCGAACAGAAAGAAGAAGACCACCATCTGCAAAACGTCGCCGTTGCCGAGCGACTCGAAGATGTTTGCCGGAATTGCGTGCTCCAGAACCGACGTCAGCGAAACGGGCTTGGCGAGGGTTGGCATGGCCGCGGCATTCTCGGGCAAGATCTTGATGCCGAGACCCGGCTGGAAGAGGTTCACCATGACGAGGCCGATGACCAACGCCAGCGTCGTCGCGATTTCAAAATAGGTGACGGCCTTGAGCGCGATACGGCCCATGGTCTTCAATTCACCGGCTGAGGCAATGCCATAAATCAGCGTTCCAAAAAGCAACGGCGCCACAATCGAGCGAATCAATCGAAGAAAAATGTTGCTGATGGGCGCGAGTTGAACGGCAAAGTTCGGAAAGAAAATACCGATCAGAATGCCAATGACAAGCGCGATAAAAATCCAGGAGGTGAGGCTCAGCTTCTTGAGTAGTTGCATGTCATCCTTTAGCGTTCTCCCCATTTGAGCTTTTCGCGCAACACATCGAAGAAAAGCATTTTGGGAGGACGAATCAATTGAATGGTCTTCGGGGACGAACGGCAAACGACTCGGTCGCCTTTGGATAGAGGTTCTCCTACTTGGCCATCAATCGTCAAGTACGTACCGTCCTCGCCGTGATTCAGAATGTTGATCACGCTGGAATCGGGGACGATGACGGGACGATTGGTGAGCATGTGCGGGCAGATCGGTGTGATGCAGAAGCAATTGACCGACGGAAAGATGACCGGACCGCCTGCGGAGAGTGAATAGGCAGTTGAGCCAGTGGGAGTAGAAATGATGAGGCCGTCGGCTTTGTAGGCGGCGACGAAGTGGTTGTCGACGTGGGTGTCGAGATCAATCATGCGGGCGAGTTCAGATTTGGCGATGACCAC
>PMQB01000330.1 GCA_003169195.1 Bryobacterales bacterium
GGGCATCTTCGATTCCAATTGGCATAACTTCGGCCCCAGGGCGGGCGCGGCTTATCAGCTTGACCGGCATACTGTGCTGCGTGGTGGTTATGCGCTGGTCTATGGGCAGACGTGGAATGATCCAGGCAATGCGCCGGGATTCAGCCAGACGACGAATATGGTGACGTCGATTCAAGCGGGCGTGCCGTATAACACGTTAGACAATCCATTTCCGGGAGGCGTGCTGACGCCGGGCGGAGCAGCGCTGGGGCTTTCAACGGCGTTGGGGCAGAGCTTGCAATTTGCCGATCCTGCGGGTGGATCGCCGCCTTATGTGAATCAGTTTTCTTTCGAAGTGCAACGTGAACTGCCCGGCGATTTTCTGGTAAGCGGGGCCTTTGTCGGGAGCCGTTCGCGAAGGATTCAGGTGTCCCAGCAGCTTAACGCGCTGCCGCTCAGTGCGCTGTCACTAGGTTCCGCCGCTTTGACGAAGAATGTAAACAATCCGATGGCGGGGTTGATTCCGGGAACGGCTCTCAATGGAGCTACAGTGCAGCAACAGCAATTGCTGGTGGCGTTTCCACAGTTCCTCATCAATGGCGTTACCGAGTTGTATGAGCCGATTGGCACATCAAGTTACAACGCGCTGCAGGCGCTGGTTTCCAAACGCCTTTCGTTTGGATTGAATTTCAGTGTGGCGTATACGTATTCGAAGCAGATGGACCGAGTGAGTTATGCGAACCCGCAGGATACGCAACTGGAAAAGGTAGTGGCGGCGTGGGACATTCCACAGAATTTGCAGATCAACATGGTTTACAGTTTGCCGTTCGGACGGGGACAGAAAATTGGCGCTAACTGGGTAACGCCGCTGCGTTACGCCGTGAGTGGTTGGACAATCAGTTCACTGACGCGCTTGCAGCAAGGGATGCCGATGAATTTCCCGACGAATGCAGCGCCTACCGGGTTAGACCCGGCGCTATCCGACCCGAGTCTCACACAATGGTTCAACACTTGCACGCTGTTGGCGAATGGCAGCACGCGGGGCTGTACGGGCAATGAGCAACCGGCCTGGACGATACGGCAGCCGTTCACGCTGCAGCAATGGTCATCGCGGTTGGCGAGTGTGCGGCTGCCCGGCATCCACAATTCCGACATTTCGGTAATCAAACATAACAAGCTGACCGAGCGAACGGATTTGATGTTCCGCGCGGATTTGATCAACGCGTTTAATTCGCCGCAGTTTTTCAGCGGGCCGGTGACGGATGTGAACAATGGAAACTTCGGGCGGATTTCGGGAGCGTCTGACCAGAGTAATTTGCCGCGCTTTATTCAGCTTTCGTTGAAGCTGCAGTTCTAGTAGGCGCTATTGGCAGGAGGAATTCAAAGGGGCAGAAGTGAGTCACAACGGATTAGACTAAGTGAGCCTAATCGGGGAAAACGTTGAGGCGTAATTTCTATTGCGCTGCGAATCGCTTCAAAATCGGCGGCGTTGTTGTGGATCAATTTTAGCTGGGCAACTAGAGCAGTAGCCGCGATCATGGTGTCGAATCGCCAACGACTTAGGCGCTCCTGCCTGGATTCTGTTAGCTTATGCGATCTCTTGGGCGGTGTTGGGGGCTCAGGAAGCATAGCCATAATTTCCGCGGAAATGATGGCGATAGCCGTATCAAGGGGCCACACCCGGCCGAGGGCACTGAGATAACCAATGCGCGCGGCCTCAATGCGGGTCCTGCGTTCGCCAGAACTGGCATGCCACAAGAGACTGTAGCCTCTTGTCCGCTGCAGCACGGTTACAGCTGAAACGTCAATTGGATGACGCGCCCAGTAAGCGTCGATCCAGTTTCGGATTGCAGGTTGCTCGCTCCGAGCCAGCCAACTTTCGGCGCTTGTGTCAAATAAGAAGGGGCCCCATGCTGGATCGATCATGAGCTATTACTTAGGAGTCGGCTCGAGAATCACGCCATCCAAAATAGCCAATTCATCATCGGAGAATCCGGCAAATGCAGTCTTATACGCGCTCAACACTTCTTTGCTTCGCTCCGCACCCGTGTTCAGCCGCAGCCCTTCCGTGAGAGCATCGGAGATGACAGTGCTCAGGCTCACTTTCCGGGCACGGGCAATACGTTCAGCCTGAGCTAAGGAGTCGGCGGGCAAAGTGAGAGTGGTCCGCCGCTTTTTTGGCGGAGTTGAATGCGTTTGCCTTTTCATAATGATACAGTTTAGCATCACTCTTGATGCGATGTGGCATCAGCAAATTCGCAAGCGTGCTTACGCGTTTAAATTGATGCCGAGCTTCTTCAGTTCTTCGGCATAATACCGCTTGTGGAGAAGATCGTATTCTTCCCCGCCCTCGGTGATTTCGCGTTTTTGGGTGCGGATTTTGGCGCGGGCGGCTTTGTCGATTTTTTCTTCCATCTGCAGAAGATCGGTCATCTCGCGCACGATGGCAAGGCGGAGATCGTTGGGGTCTTTGCGGACGCGGAACTCGCGAGATTTGCGGAGCGCGGTCACGAGTTTGTGAGATAAATCGTTCACTTTGTCGCGGGAGAGCTTCATGGGGTCGCCGGTATCGCGGCCGGCAGCGCGCATGATTTTGCGCTGGGCGAGAAGTTGATTCTTGATCTTCCGGAACATTTCCTGATAGGAAACGTTCTCGCGCCGCATGTAATCGCTGTATTCATCCAGCATGTCGCGCACTTCGTCGTTGAGCTTGTCTTCAATAGACAGGTCGTCTTCAATTACCTGCGCCATGGAGGCGGCGGCCACTGCCGGATCGGAGGTCTCAAAGGCTGCAGGGCTCAGCCGACTCACCAATTGCCGCGACAAGTAGCCGATAAATTCTCGGGCTAATAGCATCCGAGGTTAGTTTAACAATTCTTACAAAGGAAACCCGCTTAGTGAGGGGTTTACGGCTGTGCGGGCTTTTGTGCGGCGGCTGCTTCCAACTTAGGCAGTTGATCGCGCACTATGACGGCTTCGTTGGAGTTGGGGGCCTGTTGCAAATAGGCGCGGAAGCATTGCGCAGATTCGGCGTAGGCTTTCTTTTGCATTAAGAGGATGCCGAGAACGTAATTCAATTTGGGCACGCTGTGGTCTTTGTCGATGCGAATGCCTTGGCGGGCGGCCTGTTCAGCTTCGTCCACTTTGCCGCGTTTGGCTTTGGCGAAGGCGCTGAATAGATAGGCGGCGGGAAAATCGTCAGGGTCGAGTTGAATCCACTGGGTGGAATAGTTGTCAAGGTCAGCCCATTGCTCCTGCTTATAAGAAGACGCGGTGAGGCTTTGATAAGGTTTTACGTATTTGGGATCGCTTTTCAAGGCTTCTTTGAAGGCGGCGTCGGCATCAGGCAGTTCGTTGCGGTTCTGATGAGCGAGTCCAAGTTCATACCAGGCGGCGGCGAATTTGGGGTAGACGGTAGTGGCGTTGGTGAATTCGTTGACGGCCGCATCCCACTTTTGCGCCTTAGCCGCGAGCATGCCTTTGTCGTAAGCTTTGCGAGCGCGCGATGGCGCTTCTACAGTAGTAGCGCTAATGGTGGCAGCCGCAGCGCGCGTCAACGGATGAAGAAGGATGGTGCCCACCCGCACGTTATCAAGAGTGCTTTTGATGGCCATGCCGGCGCGGTCGGAACGATAACCAGCGAGCACGGCTTGCAGTTCGCAATCGCGTAGTGAACTGGTAACGGGCTGACTGTAGATGCTAGAGTTGCCCATGGGCTTGTTGAGATCGGGTGGCGGTCCGCTGCCTTGCGAGGCATCGGCAGTATTTTTATCGCCCCCACCATCTACCTTCAGCGTGAAATGCCCTTGCGCATCGGTGACGACAGACTCGCGAGCCGTGCCGGAACAGATCTGTTGAACGATCACGGTTGTGGGTGGGGCCGATCCGTCTTCCAATAACACCTCACCCGAAAAGAAGACAGTGCTTTGGGCGGGCCCGGCCGTGTTGCTGGTTTGCGAAGCGGATTGCGCTCGCATGCTGGGAACGAGCGAAAGAGATGCGACGGAAATGAAGAGGAAAAGACGCATGGCGATTCCGGTTTTTACCGCCCGTTAGGGCAAGACTAACACACTTTCCGGTGTTGCGCTAACATTAACGATCAATGAGCATCGACGAGTTGATGGCGGCGGCCAAAGCGGTTCGGGAACGAGCGCACGCGCCGTTTTCACACTTCAAAGTAGGCTGTGCGATTGAAGATGAACACGGGCGAGTTTATACCGGATGCAACGTGGAAAATGCCAGTTACGGACTCACGCTGTGCGCGGAACGGGTGGCCGTGTTTAAGGCGATTTCGGAAGGAGCGGGTAAGTTGCAAAGGGTGGCCGTGGTGGCAGACACGGGCACGCTGACACCACCGTGCGGCGCTTGCCGGCAGATTCTTTGGGAGTTTTGCGGCGATGCAGAACTGGTGTTGGAAAATTTGAGTGGCACGCGCGAAACTATGACGGTGAAGCAAATTCTACCGAGGCCTTTCGATGCGTCTTTTCTTTAGTTCGCTGCTGCTGACCGCGTTGGCTTGGCAGCATACGCCGACCTCTGAAAAAGGCGATGCGGTCGACTGGCTAATCAAAGCGCGTTACGTGGTGACGATGGATGACCGGCACCGCATCATTGAACAGGGCGCGGTGGCGATTACGGGTTCGCGCATTGTGGCCGTGGGCACGCAGGCAGAGCTAACGGCGCGGTTTCAGGCGAAGCACACGCTGGATAAATCGGACGCGCTGCTGGTGCCGGGGATGATTGATACGCATACGCATGCGCCGATGTCGCTGCTGCGCGGATTGGCGGAAGACAAGCGGTTGGATGACTGGCTGACGAACTATATCTTTCCGGCTGAATCGAAGAATGTGACGGCGGATTTTGTTCAGGCCGGTACGCGTTTAGCTTGCGTGGAGATGTTGCTGGCGGGGATTACGACGTACACGGACATGTACTACTTCGAGGACGCGGAAGCGGAAGCGGCGAAAGAAGTGGGTGTGCGCGGCGTGTTGGGGCAAACGATTATCGGCTTCCCTGCGCCGGATTATCGAACCTGGCAGGAAGCGTTGAGCAAGGCGGAACGGTATCTGCAGAAGTATGAAAAGGATGATTTGATTACGCCGGCGTTGGCGCCGCATGCGATTTACACGACGCCGGATGAAGCGCTGTTGGCGGCCCATGCGCTGGCAGTGAAATATGATGCGCCGCTGTTGATTCATTTGGCAGAGATTGCGCGCGAGCGGGACGACTCATTGACGAAACGAAATCTGACTCCGGTGCAAGTGCTGGACAAGCTGGGCGTGTTGGACGGACGAGTGTTGGCGGCGCATTCGATTTATCTTGATGAGAACGATATCGAGATCTTGAAGAAGCACAACACGGGTATTGCGCATTGTCCTTCGAGCAATACGAAGATGGCGGCGGGTGTGGCGCATGTGACGGAGATGTTGAAGGCCGGGTTGCATGTTGGACTCGGGACAGATGGATTTGCGGGGAGCAATGATACGGCCGATCTGTTTCGCGAGATGGATTTAGCGGCGAAGTTGCAGAAGGTGACGCGCATGGACCCAACTGTGCTTCCGGCGGAACAAGTGTTCGACATGGCGACGATTGGCGGCGCGCGGGCGTTGGGGATGGATAAGCAAATTGGGTCGCTAGAAGAAGGCAAGCGTGCGGACATTGTGGCTATTAGTTTGCAGAGCGCCCACTTTGCACCGCTGACGGACAACCTCTACGCTCAACTTGTTCATGCAGGAACGGCGAGCGATGTGGAAGATGTGTTCATCAACGGCAAGCAGATTGTGGCGAATCGGAAGGTGTTAACGGTGAACGCGCCAGAGGTTTACAAAAAAGCAAACGACTATCGAAGGCGCATTGCAAATAGTCTCAAAAACTAAAGTCACGATTGGCTTCGGGGATTTCTTTACAAGAAGAAAAGGGGTGAGTGGACACATTGATTGCATAGCGGATCTGTCGCGATATGGTTCCGCTTCCTCCATAGGAGCTGGTCATTTGCCAGCTCTTTTTTTATGGGCAAAATGCTAGAATAGGTTTATACGTTTTTGGGCGGTAAGTTGCAACATTTTCAACAACTTGCCGTGACATTCACCTCTTCAGCATTAGGAGTCCGATTTGGCCGACCAAGAACCACCCGGCGGAGCAGTTTTACCGCCCGGCGGCGACAACAAAAACATCATTTCAATCAACATTGAAGACGAGATGAAGCGTTCGTATCTCGATTACTCGATGAGCGTAATCGTAGGGCGCGCGCTGCCAGATGTGCGCGATGGGCTGAAACCGGTTCACCGACGCATTCTGTATGGGCTGCATGAGATGGGATTGACGTTCAACCGTCCAACCCGCAAGTGCGCCAAGATTGTGGGCGAAGTGTTGGGTAAGTATCACCCGCACGGCGATACGCCCGTTTACGATGCGTTGGTTCGCATGGCGCAGTTGTTTTCGATGCGCTATCCGTTGATTGACGGTCAGGGAAACTTCGGTTCCGTTGACGGCGATCCGCCGGCGGCGATGCGGTATACGGAAGCGCGGCTTTCGAAAATTGCCAGCACGCTGTTGGAAGACATCGACAAAGAAACTGTTGATTTCCGACCGAACTACGACGACAGCGAACACGAGCCGGAAGTTCTGCCAACGCGTGTACCGAATCTGTTGATTAACGGTTCGTCGGGTATTGCAGTGGGCATGGCGACGAACATTCCTCCGCACAACCTGAACGAACTGATTACGGCGTGTATTGCGATTTTGCAAGATCCGCATACGCCGCTGGCGAAGGTTCTGGAGATGGTGCCCGGACCGGACTTTCCGACGGGCGGCTTCATTCTGGGTCGGCAAGGGATTGTCGATTACTACACGAAGGGCCGCGGCAGTTTGAAACTGCGGGCCAAAGCGGCGATGGAGAAGTTGGGTAAAGACCGTGAATCGATTATTGTCACGGAGTTGCCGTTCCAGGTGAACAAGGCCCGCCTGCTAGAGCATGTGGCGACGTTGGTGGGCGAGAAGAAGCTGGAAGGCATATCGGATGCGCGCGATGAGAGCGACCGCGACGGTATGCGGATTGTGTTCGAACTGAAGCGCGGCGAGAATGCCGAGGTTGTGTTGAACAACCTTTACAAGCAAACGCAGATGCAGATCAGCTTCGGCGTGATCATGCTGGCGATAGTGAACGGGCAGCCAAGGGAACTGGGCATCATTGATGTCATCAAGCGGTTCCTGGAACACCGTGTGGACGTGGTGAGGCGGCGCACGGATTACCTGTTGCGCAAAGCGCGCGCCCGCGAACATATTCTGTTAGGTTTCCAACGAGCGCTGGATCTGCTGGATGAAATTATCAAGCTGATTCGCGCCGCGAAGACACCGAAGGAAGCGCGTGAAGGTTTGGTGACGCAGTTTACCTTCAGCGAGATTCAGGCGCAGGCCATTATCGAACTGCAATTGCAGCGTTTGACCGGCATGGAACGCCAGAAGATTCTGGACGAACTGGCCGAGATTCAGCGCATGATTGCCGAATACCTGGAAATTCTGGGTTCGGAAAAAGTGCTGAAGGCGGTGATCGTTAAGGAACTGAAAGACGTCCAGAAAGAGTTCGGAGACGAACGCCGCACGCAGATTATTGAAGACACCGGCGAGATCAAGCTGGAAGATCTGGTGCAGATGGAAGACGTGGCGGTGACGGTGTCACGCGGCGGCTACTTGAAGCGCACCTCGGTAGATACATACCGGCGGCAGACTCGTGGCGGCAAGGGCCGCATTGGCATGGGCACGCGTTCAGAAGACGCAGTGGAGCACTTGGTTATTGCTTCCACGCATGCTTACATGCTGATCTTCACAAACAAGGGACGCGTGTACTGGCTGAAGATCTACGAGATTCCGGATGCGGGTACGACGGGCAAGGGCAAGCATGTTTCGGGCTTGATTGCGCTGCAGCCGGATGAATCGGTGAAGGCGTTCCTGGCGGTGAAGGAGTTCATCCCGGAGAAGTTCATTGTTATGGTCACGCGTCACGGCGTAATCAAGAAGTGTGAACTGACAGAGTTCGACAATCCGCTGTCGCGCGGCATCATTGCGCTGGCGCTGGATGACGGCGATGAACTGCTGGGTGCGACGATCACCAACGGCAAGAATTACATTTTCTTAGGGAGCCATGAAGGTATGGCGATCCGCTTCAATGAAGATGAAGTTCGCGCGATGGGACGGCAGGCACGCGGCGTTCGAGCGATGGACTTGGATGAAGGCGACTACCTGGTTGGCTTGGAAGTGATCGAGAAGGAAGGTTTAATCCTCTCGATTTCCGAGCATGGCTTTGGCAAGCGGACGCCGCTGGAAGACTACCGTCTAACGGCGCGCGGACGCAAGGGCGTCATCAACATGAAGACGACTCCGAAGGTGGGTAAAGTGGTGGCGGTGCTCTCTGTGAAGGAGAATACCGACCTCATGATTATCACTAAGGACGGCAAGATGATTCGGATTGAGTCGGGCGAGATTCGCCAGGCCGGCCGGTCGACGCAGGGTGTGCGACTGGTGCGGATGGAAGAAGGCGATCTGGTTGCGGCGGCATCAGTGATTCCGGAGACGGAGATTGTTGATGGGGAGAAGAACGGGGATCTGCCGTTTGAGCAGTAAAAAGTAAGCAGAAAACGGTAAAGAGAAGGGCGTGGGACTTTTGGGTCTCACGCCCCTTTCTTTTAATGGGCCTGAGCTACTTGGGCGGTTTTCGGGGGGCGGGCGATTCTTGCGGGGTTGAGATTCACCGGGACAGCGAAGTCCATGAAGCCGGCTAGCATTTCTTCCCAGGTTTGTTCGCCCCAATAGACATCGGCTTTTGGATTGGGATTCGCGGGGTTGTTCGGCGAGTTATCGTACCAGGCCGAGACGCGGATCTTGGTGCCTTTGGGCAGGAGGATTGGCTGGGCGAGTTGGTAGGTCATCTGCCAGTTGAAGTCGTAGCGCGGCACGTTGCAGAGGATTTGGGTTTCGCCGGTTGGATAAGTGACGACGTACTCCATGGCTTTGCCGCGGACATGCATGTGCGGGAAGAAGGATTGGACCTTGACGTCTTCTAGGAGCGTGACGGTGGCGTCGACGCGATGGTTGCCTTCTTGCGGCGGGATATGCATGTCGGGGTTGAAGACGAACGTGTTGATGACGCGTTCGCGCGGGGGTTGTTTGGCGAAGACGATGCCGACGCGGGTGCGGTCGACGGACTCTTTGCCGTTGGCGGTGTAGTGCATTTGGAAGATGAGATCGCTGCCGGCTTTGATGAGGCGGGCTTGGCCGTCACGAGTTACATAGGCGTCGCCGCCTGGGACATAGACGCCAACCATCTCGAGGTGTCCGCCTTCGGTGAGGCCGTAGAATTGGCCTTCGCCGATGTCTGGCTTGTGCGGGTCATCGGGATCTTTAGGTTCGACGACGCCCATACTGCCGGCACGAACGAAATCGAACGCTTTGGAACCGGGGGCGCGCGCGTAGAGAACGACATGGTGGACAACAGCGCGGGCAGAGGGGCGCACCTCCAGCTTCGTGATCCACTTGTCTTCTTTGAAGCCGGTGGGGGCGGCGAAATATGTATAGTCAATGGTGCCGCTGGAGGGGACTTTGAAATCGGTGCCCATGTCGATGATGACGTCGGGTTTACCGATGGTCCAGCCGGTGGCGAATTGGCGAGGGGGTGGTGCGTCTTTGGCGTCGCCTTCGATGGCACCGGTTTGGGCCCAGGTGGAGATGGCGTCGATCTCCGATTGGCTGAGGCGACGCTCGTTAAGGAATTTGCCGTGTGCAGGGTCGGCGTGCCAAGGCGGCATCTTCTTGGTAAGGACGGCTTGACGCATGGAGGCGGCCCACGGGCGGGTGTCCTTATAAGTGAGGAAAGACATGGGTGCTGCTTCGCCGGGGCGGTGGCATTCCTGACAGTTGTTTTGGAGAATGGGCAGGATGTCTTTGTTGAAGGTGACTCCGGGCCAGGCAGCCGGGAGAGTGAAAGATGATGTAAGCAACAGCAACGGCAGAGGCCATGAACGCATGTGAATCCTCGTTGAATTGAGAGTCTTTCACATATAGTACGACGAATAGAGGATGGTTGTTCCCAAACGTTCGATGCGCTTAACTTAGGACCAGTTTACGGGTGAGATGTGTGACCCAGCCATAGACGAGGTGCGAGGCCAGCGCATTGACGTGACCGGAGAGTGGGGTCTCCGTGGGCGGCCCGGAAAGCCCGACGAGCGGCACGGCGATTTCATCGGCACCAGCCCATACGGCGGCACCGTAACCGGTTCCCGCACCGGCTTGGACGGGTTTGGCTTTAGCCATGGCACCATAGACTGCGCCGAGAACGGTGCCCAAGCCGTAATGCACCAGCGGACCGGCCCACTTGCTTTCGTCTTCGGCGAGTTCGTGGTGGAAGACTGTCGAGGAAATGGCGCTGGCCGCTTTGACTGTGGCATCGGGACCGCTGCTTTTGCGGTTTTGCTTGGGTGCGGGTTCACCGGTTCGCCGACGATGTTTGCGGGCGGCGGATTCGGAGACTGCCGTTACGGCAGCCTGGAATTGATTCATGGCGAAGGAGGCGACCAGACCTCCTACCGCGCCGGCGGCGATGCTTTTCCAGATACTTTCGTCCGTTTGATCGGTGCTCATTTCTTGCTCCCTGGATGTAGATGCGGACGGCGGGAGAGTTGGGATATGCGGAAAGTTGCGTACTTGCCCGCTCTACGGCACACAACATGGTGCTGAATTAGAGGCGCATTCTTGCGCCTTGCGTTTACGTCGGTGTGGAAACGTGATGCGTTCTTGGAGGTTTGAGGCGATGCGCATGCTGAGAAGGGGGATGTCTGGGTCGCGCTACTGAGTCCGCTTGAACGATGGGCGAGTTGGGGCATCGGCCAGGTTTTCGATGAGGCGGTAGAAGAATGAGTTAAACTTCGTCGCGGCGTCGAAATCCAACGGTTGTTTTAAATCGTCTTGCGGCCGGTGGTAGCGGATTTGATACCACTCGCGATAGCGGCGTTCGGCGTCGGTGCCAGGGTCGTAGCCGAAGATGAAGCCGATGGCGGGGATGCCGGCGTGGAGGAAAGGATAGTGGTCGGCCCGGCGGAGGAGTGCGCGTTCGGGTTCGCGGTCGGGGCGGAGTTCTATGCCCATGGTGCTGCCGATTTGGCGCGCGATGTCGCCGAGGGTGGTGTCGTCGATGGCGAGCGCGGTGAGGATGCGGAGGGGAAAGAGCGGGCGAAGCTGGTCTAGGTTGACATCGGCAGCGAGTTGGGCGAGTGGGATGGTGGGGCGCTCCACAAAGTAGTTGGCGCCAAGCAGACCTTTCTCTTCGCCGGTGAAGCCGCAGAAGAGGATGGATCGCTTGAGTGACTGATGTGTGCGATGGAGGTCGTCGGCGAACTGGATGAGCAGGGCGACATAGGCAGCGTCGTCAAGTGCACCGTTGTAGAGGTTGTCAGCGTTGACGGGGGTGCCGTAGCCGTAGCCGTCGAGGTGGGCGGCGATCACAATGTATTCGTTTTTGAGAGTTGGGTCGCTACCAGGGAGTTGGGCAAGGACGTTGGGCGAGTTATAGGTGCGCTGAGTTAGCTGGACATGCACTTGTAGCTGAGCCGGAATTTCGAAGGACGGCAATGATTCTTTATGACCGCCGGCGGAGAGAATGGCTGGTGCGTTTTGGGATGTGCCGGCAATCAGTGTGGGAAACAACTCGGCGCTGAGAGTCATCACGAAGAACGGCTTGCTCTTGTCCGTTGGTGCGGGTCCGAGAGCGACGCGGCGAGCGTAAGCGGCGGGCCAGCGGGAGGGTTCGATGGAAAAGTAAGGATCATCGACATTGAGAAGGCCGAAGGCCTCGCCTTTGCGCGCGTTGGTGGTGCGGTCGGCGGCGTTGGGGAGGCCTTGGCGGCGGTTGGCGAAACAGACGACGATTTTACCGGCGATGTTCTGCATGGTTTCGGGACCGCAGTACCCGCGGAAGGTGAGGGGCGCGGTGAATTCGGATGGAAGGTTGGTGTCGGGGGCGAGGGAGACTTGTTGGAGGAACTTGAGGGGAACGGCGGGGCCGGTGGCGGGAAGGATGGTGAAGGTGGTGTGGTCGGGATCGGCGGCGACTTCGTGCATGGGGACGGATTGGAGGAATGTGCCAGCGTCGCCTGCGGGTTGGAGACCGGCTTGGCGGAAGCGGTTGACTACGTAGTCGGCGGCACGGTTGTAAGCGACTGAACCGGTGTCGCGGCCTTCCATGGCGTCGGAGGAGAGATCTTCGGTTGTGTGCCACCAGGCGCGGGTTGTGGGATCGTGAATTTCTTTATCGCGGGGGTGCTGTTGCTGCGCGTTGATGGTGGCGAGAGCTAGAAGAGCGATGAGCGCGAGACGCATAGTGGATCTGGCCAGTTTAGCGGATGAGGTGAATCAGAGTATTCGTTTCAGGAGGGGAATGCGACGGAAGATAAGACTGCTGGCGAGCCAGGTGATGGCGGCGGCGAGGGTGGTGGCGCCGAGGAATTTCACTGGTTTGGGCGCGATGAGATTGTGGAGCAGGAGGGTGACTGCGATCAAGATGGGCGGATGAAAGAGATACACGCTGAAGCAGTTATCACTCAACCATTTGGTGAAGTGGCCTTGGTAGTTGTAGTGGTCACGGAACAGGACGATGAGCCCGAGGCAAATACCCAGGCAGAAGAATGATTCCCAAAAAGACAGGGCGGCGCTCTGCCAAGTCCAGCCTCCGTCCAGTTCGGCGGTAGAGTGTTTGACTGCGGCGGACGCGACGATGCCGAACCAAAGCAGGGTGCCCACGGTGAGCGCGAGGATGAACCAGCGCATTCCGAACGAATGGGTGATGCGCTGCAGCCAGTTCCGGCGGCGCGCCATAATGCCGACGACGAAAAGCATTATGTATTGCGAGAAGTAACACAACTGCATGTTGAGGATATTGGTGCCTTGGGGCTGAACCGTGCGCACGAGGAAGGTGCAGAGTCCCATCAGAGCAGCGAAAGCGATGACCTGAATGTGAGTTGGCAAGGCTGCATCGGCTTGGTTTTGTGGAACTTTTCTGCGTGTTACACGCACGATGCCATAGACAAGGCAGAACACCAGCAGGGCCACGGTGAACCACATAGGCCCGGAACTACCCAAGAAGTTGAGACTTGTGATGTAGCGGCTATAGGACGTAGTAAACGGGGCAGTGATGCCGTAGTTGTCTTTGAGCAATCCGTACACGATGAGTGGATGGATGACGAGCATGTAGAGGAGTGAAGGGAAGCCGAGCCGGATGGCGCGGTCGCGGAGGAAGGTGGAGAAGCCTTTGCGATCGAAGGAGGGCGGCACGAAGTAGCCGGCGATTAGGAACAGGAAACCCATGAAGAAGGCTTGGAGATAGGCCTGATAAGTGGCGAAGAAGACCGTTGTACCAAGGCCTGGTTTGGGGTCTTCCATGAAGTACCAACTGCCGAGGTGGCTGTAGGTCACGGCGGCGTGCTGGCTGATGACGAGGAGAATCATGAGCCAGCGTAAGTTATCAATAAACTCGAGACGCGGGCGAGTTGATTGCGCCGATACCGGAGTGGTGAACGGCGATTCCTGGATCATTGGCTCAGAGTAGCAAGTCTTAGCGCGCCGCGGCATTTTGAGTTTTGAAGGCCAGAAACTCGCGGATGGCTTGATTGATTTCGGTGGGATGTTCGTGGACGACCCAGTGGGTGCCGGAGGGGAAACGTTGCACGGTGAGATTTGGCACGTATGCGGGCAGGCCGTCTACATTCAAAATGTTTAAGGCATGATCTTTTTCGCCCCAGAGCACGAGGGTGGGGACGGTGACTTTGAAATTTGCGCCGTCGGGAATGGCGGCCCGCGGGACGCGGTAATAATTCAACATGCCAGTGAGCGCGCCGGGTTGGGACCAAGCGGCGGTGTAGGCTTGCCAGTCGGGGTCGGAGAAAACGTCGGGACGCGCGGCGCTGCCGGCCATGGCTTGGCGGAGGGCGGCAAAGTTGTCGGCAGCCAGATAATTTTCGACACCCGGGTTTTGGAAAGCACCGATGTAACTGCTAGCTTTTTGCTGGTCGGCATTTTCGCGCAGAAGCTTGGCGAAGACAGCGGGATGCGGCGCGTTAATGCTGATGAGTTCGCTGAGCAATTCGGGGAAGCGAATGGCAAAGGCCCAGGCCACTACCCCGCCCCAATCATGCGCGACCAAGACAAACTTTTTATAGCCGAGGTGATCGGCTAAGGCGCGGATGTCACCGACAAGGTTGGGCATGGCGTATTGGTCGACCTGGGCGGGTTTGGCGGAGAGGTTGTAGCCGCGCATGTCGGGTGCTACCACGAGGTGATCTTTAGCGAATTCGCGAAGCTGCGCATTCCAGGCGTACGAGAATTCCGGGAAGCCGTGGAGAAAGATCATGAGCGGGCCAGCGCCGGCTTTGATGTAGTGCAGGCGAATGCCGTTTAGGTCTGCGTAGCAGTCTTCCAAAATAGGAACTCCTTCAAGGTTGCAATTGGTAATTGGGCATGACGCCGGCGGATGCCTTTTGCGAATGTTCCTCGAGCGAGCGGCACCAATAGGTTTCGAAAAGACCAGCCATAGCTTCGGCGAAACCGTCATGTTCGAAGATAACGGCGGTCCAGGACGGACGCGTGAGGACGGGGTCGAGCAAAGCGACCAGGCCACATTTGCTATCGAACAGCGCGAGTTTCATGGGGAGGCGATCGGCGAAACGAATTTCGATGCCGACGCTGCGGTATTCGCGGAGGCGGTGGCGGTGTTCTTCGTCGATGGCACCGGATTCGATGAGGAGGCGGCAATTGACACCGCGGGTGGCGGCATCTTTGACGAGTTGCTCGTCGAGAGGGTCGACAGCGAAGGGCGGGCGCGAGAATTCGACGTATTCGCGAGTGGCGGTGGCCAGCATGCGACGGTAATGGACGGCCGTTTGCATGGGGTCGTTGACGAGACTGAGGAAGTCGAGGGTGCCGCGGCCGTCCTGGCCTTCGAGGAAGGAGGCGCGCAGGTCTTCGATGAGGCCGCTGGCGAGGCGCGATTGTTCGGTGAGTTCGTTCTGCAGCATCTTGCTGCGGCGGCCGAGATAGGCTGGGACGGCGAGGCTGGGGTCGACGGCGGAGAAGAGCTTGGTGCGCTCTTGGACGACTTGCGCAAAGCCCTTTTCTACCAGGCTATCGAGCACCTCATAGATCTTCTGGCGCGGCACATGGGCGCGCGCGGCGAGTTCCAAGGCTTTGAAGCGTGGATGGCCTAATAACACCAGATAGGAGCGGGCTTCGTAGGCATTGAGCCCGACTTGTTGCAACTTCCGCCAGTTTAACTGGTAATCGACTGACGTGACTTCTCGGCTACTCATCGAACCGAGAACATATCACATGTCACGAGCGATTTGTAAGGGGGCGGAAAAATCAGGCTCACAGTAGGCGGCCGATGCATGAAAAATGGCTTCAGTTCGGCTATCTGAGACGGCCGAAGCCGCTCCTGTGCCCAGTCAACCTACTTCGATTGTAAACGGGCAACCGCCTTTTGCCAGATCCGGCGAGCGGCGGATACGTCTTCGATGGCGACACCGAGAGATTTGTAGATCGTTTTCGGGGCGGTGGGTAGAGGTTTGGCTTGTGCAAGGAGTTCGCCCAGTTCCGCATAAATAGGAGAAGCCGAGCCGATAATTTCGGCGGATTCGACAACGGCGGCGGCACGCTGTTCGACAATCACCGCGGCTTGGTCCATGACCGAGTCATCGAGTTCACGCGCCACAAGGCCGACTGCGCCGACGGCGTTGATGTGAACGCGGGGCTTGAGCCATTCGCCGCGGACGAAGGCTTCGGAGGAGTGAGTGACGGTACAGATGACGTCCGCACCGCGTACCGCATCTTCGAGCGCCCTTGGCTCTGCGCCGGTTTCCTTCGCGAAGCGGGCAGCATGTTCGGGGGTGCGGCTCCAAATGCGGACTTCTGCAAAGTTACGAACCCTCTTGAGCGCCGCCAGATGAGTGCGCGCTTGGACGCCGCTGCCGAGGATAGTGAGCACGCGGGCGTAGGGCGGAGCGAGGATTTGCGTGGCAAGCGCGGACACTGCGGCGGTGCGCCAAGCCGTGATGACGCGGCCATCCAGAGTGGCCAGAGGTTCGCCTGTTTTGGCGCTGAAAAGTTGAATGATGGCTTGGTGGGTACCGAGCTGAGTGCCAGCATTTTTGGGAAAAACAGTGACGAGTTTGGCACCCATTACGTCCTCATAAATGGCGGGCATGAGGCCGAACCAAGCCGGTGGATTGGTGGTGGTGAGAACAGTTCTGACCGGCTGCACAACTTTTCCCGCCGAAAGCGCGATGAGCGCATCTCTCATAGTAGAGATGAGTTCATCGAGATCTAACAGCTTTTCGACATCTTCGGCAGTGAGATGCATCTGGATTATCTTCACATGAACACTGCTAGACTTGGCTTCATATCGACGACTGCGAGTCCCCACACTATGCCTACACCCGACTTGCCAGTAACTCTGGGCGCGCTGCGTGGCAGCCGCTTCATAGAAAATTTGAGTCCTGACCGAACGCTGAAAGAAGAATTGCGTTCGAATCTCCTCTGCAAATTAGAGCGGGGAGAGACGCTGTTTCCCGGCGTTATGGGCTACGAAGACACGGTGATACCGCAGGTAGTAAATGCGGTGTTGTCGCGCCATAATTTTATTCTGTTAGGCCTGCGCGGTCAGGCGAAGACACGGCTGGCGCGCATGTTGACGCGTTTGCTCGACCCGCAGATGCCGTACATCGCTGGATGTGAAATCAAGGATCATCCTTTACGGCCGCTGTGCAAGCATTGCCGGGACAAGATTGCGACGATGGGCGATGCGACGCCGATTGCCTGGATTTCGGCCGATGAACGTTATGTTGAAAAGTTAGCTACGCCCGATGTGACCATTGCCGACATGATTGGCGATATCGATCCTATTAAAGCAGCGCGCACGGGTCAGGATATTTCGAACGAGCTGACAATTCACTACGGTTTGGTGCCGCGCGCGAATCGCGGGCTATTCGTCATTAATGAATTGCCAGATCTGGCCGGCAAGGTGCAGGTTGGCTTGTTCAACATCATGCAGGAAGGCGACATCCAGATCAAAGGGTATCCGGTGCGATTGCCGCTGGATGTGATGTTGGTCTTTACGGCGAATCCCGAGGATTACACGGCGCGCGGCAAGATTATTACGCCGTTAAAGGATCGCATTGGCAGCGAAATTCGCACGCACTATCCGCTACAGGTTTCGCAAGGCATTGCGATTACGAAGCAGGAGGCGTGGACGAAGCGACGGTCGCCGGTTGAGATAGAGGTGCCGCCCTATATCCATGAGGTGGTGGAGCATATTGCGTTTTTGGCGCGCGATGACAAGAGGGTGGATAAGCGGTCGGGCGTATCGCAGCGGTTGCCGATTTCAGTTTTAGAGAACGTGGTTTCGAATGCGGAACGGCGCGCGCTGAAATCAAAGGATACGGGGGCAGTCCCGCGCATTATGGATCTGTATGCGGCGCTGCCTTCGATGACGGGCAAACTGGAACTCGAGTATGAAGGCGAGTTGAAAGGCGGCGATGCAGTGGCGCGGGAGATTATTCGCCACGCGGTGGGCAAAGTCTTCACATCCTACTTCGATGGCGTCAATCTTCGTCAAGTGGTGCAGTGGTTTGAATTGGGCGGCAGTCTGAAGCTGGACGAAGATTTGCCGGCACGGGACATGATCAGCGAGTTGGGCAAGATTCAAGACTTGTTGCACTTCACAGGGAAACTCGGATTGGGCGAAAACGAAAGCGATGCTTTGCGGGCCTCGGCAGGCGAATTCATTCTGGAAGGTTTGTACGCGCACAAACGGATCAGCCGTAATGAAGAGTTGGAGTTTGTAGTGGCGGAACGCGGGAATCGAGAGGAGCGCGGCCGGGAAGAGCCGGACCTGCGGCGAAGTCAATTTGAAGGACGCAAGGGCGGCCCGGGTGGTGGCGGCAGGCGAAATCTAAACTAAGGCAGCGAGACCAATGCGGCGCATCTCTTATTCCAAATTTTCCGAAGAAGACCTCGGCATCGAGATGGAAGACTTGCTGCGCGCGCTTTCGGATTACCTGCTCGGCAGCGGGTACCAAGACCCATACATGCAGTTNNGCGCTACAAGGCGACAATTTGTTCAGCCCTGAGCGATTGGATGAGATGCGGCAGAAGCTGGCGGAGATGTCGGCTGAACAGCGCGAACAGTTGGTCCAACGTTTGATGGAGAAACTGGAAGAGGGCGGCTATATCAACACGGAAGATCCGTCCGATCCGGAGAATGCGCCTGGAGGCCAAGGCGGCGCCGAGAACCAAATGAAGTTCGAGGTGACCGATAAGGCGGTTGATTTTCTTGGATTCAAGACGTTGAAGGATTTGCTGGGATCGTTGGGAAAGTCGAGTTTCGGCGCGCATGATACGCGCGACCTTTCGACGGGTATCGATGCGAGCGGCGGGGCGAAGCCGTATGAATTTGGCGATGTGCTGAATCTGGATGTGAGTGCGACGTTGTTTTCCGCGATGCAGCGCGAGGGCGTGAAGTTGCCGTTGAATCTGGAGTATTCGGATTTGCACGTTCATCAATCGGAATACCAGAGTTCTTGCGCAACGGTGCTGATGCTGGATTGCAGCCACAGCATGATTCTGTATGGCGAAGATAGATTTACACCGGCGAAGAAAGTAGCGCTGGCGTTATCGCATTTGATTCGCACGCAGTATCCGGGTGATTCGCTGCGGTGTGTGCTATTTCACGACACTGCAGAAGAGATGCGGATTTCGGATTTGGCCCGCGTGCAGGTGGGCCCCTATTACACGAATACGCGCGATGGACTGATTCTGGCGCAGCGGTTGCTGGCGCAAGAGAAGAAGGACATGAAGCAGATCATTATGATCACCGATGGCAAGCCTTCGGCGTTGACGCTGGAGGATGGACGCATTTATAAGAATGCGTTCGGGCTGGATCCGTTGGTGATTAGCCAGACGCTGGAAGAAGTGGCACGTTGCAAGAAGCGCGGCATTTTGATCAATACGTTCATGCTGGCGAGCGACTACGGTTTAGTGCAGTTTGTTCAAAAAGTGACGGAGATGTGTAAGGGGAAGGCTTACTTTACTACGCCTTACACTTTGGGGAATTACCTGCTGATGGACTACATGAACCGGAAGACACGGACAATTCACTAACTAGTGTTTTTTTCTTGAAGCTGTAGTGAAAAATCAGAATCAGCGGTCTTTGTGGGTATGGACCTGCATGTTCTGTTTGTAGTGACCGCTCATCTCCCACCTGACGACCCTACTGGGGAGTGCGTCGAAAGCAAGCGTGACATAGATTACGAAGATGACGTCAAACAGGCACAATTGACGTTGGCTAAACAGTATTGGAGCGCGTTATGGGCGTGGTCCTAACGCGCTCCCTGGGGTTCTGTTAGAAGCTAATTCCTAAGAGCACGTCGCCTTGGTCTAGGTTGGTGCGGAAGCCCGGAGCCGCAAACGACTGATTCGCCCAACGCGTGTAGCGCGCTTCGGGGCTCAATTCAAACACTCCGAACTTAAATGTGATTCCTATGCCCGCGACACCGCCGTACGAGTTGCGGTTATGCAGGTCCGGAGAGTTGTTGTAAATAGTTGGATAAATCGCGCCCGGCATGTACCCTGTCGTTTGGAACGACGAGACGTGGCGCAAGGACGCCCCGAAATCGATAAAGGGTCGAACGTGGCCTAACGTAATGTTTGTTTTCAGCAGCGCCGGAATTTCCCAAACATTCATTTTCGTATTGTAGTCACCCGAGCCTCCGAAGATATCGCCCGTGTTGGAGGCCGCGTAACCGGCGCGTTTGTAGAGGCCGTCCACTTCCAGGCGCAGATGTTTGGGCATTTTAAATTCGCCGCTTAAACCGAACGTGTAACGCGGCACGGACGAATAGTAATTGGAATCAGCTAAGTTGCCGTTGAACAGAGAAGTGTTGCGCGAGGCGAACATATCCGTAACGGGAACACCCACTTTGAAGCCGAAAGTGAATGGCTTATCCGACTCGTAACCTTGCGCGAAGAGCGTGCTTGCCCCGAGCGCAAACACAGCGAGAGATAGTAACTTCATGTCCACAAGATGAGGGTTCTGCGCGAGTGGTTTCTTTCGGAAATCACGAGCTAGTTCCTTTGCTTGGCAGGTAACGCTGGGGTGATGGGAGCGATCTACTCTGTATGAGCAAGATCAACGAAGAAAAAAGAGATGAACTGAGCAGCGAGGATTATGCTTTCCCGAAGGAGCGCAAAGAGCCGTTGCATGATGCGGCGCATGTTCGGAATGCGATCGCTCGCTTTGACCAAGTGGAAGGAGTGAGCGATGAAGAGCGCGACGAAGCTTGGAAGCGTATCAAGCGTGCCGCCGACAAGTTTAAGGTTGAGGTGAGCGAAGGGAGCTGGCGGGAACTGGCGCATCGTGGGAAACGGAAGTGAAGGCGGACACAAGGGTTGTGAGTTCGTCGACCTTGATGTCGTCGTGGGACAGATGGCCGATTACGGTCCCGTGCTGGAAGAGGATGGCCTGCGGTGATTCGTGGTGAACGCCAATTTGTTCGGCGATGTGGCGGGAAAGAACGCGGTGCTTTAGGACACACAGCAGAGAAACCGGGACATCGGGGCAAATGCGGACGAATGCGTGCATTTGTCGGTGGGCGGCAAGGCTGACAGGACAAGTGCGGCTATGTTTGAAGAGGATGACAGGGGTTTCGTGGGAGAGAAGCTGATCGAAATCGGCGGCGGTCTGGATTTCGGCAAAGGTGGGAGATTCTTGTTGAGTCATGAAGCGATTGATCACGTTCTGAAGCCACTGAAGCATAGGGTGATTTTCTATGATCGCAGGTCAGCCTGTGAGAGAGCGCGGGTTTTTGGTCTATCGGAGGGAGAGGCTATAGAGGACATACACGACAGGCAGGGCGAAGAGGCTGCTATCGACTCGGTCGAGGATGCCACCGTGGCCGGGGAGGAGATTGCCGCTGTCTTTGACGCCGGCGCCGCGCTTGAGGGCAGATTCGGCGAGGTCGCCGAGTTGTCCGGCGGTGTTGGCAATGGCGGCCATCACAATCACCTGCCACCACGGGATTTGCGGCAAGAAGTGGCCGAGGTAGATAAGGCCGAACAACACCGCACCTAGAACCGAAGCAATGGCGCCTTCCCAACTCTTTCCAGGACTAACACGCGGCGCTAGTTTGTGTTTGCCGAATTGGCGGCCTATATAGTAGGCGGCGCTATCACCAACCCAATTGAGAGCCAGCGCGAAGAACAGCAAGTGCACGCTCACTTCTCGTAGATCTGCCGCAAATCGCCAAGGGGCAAAGGCGTAGAATGCGCCCATGAAGCAACACGCAACTTGAAGCAGAACATCGCGGAGACTGTTCAAACGCAACGCGACGACAAAGGAGCACAGCAGGAAAATGCTGGCGCCCGGCAAGATGTACTGGGGAAATAAAACAATCAGCAGTCCCGTGAGCCACCCGAAGACGCCAGGCCGGGGGATAGACTGGGCGACAACAAGTCCAGAGTACTCCCAATAACAAAGCAAGCCGAAGACCAGGGCGCCAGCAAGGAAAACGGGTGTGGGCGCCCAGAAAACCAAGTATGCGGCAACCCCGATGAGGCCAATCGCCGTGAGCAGGCGATTCATAAAGAGTAGTCGTGCGCGGAAAAATTCATTATGCTTTTAGCCCAACTGGGCCAAAGGCAATTCTAATCCTTCGTCGTCTAAAAGCAATTCATGCGATTCCACAACCGGCGCTGGCGAACGAGTCAGTCCGCCGAAACGACGGTCACGGCTTTGGTATTCGCAGATGGCTTCGAGCAGATCGCGGCGGCAAAAATCGGGCCAAAGCGTTTCGGTGACGTAGAGTTCGGCGTAAGCAATTTGCCAGAGGAGGAAGTTGCTAACGCGCATCTCGCCGGAGGTACGAATGAGCAGATCAGGATCTTTTTGGCCAGCGGTGTAAAGATGTTCGGCTATAGATTCTTCCGTAATTTCGAGCGCTTCGAGATTGCCTTCGGCGCGGGCGTTTTCGAGCATGGCATTGACAGCATCGACAAGTTCGGTTCGGCCACCGTAATTGATGGCTAGGTTGAGGCGCATACCGCGATTATTAGATGTCTTCTCTATGACAGTTTGCAGTTCCGCCTGGACAACTTCGGGCAAAGATTCGATACGACCGATAGCAGCGAACTGAATACCGTTGCGCATCATCTTCGGTAGTTCTTTCCGAAGGTAAAAACGCAGCAAACGCCAAAGACCTTCGACTTCGAGGCGAGGCCGTTTCCAGTTTTCGACCGAGAATGCGTAGAGGGTTAAGGCCTCCAAGCCTAATTGGGCACAGGTCTCCACGATGTTACCCACCACGGTGACACCGGCACGGTGGCCCATGATCCGGGGATAGTTCCGTTGTTTGGCCCAACGCCCGTTGCCATCCATAATGATGGCCACATGAGCAGGGAGCCGAAGCGGGTCAATCTGGTTCGCGATGCGCCAATCAGCATCCCCTGGAGCGAGGGCGTGGAGCAGTTCCTTCATATCGTAAAGTTCTATGGTACACCAAGGAGAATTGTGTTTGCCACAAAAGTAACGTCGAAAAATGCTTAAAATTTCATGAAAAGAGGCGCGAGGGCGGCGGCTCCGCAATAAAAGCTGCCGAGCGGCAATTCGTACTCGCGGGCCTTTTTCTTCATAATGAAAATGTATATACCGCCTATTGCTACACCGAGTAAGCTGCCAAGTAAAAGAGTTTGAATCCCCACTTCAACGCCTAGGAATAGGCCCATGCACGGGAGGAGTTTGACATCGCCTAAGCCCAACACATCGCGTTTGGTCAATTTGCCCCAAATCAGGCCGATGGCGGCGAGAGGGAGCGTGAGTATGAACGCACCGGCCAGCGCTTCGAACAAGGATTGACCGCGCGCGCTCACTGTCGGTAAAAGCAGCTCGCCCAGATCACCGGGCACTTTTGTGAAGAAGGCAAACAAGAGGCCAAGCGCGCTGCCACCGAGCGTAAATTCGTCGGGCAAGAGACGCTCTTCCAAATCGATCCAGAAGAGGACGATCATGATTGCTTGGAATAAACACCACTTGAAGCCGTTGAGATTCCAGCCGAAATGAAGGATAGTGCCGACGAAAAAAAAAGCCGTGGTGATTTCGACAAGCGGATAGCGAATGCCAATCGGCTTTCCGCAATGGCGGCAGCGACCTTTGAGACGCGCATAGCTAAGAAGAGGAATGTTGTCGTACCAAGCGACAGGTTTGCCACATTCCGGGCAGAAGGAGCGGGGACTGACGACCGAGAGGTCTCGCGGGACGCGGTAGATGCAGACGTTCAGGAAGCTGCCGATGAGCAAGCCAGCGAGCGCGCTATAGGCGAGATGCAAAATAGTTTCAAACGGCAAGGGCTCTCCTGTAGGAGGCCAAGGTATGGTCTAGCATGCGCTGCGCTGTGAAGTGTTCGGCCACGCGAATCTTTCCCCGTTCTATAAGAGTTTGGGCCAGTGCAGAATCGTCTCGCAAAAGTTTGATAGCGGCGGCGATTTTTGATGCGTCGTTCGGCGTGAGGAAACCCGCGTCCCCATAGCCCAGCACTTCCGGAAGACCACCCACATCGCTGGCGATGACGGGAACGCCCATGGCCATGGCAAGTAACGCCGCGGAGCCAAGGCCTTCGGAGCGAGTGATGTAGATGAAAACAGACGCGGCGGTGAGATCTCTGCTCAAATCGTCCGAAAACGAGATGCGAATACCAGCGATCCGCGCAGCTTCTTCTACCAGATCACGGCCCTTAGCAGGATCGCGCGATGCTAAAGCGACAGCAGGATTTTGGGCACACCACTCGGTTTGGATGTTCGTTTCAACACCATCGTAGACAACATCAATCTTGTCTTGGGTAATGCCGGAGCGTCCCAATTCAGCGGCCACAAATTGGGAAACGGCTAAGTAACGTTTGGCCTGGCGGTATTTCCATTGTGACAACAAACCGCGTTTCAAAGGAAACGCGACGCGACGGGAAACGACAAACGGAACACGCGCAGCGATGGCGGCCTGGGTGTGGGCGCGGGCATCGTGTGCGTGAATGAGATCGGCTTTTTCTGAATGTTTGCGTAACGATTGCAGGCCAACGGGATAGACCGGAAATCCGGCTTTGCCGGCGGTCTGAAACAGAGGTGAACCGGCGCGTGCCAGCAAAGTGCAATCTTCGCCAGCCGCACGCAAACTTTGCAGTAGCAATAAAACCTGCCGTTGACCGCCGCGCAGTTCGCGCCCGGTATCGACGTGGACGATGCGCAACGCTACACCTTCCGGCCTGGACTCATGGAGCGAGCCTTGGCGTATTTGACGAAGTTGTAGAGTCCGGCCATGTAGGCAATGGTGAGACCTTCGATGCCATCGAGAAAGCCGCGTTTCAAAACGTACGTGCGGAAAAACGTCCAAGGGGGATCGAGCAGCAAGCGGGCAAAGCTGAGAGACTTGCCACGGGTGACCAGCTCCTGCGCGGCTAGGGTTGTATAAGTATCCATCGTGCGCAGGTGTTCACTGAGCGAGTTGCAGGTGAAGTGCAGTAGATTTGATTCGAGATGGCCGACAGGGCCATCGACTTTTACCGATTCGTGAACGAACTCACCGATCCAGCGCGCTTTGCGGCGATCAAAGAAGCGAATTTTGCGATCGGGGTACCAACCGCTATGCAAGATCCAACGGCCGAGATACTGGGCGAGACGGGGCATGGTGTAGCCGGCGTATTCAGGGCCGAATTTCTTGATATGCCAGATTTCGGCTTCAAGAGCTTCGCTGACGCTTTCGTCGGCATCGAGGGAGAGAATCCAATCGTGCGTGGCGAGCTCGGCGGCGATGTTCTTTTGCGCGGCATAACCGTGCCACGAGGCTTCTTCCACGCGCGCGCCTAACTTGCGGGCGATTTCAACTGTGCGATCGTTCGAACCGCTATCGAGCACTAAAATCTCGTCGCAGCAACGCAGGCTTTCGATAACCCTGGCAATATTGCGTTCTTCATTGAACGTGATGATCGCAGCGGAAATTTTCATACACTAAATGCGTGTGGGCACCAGCGATGCGGAAAGGATAAAGATGAGGAGCGTGGCAGCGGCGATCCAGCGGCGAGTGGCATTGAGCGGATTGTTGTCGTAGACGAGCGGATGACTGCGGCCCAAAAAAAACATAGCCACCGCCCAGAGCCACCAAGGGAAATAGAACTTGCCCATCACCACCAAGAGACCGACCATACAGGTGGAGATCACTTTATGCGTGCGCTCACCGAAGACAGCGTACACCACGTGGCCGCCGTCGAGTTGACCGAGAGGCAGCAGGTTTAGTGCCGTTAAAAGCATGCCTGCGAGCGCCGAAATGGCCATGGGGTGAAGAAGGATGTGTTCGGGTCCGGTGACACCGAAGCGAAACCACTCGATCGCGCGCAAGCCTAGCGGAGTGCCAATGAGGATGGCTTGTCCGTCACCGCCTACCAGGGGATGCGAGAGCCAAAGGCCAACAAATAAGAAAGGCAGGAGCATCACGAAACCGGCAATGGGTCCGGCACTGCCGATGTCGAAGAGATCGCTGCGAGTGTAGATAGGCGTTTTGATGCGGATGAATGCGCCCAACGTGCCGAATAGTGTTGGCGACGGCATGAAAAACGGAAGTGTGGCGTCGACACCGCGCTTCATGCAGGCCACGTAATGGCCCATTTCATGAGCCATGAGAATCAATAGCAATGGGACGGAGAAGAGAAGGCCGCGGATGAGGGTGCGGTCGCCGTGCAGAAACTGAAAAAAGCTCACTACGAGATCGCGCTGATCAAACGAACGTCCTTGCGCAAAACTATGAACCAGAGCGGCACCAAAAACGGTTGTGGTGACAGTGGTTAGAAAAAGAAGTAAGAGGTTGAGCCACCAGCGGGCCGGCAACTTCCAGCGGACCGGCTGGGGATATTCGTAAGCCCAAGGGTTTGGCAATTCGGGCGGCCTGCTATCGAGCGGACCCAGCAGTCCTGGCGGCTGTGACACATCCGTAATTACTGCAGAGCCTGCAGTTCCTTACCCGGTTTGAAACGGACAGCCTTGCCCGGAGGAATGGCCACTTCGGCGCCGGTGCGGGGATTGCG
>PMQB01000597.1 GCA_003169195.1 Bryobacterales bacterium
GAGGGAAATCCAGAGACAAGAGATAGAGTGGCGCTGCCGAGAGGAGCAGTGGCGGATGACAGTGTGCCGCTTGTGGGTATACCGCCGCTGGCTGGAATGGCTTTGCTGGGAGTGAGAATGCCGAGGTTGCAAGTCTGCTCAAGCGGTGCGAATTTGAAGTCGCCGTCGTCGGTCTGGCCAAGGATGGTGCGGCCATGGACTTGGTAGGGGCCGGTGCCGGGATCGAGAGAGCCGTCGGGCCGGAAGGCGACGGTGAGCGGATGATCGGGGGCATCGATCTTGAGGAAGGTCTTGGTGCCGTCGGCGACGACGGAGTACGGATAGGCGCGGGCGACGTCGGGACCGCAGCCGAGGATAACGGACTCGGGAAAGAATTGCGCGCTGAAGCCGGAGGGTGCGGCGAAGATGCCGCGCATGCGAATGCCGGGCGGAGTGGGTGGGCCTTTATCGCCACCGAACATGGTCTTGAGTACGTCCATTTGCATGGTTTGCGCGCCGACTGCGCCGGCGTTGCTTGAAACTCTGAGCGCGGGACAGGTGGCCGTTCTGCGGGAGAAGGATGTTTTCGGGCCGGGATTGTAGACGCGCAGGCCGTCGGAACCGTAGACAGGCTCGTGGGTGCTGACTGCTTCGGCGTCGGATAGCGGCGTTCCCGCTTGGTTTCGATAACCACCGCTAGAGGAGCCACCGACCACGCCGTTGATGGTGATGGGACCAGGGGTCGACATGGTTAAGTCAGGCATAAGTGTGAGGACGAGCGGTTTGGGAGAAGTGTCGATGTTGAGGACGAGTCGATTGTTTTTGAAATCGATGGTGTAGTGACGTTCGTCGGGTGAAAGGAACGAGCAACTGACCAAGACGCCCTCGGCGGTGAAGTCGAGACGCCAGTTGCCAGCACCGTTGTATACGCCAGCGACGACCGGGCCGGGTGCTGGCCCGTCACCACCGGCGGCGGGGAGAACCTGGGACAGCATTTGACCGAAGGCGCCGAGGAGCGCGTTGCCGGTGCAAGAGGCGGGGAGGCGACCTGAAGTGATGCAGCGGTTGATAGCGCGTTCTTCTGGCGTGAGTGGTTTCTTGCCGGTGATCACTGCTTGGGCGCGTGCTTCGATGGCATCGTTTTCTTCGTTCGCTTTCTTTTCGTTGGTGGCTTGGATGTCGTTCTGTTTTTTGTAGTGCGCTTTGGCGCGGGCGACTTCATCGGCCGACGGCTGTTGGCAGGTGGGAAGGAGTTTTTTTAGAGCCCCGCGGGTTTCGGTGGTGTAGGCCATGAAGCCGTTGTGTTTCGGGCGGTCTGGATGGGCCACCATGCAAGTGGAGGTATCGGAGAGGTCGCGAATGTTGCAGCTTTCGAGGTAGAGGCGGTCGCCGTTACAGGTATAGGTAACGCCTAACTGGAGGTCTTGTGCGGTGGCGTGCGCAGCTATAAGGAGCAGGAATGGGAGGATGGTTCGCATCATTTCAGGAAGTCCTTTTAGCGGGAGGCAACAACGCTGGAACTAAACATAGACGCCAGACTGCTATCGGGTGCGGGGGTTACGCTGAAGCGCTTGAAGCCAGCTTCATCTTGGCCCAACATTAAGAGGCCGTTGCTGCCATCGGGTTGAAACGCCACGCGGTCGAGCCCACCGGTGTTCGGTGCGCCGCTTTCGACGACTGGCTTGCCATCGACATAGGCACGGTACTTAACAGCGGTCCAGGCATTCCAGAAGAGATGATTGCTATCTTGGCTGAACATGAGATTGCCCAAGGAGCCTGGGTAGGTGACCGGCAAATACTTTCCGTCGAGACAGACACCTTGATTGTTACCGGCCGCTGGATCGGCCAGGTGACAAAAGTAGGCCAAATGTTTGCTGTCCGGGCTGAACTGAACAAGCGACTGGGTTAGAAAATGTCCGTCCGTCTGATTGACCTCCGTGGCGGTGAATGTATCTTGCGGAACTCCATCCAAATAGACAACGATTCCAGCGCGCGCCTGGATGCCAAAGGCGTAATGCGCGCCGTCGGGACTAAATACCAAGGAGAACGTTCGCTCGGACTGCGGCATGGGGATTACTTTTCCGTCGACGGTCCTGTTATGCAGTGCGGCTGCCAGGACGTGATTTCCGACGGGGGAGATAGCCACTTCGCCGAGTTGGTTTAGCTGGCCTGATTCCTGATTGCCCACCACGACGAACTGCGCGCCGCCGCTATTTCCTACAAACACGGGGCTGCCCGATTCAGCGGTAAAGCCGATGGTCTTCTGAGCGCCTTTTGTTCCGTAAGAATAGAACATGTCGAGACGCCCATAATCAAGACCTTTTTTGCCGTCGGCGAAAACATAGGCGCGGCCATTGGAGGTGGTGCAAGACATCGCGTAATGCTTGCCATCGGCGCTGAAGGTAAGGCCGCCACAATTGCTAATCCCCGCGGTAACTTCACTTCCCGGCACGACCTTGCCCCCGATTACGAGGAAGGAGGTGGGAGCGGCCCCAGAGTTTTTAGTAGCCCAAGCAACGACCATATTGCCGACGGGCGGAATGAATAGCCTGACGCTATTCGCGCGGATCATCGGTTTGCCGTCGAGCAAGACCTCGAAAATCTGCTGCTGCGGTCTTACGGCCGTGGTGTAGAGGTGCTGACTATCGGCACTCCATTGCGGGTTGCCGGCTAGATAGGGAGCGGGCTTACCGTCGATGAGAAGTTTCTGCGTGGTATCGCGTCCGCAGCCGGACCAAACGTAGGCGACGTGATCGCCATCGGGACTAAAGGAGAAAGTTCGCAAGTCGTTGTTGCTGCCCAGAGGGTCGGCCTTTCCATCAAACACAAAACGGAAACCATCTGTTGCGCCTTCGTACTTGCTCATGGAGAAGAAGTAGACGTGTTTGTTATTGGAAGTGAAGCTCAGTTGCTGGCAGCTATTCGCATCGATTCTGTTTTGCACATTGGTGTGCGAATCGCGGAACAGTTCTTTGCCGTCGACCATCACGACAGCATCATTGCCTTGTAGACCGCAATAGGCATAGCGAATACCGTCGGGACTGAAGATCATGCCGGTAAGAGAGTTGCCCTGGGGGTAAATTTGGTCGAACAGCGGACCAGGGACACCGTCGTAGATCACTGTCCAGCGGCTGCCACTATGCGAGACGGTGGCCATATGAACACCGCGCGGACTCACGGCAAACTGCGCGCCCTGCTCCCTGGGAGCTAGCAGAACGGGCTCAATTTTGGTGCCAGGGGGAGGGGTGAAGGGACCGGTAGGGTTGGAGACAGCGGAAGCGGACTGCGGCTGGCCGCGTCTTTGGGATTGCGCGGGCGTGTTGGGTTGTTGCGCCTTTTGTTGTTGTTTTGCTTTGTTGTAGGCGTCTTTGGCGGCTTGCAGGGGATTGACGATTTGGGCGTGCGCGAGCGGTTGCAGCAGGGCGAAGAGAACGATGGCAGTGACGGTTAGGAATTTAGGCATAGTCAAGATTGCGCTTTCACAAACGCATTGCGCGAAAGCGCGG
>PMQB01000186.1 GCA_003169195.1 Bryobacterales bacterium
CGCGGCCTGAAGGCCGCCCTCCGCTGTGAGCAATTAGTGTGACGTTTTGATTGTGACTAGGCGCTCGGCGGGGATGGGTTCGACGGAGAGCGTTTGTTCGCCGCGGAAGAAATCGAAGTAGGAGATTTGGTGGACGCAGGAGATGGTGCACATGGGGGCGCAGGATTTTTGGGTGATGTATTCGCGTTTGATGTCGGCGACGGTGTATTGTTCCAGAGGCTTGGCGGGGAAGCCGCGCTGTTGGGAGCAGTAGTGAACNNAGGCCGTCTTCGCAGATGTAGAGATAGCGGGAACCGGCGCGGCAACGCCAATCGCTGGGCTGGCCTTTGGCGATATTTTCCTGGAAGTAATTGAGGCGCGAGAAGTGCTTCTTTTCAAACTTCTTCATTTCGAGGAAGACTTCGCGTTCGCGGTCGGCTAAGGGGCGGAGCTGGCCGTCGCCATCGTGGATGATGCCCACGGTGGAGGTGAAGCCGAGTTCCATAGCGCGTTTGCCGACGATGAGGGCGTCTTCGGGGGTGCTGATGCCGCCACCTAAGACGGAGTTGATATTGACGTGGAATTCGGCGTGTTCGGAGAGGAGCTGGAGTTTCTTGTCGAGAACCTTGAGGCTCTTTTTGGAGACCTCGTCGGGCATGACGTTATCGATGCTGATTTGGAGGTAATCGAGTCCGGCTTCGTTCAGTTTGCGAATGCGGTCGGCGGTGAGGAGGTAGCCGTTGGTGATTAAGCCGGCGAGGGTGGCGTTTTTGCGGATGCTGCTGATGATGGAGTCGAGTTCAGGATGAAGGAGCGGTTCGCCGCCGCTGAGGGTGATGACGCCGGTTTTGAGCTTGCCGAGGAGTTCGATGCGATGGACCATCGTATCGAGAGGGACGGGCTTGGAGAAATCGTCGTATTCGTTGCAGTAGGTACAGGAAAGATTGCAGCGGCGGATCGGAATGATGTGCGCCATGATCGGGTGACTGGTGTCCGCCGTACCTTTGGCAAGGAGTTTTAACTCCCGCATTCCCCGACTAAGTTTCCGATTCAGGCGTGATTCCGACATGCTAAGAGTGGAGCTTCCACCCTATTAAAACACAGTGAAGGGCGTTGCCACGACAAGGGATAAGTGAAGTGCGCGAATTTGGGGTCGAAGCTCGAAAATAGGGCGATTTGTGGAAGTGTGCTAGTTGCCGGGCGCGGTCAGAGACGGGAGCTGGAGGGGCGTGAAATGCAAGATGAAAGACTGCATGGAGCGTTCCAAGCTGCTCATTCCATAGCCTTTGGCCTCTTCGAGAGCGCGCCGGTTGTCCCAGCCATCATGTTGGATTCGGTAACAGGCAATGACGGTGCCGGTTCGATCTTTTCCGCGCAAGCAGTGAACGTAGACTTTGGCGGAGGGGTCTTGCATAATGAGCGAAAGAGCCTGCTGAATATCGGCTGGGCGGGGTGCGGTGAAACCGGAGAGCGGGATGTGGGCGTAGCGGATGCCCAATTGCTCCGCTGTCTGCTTTTCCCATTGGCGCCCGGGGCCATCTTCGCGCAGGTCAATGACCATGTTGACGCCTAGGGCCTTCAGATCTTGGAAGGCTTCGTCGGTGGGTTCACCGCCGCGGAACAGGGTTTGGCTCACGCGTCCAAAGTTACGAACGTGCGTAGGCTGAATTTCGCCCGCAATGGTTACCTTGGCGAGGAGCAGCAGGGTTGCGAATAGAACTCTGGTCATGCTTTTCTATCAATTCTTGGGTTTTGGCGGCGGCGGAATGGCAGGCGCTTCGCTACTATCCACTTTGCCATAAGTGATGCTGGATTCGCTCTTGAACTCCCACTTTTTGTAATGGTCGTATTTTACGACTACTTTGATGCGCTGGGATTGGCCGTCTTTGAAATTGAGGGTGTCGTCGGCATAGGTGTAGGTGGGGAACCAATATTTGCCGTCGATTTGCTCGCGATAGGTTTCGAATTTCGGGAACTGCTGGTCTTCGTTGTGCTTAAGATAGCCGGTGGCGCGGCCGAAGGTCTTAACGATTTGGAGATCCTGGTCGTCGACCCAGATATCGCCGTCGAAGTAACGCTTGCGGTCTTTGGTGAGTTCTTTGGGGGAGATGGTGAAGAGGTAGCAGGAAATTTCGTCGACTTGGGCGCGGCCCTTGTAGGAGACGTTGTATTCGCTGGCGGTGTCGTTGGTCATGACAAAGGGCATGACGTTGCGCAGATCTTGTTCGTCTTCGCCGGTCATGACGATGTGCTCCAGAGATGCGACGGGGGCGTGGGTTACGTGGGAGGTGCGGCGATTGCGGTCGTCAAAGGAGACTTCTTCGACGATTTCGTAGCTGCCGCCGGCGGGGGCGGTTTCGGAGATCTTGCTGGTTTGGCGGTAGGTGTAGTTTTCGCGCGCCTTGGCGAACTCCGATTCCTTCTGGGTGAATTTCTTGATGATGTCTTGAATTTGATCGGGCGTGGGATCGGGTTTCTTGTCGACGCCGGCGAACAGCAGGGACGACGAAGCGAGGACGAGGAGAAAGCTAGCGCATCTTTGCAGCATTACTTCTATTGTGACGGATCTCGCTGGAGGTGAGTTACTTTACTTGTCGGGGTCGCGCAGGGCTTTGGCGATGGTGACGCGCTGCATGTTGCTGGTGCCTTCATAGATTCGCCCGATTTTCGCGTCACGATAGAGCTTTTCGACGGGGTAGTCTTTGGTGAAGCCGACGCCGCCGAGGACTTCGATGGCTTTGGAGGCGGCTTCTTCGGCGATGGTGGAGCAGAAATATTTGGCCATGGCGGCTTGGGTGACGAAGGGCAGGCCGGCGTCGCGGAGACGGGCGGCGTTGTAGACCATGAGGCGGGCGGCTTCAATTTGGGTGGCCATTTCGGCGAGTTCGAACTGGACGCCTTGGAAATCGCCGATGCGTTTGCCGAACTGTTTGCGTTCGCGGGCGTGTTTGAGCGCGTGTTCCAGAGCGCCTTCGGCCAGGCCCAGCATTTGGGCGGCGATGCCGATGCGGCCTTCGTTCAACGTTTCGATGGCGATCTTGTAGCCTTTGCCGATTTCACCCATGACGTGGCTGTGGGTGACGGCCACGTCGTCTAGGATCAATTCGCAGGTGGAGGAGGCGCGGATGCCGAGCTTGTCTTCCTTCTTGCCGACACTGAAGCCTTTTGTGTCGCGGTCGACTAGGAAGCAGGTGATGCCTTTGTAGCCGGCAGTGGGATCGACGGTGGCGAAGACGAGGAAGATGTCGGCTTCGGCGGCGTTGGTGATCCAGAGCTTGCGCCCGGAGAGGAGGAAGCCGTCGGGGGTGGGTTTGGCGCGGGTGGTGAGGGCGAAGGCGTCGGAGCCGGAGGCGGGTTCGGAGAGAGCGTAGGCGCCGACGCTTTTGGTGGCTAAACGGGAGAGATAGGTCTTCTTTTGCTCGTTGGTGCCCCAGGCTTCGATGGCGTTGCTGACCAAGGTGTTCTGGACGTCGACAATGACGGCGGCGGCGGGGTCGACTTTGGCGAGTTCTTCGATGGCTAGGACGGATTGGAAGAAGGTGCCGCCTTGGCCGCCGTATTCTTCTTTGATGTCGATGCCCATGAGGCCGAGTTGGAACATTTCCTGGAGGAGGTCTTTGCGGAAGAGGCCTTGTTCGTCCATGGAGCGAACGTGTGGCGCAAGGCGTTCTTTGGCGAATTGGCGCACGGAATTCTGGAACAGCTGTTCCTCTTCGTGCAAGACGGTGAGAGGCGCGGCGGCAAGCGATTCGACGACATGGGGCATAACAAAAGCATGATACCGTTTGCAATATGAAATCGATTATGTTGGGGCTGGCGTTGGCTGCGGTGATGATGGGGCAAATGCCGCGAGGTCTGGAGATTCCTCTGTGGCCGGATGGAGCGCCGAATGCGGAGGATGCGCCGGATGTGTCGCAGCCGTCGGACGATCCGGCCTTGCCGAAGAAGTTTACGGTGGTGCATCATCCGGCGGTTTATGCGTTTTTGGCGCCGAAGGACAAGGCCAATGGGGCGGCGGTGGTGGTGGCGCCGGGCGGTGGGCATTCGCAGCTTGTGATTGATAAGGAAGGCTGGGAAATGGCCGACTGGCTGAACAAGCATGGCATTGCGGCATTTGTGCTGAAATACCGGCTGGCAAAAGCACCGAATTCGCATTACACAGTGGCGGGGGATGCTTGGGCGGATGCGAGCCAAGCCATGCGGTTGGTGCGGAAGCAGGCGGCGGATTGGGGGCTTGACCCGAAACGAATTGGATTTATGGGTTTTTCGGCAGGGGGTGAGCTGGCGGCGTTGATGGAGACGCATTTTGATGAGGGAAGTCGGCCAGACTTTTCCGTAGTGGTGTATCCGGGGTTTAGGCCGGGAGCGGTGACCGTTCCGAAGAATGCGCCGCCGACGTTTTTGGTTTGCGCCGATGACGATCCTTCGCATGTGGTGACTACGGTGAATCTTTACTTAGACTTACAGAAGGAGGGAGTTTCGGCCGAGATGCATATATATGCGAGCGGGAGACATGGGTTTGGGCTAAGGGCACCCGCGACGCAGCCTGTTTCAACTTGGACTGATCGATTGTGGGACTGGATGAAGGAGAGGGGGGTTGTGAAAAGTTGAAGGGGGGTCTTGTGGGGGGAAGATATACTGTGGTATTGTAGAGCCATGAATGTGTCGAAGTGGGGCAATAGCTTGGCGGTTCGTCTTCCTGCCGCTGTGGTGGAGGCCCTGGAGTTGAAGGAAGGCGACGAGATTGAAATTGGTATCGCCGGACAGCGCGAGTTTACGGTTGCTCGAGATCGGAGCCGCGATATAGCGATGGATACGATTCGCAGACTGGCGCGGCCTTTGCCTGCTGGGTTTAAGTTCGATCGAGAAGAGTTGAACGAGCGGTAAGGATGGGACGAGGTGGGGCAATGCGGAGGGAACGGCATGAGGAATGGAACTAACGATAAAGGATGAGCGTTAAGCCGTTCTTCGATACGAATGTTCTGATCTATGCATTGAGTCAAGACGACCCTCGTACTGAGGTGGCGAGGCTGATCTTGACGATGGGCGGAACGATTAGTGTTCAGGTACTGAACGAACTAACCGCAGTGCTGCGGCGCAAACTCAAGATGAATTGGAAGGAAGTGCTGGAGGCGCTCGATGCCGTCCGGATTCTTTGCCCCACGGTAGTTTCTTTGACGCCCGAAACACACGAAAAAGCATTGGAGATTGCGGAGCGGTATGGCTATCAGATCTACGATTCGCAAATCATTGCCTCCGGGCTCGCTGCTAAGACGAAGACCCTTTATTCGGAAGACATGAATGATGGGCAAGTCATAGAAAACGTTCTGACCATTCGCAATCCTTTTAACGGCAAGGCTTAGTTACCACGCATCGCGATTGCTGATGGTGACACGGTAATACGGCTTGTCTTTTTCGGCTGGGTCCATGGTGAATTCTTCCGACGTCTTTGCCNNAGCGGAAGTGGAAATCGTACTCACGCATTTTTAGTGAATTGGCGAGCTGGATGTTCTGCAGCGGCCACGAGCCGTGCGTGTTTTCCAAATCGTCGGCGCCATCGCTCATCCAGATGCGGATGTTGCGCTTGGGCTGTTTGCGGACCATGAACGGGAACAGATTGCCGCCGTCGAGCTTGTCTTCCGGCCGCCATTGGATGGAGGTGTAACTGCCGATGGTGGAGTGAACGCGCGCGAATTTGTCCGGCATGAACCAAGCGGAGTTGAACGAGCAGATGCCGCCTGACGATTCGCCAGCGATGCCGCGGCTGTAACCGTCTTGGCGGAGCTTGTAAGCTTTTTCAACTTGGGGCAGGACTTCTTCGAGAAGAAACCGGTTGTAGCGGTCGCTGACGGTGTCGTATTCGATGGAACGCATGGGTTTGCCGTCGGGCGAGAAGCCGGGAGCGATTAAGACGTGCACCATGGGCGGGATGAGTTTCTGGGCAATTAGGTTTTCGGTGACGGTGAAGAGGCGTAGTTTGGAAAGGTCACCGTTGATGAGACCTTGGCCGTCTTGCCAGACCATGAGCGGCGCAGGCACGTTGGGATCGACACCGGGGGAAGCGTAATACCAGTAATCGGCTTTCATGCCGTCGTAGATTTTGCTGACGATGGTTTGTTTTTCGCTCAGCTTGCCTTTGGGGACGCCGGGGTGCGGAT
The DNA here is from genome assembly GCA_003169195.1 of Bryobacterales bacterium. GTDB lineage: Bacteria > Acidobacteriota > Terriglobia > Bryobacterales > Bryobacteraceae > Bog-105. Next base: position 6,138 of record PMQB01000186.1, read on the forward strand.
ATGAATCGGGATTGTAGCCGGAGACATCGGTGCGGCTGCCGATTGGTTTGCCATCGGCCCAATATTGATAAGCGTGGGTGACGCCGGTACGCATTTTGACAAGGCGCATCCAGAGAGAGGAGCCGGGGATTTTCTCCAGTGCGAGCGGAGGCTGCATGTCGATGGAGACGCCGGCGGAGGAAGCGTTGACCGGTTCGTTCTTGGGACCAACGGTTAGATCGGAGACAAAGAGATAATCTTCGCCCCAGACAGCGACACCGCCGTGAGCAGAAAGCGTTTTGCTAACGAGGTCGGCCAAGCCTGGAGCCGTTGGACCTTGCCGCGCTGTAGAAACAAGTTGCTCAAGCGGGTGCGACTGCGCGAAGACGAGAGACGCAGAGAGTAGGAAGAACGCGAGCTTGTTCATTAAGAAGAGAGGTCTGTTAGATAGTTGAGGCGGCCTTGGCTGTCGCCGAGTTTTTCGGTGGGCACGCCCATGGTGTCAAGCATGCTCAGGTAGAGATTTGCGACCGGGATGCTTTCCGAAAGCTTCACATGGCGACCCGTTTTGAAGGCGCGGCTGCCACCGGCGAGCAGCACAGGCAGATCGTCGTGATTGTGCTTGTTGCCATCGCTGATGCCGCTGCCGTAAACGATCATGGTGTGGTCGAGAAGTGAACCATCACCATCGGGTGTGGCTTTCATCTTCTGCAGGAAGGTGGCGAATTGTTCCATGTGGTGCTGATTGATGGCGGCCACTTTGTCCATGAGTGCGGGGTCGTTGCGATGATGCGAAAGGCCGTGATGCCCTTCGGGGACGCCGATTTCGCGGTAGGAACGGTTGCTGCCTTCGCGCGCCATCATGAAGGTGGAGATGCGAGTGATGTCCGACTGCAGAGCGATGGTCATCAGATTGAACATGAGCTGGGCATGTTCGGCAAATTCGAGCGGAATGCCGTCAGGCTTGGGCATGTTTGGCACGGCCACGTTGTTTTCTTCGGCCTGCTTTTCTCCTACCTGCACCTGGCGTTCTACTTCACGCACGGCGGTGAGGTATTCGTCTAACTTGCGGCGATCGGTAGGGCCGAGGTCGCGCTGTAGACGTTTTGTGTCGTCGGAGACGAGATCAAGAATGCTTTGATCGAGACGCGCGTTGCGGGCGCGGGCGGTAGGATCCGCGGCATCTTCTTCGGTGCCGAAGAGCCGTTCGAACACCGCGCGCGGATTCACTTCTGGTGGGTTAGGAACGGTGGGCGTGCGCCAAGAAATACTGTTCACATAGGCGCAAGCGTAACCGGAATCGCAATTGCCGGCGAGGTGGCCGTCTTCGCAACCGAGTTCAAGGGAGGCGAGGCGTGTGGCAGAGCCGATTTTCTGTGCGGCGACTTGATCGACCGAAATGCCGACCGAGATGTCTGAACCAGCGGTTTTGCGCGGGTGGACGCCGGTGAGGAAGCTAGCGGCGGCGCGTGCGTGATCGCCCGGACCATCGCCCAACGCTTCGCCATTGTGATCTTTGAGGCCGCTGAAGACGAGCAGGTTGTCGCGCACGGGCGCCAAAGGCGAGAGAATTTTGGGAAGATCAAAGGCACTGCCGACAGTGGTGGGCCGCCAATTTCGCATGTCGATGCCGTTGGGCACGTACACGAACACCATGCGGCTAGGCGCGAGGCGCTTGGCGGTTTTCGCCGCGGAACCCAGAGCCGGGAACATGGCGTCGAGCACCGGGAGGGCGACTGCGATACCGAGCCCGCGCAATAAACCACGACGTGAAAGATGTTTTTGAGTAAGAATCATTCTGTGCTTCCTGTGTCGGCGCGCCCGAGTTGGAACGGAGCGCTATCGACAATTCCATTGATCAAAGTGGAGAAACGGTAACCGTTAGCGGTTAAGTTGGTGACAATTTTTCGAGTGGCCGCTTTATCGTAGCCCTCTAAGCCGCGGCCCAAAGCGTAGATCATCATTTTTTCAGTCAAGCATTCGGCAAAGGCGCTGCGATTGGCGGCGAGAATGGTCTTCAATTCGGCCGAGCCTTTGAAGGATTTGCCATTGGGCAGAACGCCGCTGGAATCGATGGGCTGCGCTGCATCCTGCGTGCGCCAGTGGCCGATGGCGTCGTAGTTTTCGAGAGCAAAGCCGAGTGGGTCCATGCGCACGTGGCAACTAGCACACATGGGATTGGCGCGATGGCGTTCCATTTGCTGGCGCATGGTGCCACTGAGGGGACCGCCCTTTTCGTCGAGGGAACCAACGCCTGGCGGGGGCGGGGGAGGCGGCGTGTTGAGAACGTTTTCCATGATCCACTTGCCGCGCAAAACGGGTGAAGTGCGAGTAGGGTAGGATGTGATGGCGAGAACGCTGGCTTGGGTGAGGACGCCGCTGCGCTGAGTGCCATCGAGTTCCACGCGGCGGAACTGATTGCCTTCTACGCCGGGGATTCCATAAAACTTCGCGAGGCGTTCGTTGAGGAACGTGTACTTGGCGTCGATGAAATCGAGAATGCTCTGATCTTGCTGCACCACGTTCGCAAAGAACATGCGCGTTTCGGTGTACATGGCATGGCGCAGTTGGTTGTCGAAATCGGGGAACTGGACGGGATCAGGATGAATGCTGTCGAGATTGCGAAGCTCTAACCACTGACCGGCGAAGTTGTCGATGAGCGCGGCGGCTTTCGGATCGAGTAACATACGGCGTACTTGCGCGTGCAAGACGTCGGTTTGGGTGAGGCGATTTGCACCGGCGAGTTGCAGCAATTGAGGATCAGGCATGCTGCTCCACAGGAAATAGGAAAGGCGGGAGGCCAGTTCGTAGTCGCCGATGGGGTGGACAGCGGCCGCGTCATGGGGGTTGGGGTCGTGCTGTAGCCGGTAGAGGAATTGCGGGGAAACCAGAATGGCTTCTAGACCGAGGCGCATGGATTGTTCAAAGTTGAGCCCGTCTCTTTCGCCCAGAGCTACCAGTTTAGTGAGCTTGGCAATTTCGGCAGGAGTGGCGGGACGGCGGTAAGCCAGATCTGCAAGCTGAGCGAGATTCGTTCGGATGCACTCTTTGGTGTGCTGGCCGAGGGTGTGACCGCAGAGGAAGACGCGTTTGTAACTTTCAGGCAGAGGCGCGGCGGAGGCGTTGAACGGCCCCTTGATTTCGAGCGAGTCCATGTAAGTGGGAACATTGCCCAACGTGTGCTGAAGGCGGATCTGCTTTTCGTCTTCGGGATGCCGGGCGATTTGCTTCGCGATGCCGGCTTCTTCGTCAGCAGCCATCTTGGCGGCCGTTTGGCTTTCTTCCGGGGTAGGATTGCGATGGGTGAGAATGGCTTGGAAAGAATGCTCGCCCGCTAGCAGGTGGAGACGGAGTTCATAGCCGCGCGGCTTATCTTTTTCGATCAGCACTTCGTCGACTTTGATCTCTTTGCCATCTAACAAGAGCTGGATATGTTGCGAATCTTGTTTGCCACCGACTGATGCGCGTAGATCGTAATCGCCTTCGGAGGGCAAAGAGAAGTCGTGAACTAATTCGGGGCGCGGTTCGTTCACAAGATGTTCGGGCGAGTAGCGCATGCGCGTGGGCTTGGGAATGGTGAGCGTGAGAGGAATCGCTTCAGTAGCGATCTTCTTAGCGGCGGCCAAATATTTTTCCATCAACACGGGCGAGACGGAAAGCGCGTCGCCAATATTGTCGAAGCCAAAGCCGGAATCGTCTGCGGGGAAATCGGCAGCGGGTTTGAATTTGACGGCGAGAAGATCGCGGATGGTGTTGTTGTACTCGACGCGGTTCAGGCGATGGGCTGTGAGATGGCCTGGGTCGGGCGGAGTAGTGCGATCAATTTCGGCGAAATGGGAATCAATCCAATTTGTAACGGTGGCAATGTCTTCCGCCGGCGGTTCGGGTATGCCTTTCGGAGGCATTTCACCGGCACGCAGGCGTGAGACGACCTTTTCCCAAACATCGCGATCATGCGCCATAGCGACTGAATCTCGATACTTTGTAAGGACTAGGCCTCCACTTTTTGTTTGTTCGTTGTGGCAGACTGCGCAGTTTTTCTGTACGAAAGGGGCCACGGTTTGGGCGAATGTATCGGGCGGCGCGGTTTGAGAAGCGCCTAGGGGCAATGAAATAAAGACAACAGTAGGGGCAAACAAGCGAAAGTGGTTCAAATTGGCAAATCCCGTGTAATTGAGACGTTTCAGAGCGCGGCGAATGTTACGCCGCCTGTATATATGACAGCACAGAAATGAGATGGAGAGGGGATGATATTTGGGCGAAAACGCGACGGGTCTGCGAAACCTAGACTTTTGCTGGTCGCGGCTGGAGTCGCCGTCGTCCAAAAGGCGTCGGCGCTTGACGCGCGGAACCAATGCCGCGCCTTCCGAACGAAGCCAATTTTTCACAGCGGAACGAGGCAGGATTACGCTCGAAGCCAAGAAAAAGCGAAGAGAAGCGTTCTGCAACGCACACCTAAAGTGAGCATCCAGCCTATCTCGGAAGTGTGATTCATCAAGACCCTTGCTGTTTCACACGATAGATATTGCTTTTTGCGATAAAGTCAATTGAACCCAAAAGGATTAATGGCTTAGTACCCGTTAGCCCTTTTCACCAGAGGCGAAATAAGGGAACAATAAAATGTGAGAGTTGAAAGTCGTTTATTAAGTCTGCTTGCTGCCCGTGCCAGCTCGTCGAAATTAGGTTTGTTTTCTTGTTGGTTATATTGCGCNNGCCCTATTCAGTAGCTGTGAACCCGGTCACGAACAAGATCTACGTCGCTAACAATAACAGCGGCAACATAACTATAATCGACGGATCCACCAACAGCACTACTACCGTTGCAACTGGAACTAACCCCGTGGCAGTAGCGGTGAATCCAGTGACGAACAAGATCTACGTCGCCAACGGAGGCAGTGCCAACGTGACGGTGATCGACGGGGCGACCAACGGCACGACCACGGCCGCGGCGGGCTCGGGCCCCAGTTCGGTGGCAGTGAACCCAGCGACCAACAAGATCTACGTCGCCAACACACTCGACAACACCGTGACAGTAATCGATGGGGTGACTAACACCACGGCCACGGTTGCGGCGGGAACAAACCCCGATTCAGTTGCCGTGAACCCAGTGACGAACAAGATTTATGTTGCGAACTATGGCAGCGCCAATGTGACGGTGATCGATGGGGCAACCAACGGCACGACCACGGCCGCGGCGGGNNGTGATCGACGGGGCGACCAACAGCACCACGACGGTCGCGGCGGGAGCAGAGCCTATTTCGGTGGCGGTGAACGCGGTGACGAACGAGATCTTCGTGGCAAATTTTGGCAACAACACTGTGACCGCGATCGACGGAGCCACCAACAGCACGACCACAGTCGCAGTCGGCTCGGCACCCTATTCGGTGGCGGTGAACGCGGTGACGAACGAGATCTGCGTCTCCAACATAGGAGGCGGCAAAGTAACGGT
>PMQB01000009.1 GCA_003169195.1 Bryobacterales bacterium
AAAGAAAAGGTGGGGACATCGCGGGCCCTGGAGACACTATTAGTTCAATCAATTCAGCAGAGGTGTCCCCGCCTTTTCGCTCTCCCCATTCTCACTACCTCCCTACCGCGGCGTAATCAACCCACCCAACCGGTCCTGCTGCGACGCCGCATACCTCGGAAACCGCGTCGAATAAGCCTCCAAATACTTCAATCCCGACCCCGTATTGTAAATAACAATCCGCTCACCGCTCTTCAAAAATCCCGTCTTCAACAAATGCCGGACCGCCGCCACACAAGCCCCACCCTCCGGCGCAGCGAAAATGCCTTCCCGCTCCGCCAACAAAACCCCCGCATCCAACATCTCTTCATCACTAATCGAAAGCGCCGTCCCGCCACTCTCCCGCACCGCCTGCAGCACTAGAAAATCTCCCAGCGCCTTTGGCACCCGTAACCCGCTCGCCACCGTATGCGCGTTTTGGAAAAACTGGCTCACCTCCGCCTTCTGTTCAAACGCACGTGTAATCGGCTCACACCCCACGGCTTGCACCGAAATCATCTTCGGCCTCTTCGCCCCAATCCATCCCAGCGCTTCCATCTCCGCAAACGCCTTCCACATGCCAATCAACCCAACACCGCCGCCGCACGGATACAAAATCGCATCGGGCACCTCCCAACCAAACTGCTCCACCAATTCGTAGCCCATCGTCTTCTTCCCCTCAATCCGATAAGGCTCCTTCAGCGTGCTAACTTCGAACCAACCCTCCGCCGCCTTGCGCTCTCCCACAATGCGCCCGCAATCGCTGATCAGCCCATCCACCAGCGTCACGTTCGCCCCAAACGCCTTGCACTCAATGAAATTCGCCTGCGGCACATCGCGCGGCATAAAGATGTGCGCCTCCATCCCCGCCGCCGCCGCATAAGCCGCCAGCGCACTCGCTGCATTCCCCGCCGAAGGAATCACCAACTTCCGCAACCCCAACTTCTTCGCCATCGTCACTGCGCACGAAAGCCCCCGCGCTTTAAAAGAATCCGTCGGATTGCGCCCTTCATCCTTCACCCACAAATCCGTCGCGCCGAACTCCTGGCCCAACGCGGCAGCATGCTTCAAAGGCGTCCAACCTTCATCCAGCGTCACCGCTTCCGCTGCATCCGCTGGCAGCACCGGCGCATACCGCCACATGCTCGTCACGCTCCCCGCCACCTGCGCTTTGCTCCACGACGCCCGCACCGCCGCCAGATCATAACGAACCAGCAGCGGAGACCCACACTCACACAAATTCAGCGCCTGCTGCGGAGCATACGTTTGATGACACCGGCTGCACGCCAGTGCCGAAGGTTGACCCATGCTGACCATGTTATCGTCCATAACATCCGTCGCATAATAAACCTATGGCTTACAAACACCTGCAGCGCTACGTCGCCCTTGGCTTACTCATTTGTTTCGCCGCTCTCACCGCCTCCGCCCAAGACTACAAATCCCTGATCGGCAAATGGGACATGACCTCCGAAACCGAAGGCGACCCCGTCAACTGGACCCTCTCCCTCAAAGAAACCGACGGCAAACTTTCCGCCACCCTCGTCGCCGGCGACAACGAAATCCCCGCCAAAGACTTCACCTACACCGACGGCCTCCTCAAATTCAAAGTCCCCTACGAAGACGCCTTCTACGACATCGAACTCAAAGCCACCCCCGACAAACTAACCGGCACCTGGTCCGGCGGCGGCACCTCCGGCCGCACCACCGGCACAAAAGCCTAACCGGTGCCCGTCTTATCCCGCGCCCAAGGTTGCCTCCTCGGCCAAATCGCCGGTGACTCCCTCGGCTCCCTCGTCGAGTTCGAAGGCAGCGCCCACATCGCCCGCCGTTACCCCGCCGGCGTCCGTCTCCTCCAAGACGGCGGCACCTGGAACACCATCGCCGGCCAACCCACCGACGACTCCGAAATGGCCCTCGCCCTCGCCCGCTCCCTCACCCAACTCGGCCGCTACGACCCCGAAGCCGTCGCCCGCTCCTACGTCCGCTGGTACCAATCCAATCCCTTCGACATCGGCGCCACTATTAGTGCCGCCCTCTCGGCCCCCGACCGCGCCCCTAACCCAACCAGCCAAGCCAACGGTGCCCTGATNNGGTGCCCTGATGCGCATCAGCCCCCTCGGCATCTTCGGGTCTCAACTTCCCCCCGAAGCACTCGCCCAACACGCCCGCACCGACGCCTCCCTCACCCATCCCCACCCAACCTGCCTCGACGCCAACGTCGTCTACACTGCCGCCATTGCCTTCGCCATTCGCACAGCCAACCCGCCAGAGCGCATCTACCAACACGCCCTCGATACCGTCAAATCTAATCGCATCGGTTCTGCAGTCAGTGGATGCCTACGCAAGGCCGCCAGCAAACCACCCGCGGATTACGGAACGCAACAAGGCTGGGTCCTCATCGCCCTGCAAAATGCGTTCTACCAGTTACTCCACGCTCCAAATCTAGAGGAAGGCATCGTCGACACCATCCGCCGTGGCGGCGACACCGACACCA
>PMQB01000035.1 GCA_003169195.1 Bryobacterales bacterium
TATATTCCGCCGCCAAGCCGAAAATGTCATAGACGTACACGGTCGTTGTTCCGCCATAGGCTTTTTGCACCCGCTCGCCCAAGCTGTCGTAATTCATGCTCTCGCTGGCTGGGCCGTTCGACAAGTTAGTGATCTGGTTCTCCACGTTATACGTTGCTGTATTACCATTCACCGTCTGCAAGTTGCCGCTGGCATCATACGCCCAGCGCCCGTCTTGATTCTTGTTGTTGGCAGCGTAAACATTGGTCTGCGGCGTATTCCCTGACATTGGCCCGGTCCCATTACTCACCCACATGTTCCCCCACTGATCGTAGTTGAAATTGCGCGACCAGTTGGTCGGGCTACCCGTTGGCGGCGTGTCCGTGGCCGACGTCAACCGGTTCAAATTGTCATACCCAAACGTCTGCACAAACGATAACAATTGCGGATAACCCGCTCCCCCATTGTTGTAGCGAATCCAGTTCACCGTGTTGTTCGTATTCCAAGTCAAACATTCGGCCCACAACTGCCATCCAAGCGTGGTGTTATTTTCCACCGCGCAACTCAGCTGTTGCCGGTTGGTGATTGAGGTAGTCAGCCCCACATTATTCCCGCGCGCTAGCGTCGACACCATGCCGTTCGGCCAGTATTGCAACTGAGTCACGTAATTGGTGTTGGCTGTCCCAAGTTTTCCGCTCAGCGTAGAAACGCGATTGGCCCCATCATAGTTGGTGGTCACCTGCCGGCCATCCGGATATGTCTCGCTCGTGAGCGCACTCGTCAAATTGTAAGTGTACGAAAAATTATAAGTGTGGCCGGCAGTGACTTGGCTGCTCGCTGCCACGTTCCCTTTGGCGTCGTAACTGGTGAAGTTGGTGGTGGAGTTGCTATTGGAAACGCTGAGCAGCCGCCCGCGCGTGTTGTTGGTGTTGGAGCCCGCAGGTTGGTTGTCGTAGTTGAAAGCAACGGCTGGCGTGCCGTCGGAATAGCTAATACTTGTAACGCGGTTCAGGTCGTCGATGCCGTATGTCTTGGTAACGCCGCGTGCGTCCTGCGTGGATGTTACATTGCCGACGTTATCGTACCAGTAGCGTACGATGCCGTTTTCCGGCTCGATGGTGTACGCCAGCCTGTTTGACGGATCGAACGTGAATGATCGTTGTTGCGTGCCTTGCGTTACGGTTGTCATGTTGCCGGCCGCGCTCCAGCCGTAGCTGGTGACCATATTCAGCCCTTTGGGATCCTCGGCAACTTGCGAGATGTGGCCCAGTCCGTCGCTCGTAACTACCTTCATTTTGCCGTTTTGGTCGGTGATGGTGGTCGTGTTGCCGGAATAGCTTGTGGTCGCCACCGCTCCGTCCGGCGTTGTCACTGAAGTCGGGCGTCCCAAACCGTCGTATGTATAGGTTGTTGTGTATGCTCCTTTCGATGACGGTTTCCGTCGGTTTCCGTGACTGGAAGGTGTGACATAAGCGATCTAGACATTTTGGGTCTTATTTGTTTGCAACAACTTAGGCGCGCTGAAATTGCCGAAAAGCGACTGTTTCACACTTTCATGTCACGGAACCTCGTCCCATTCTGCTCTAGCGATATCCTCTCTTCTTGTTGACCAACTGATCGAGTTTGTATGAACGTCTCTCAAAAGGCAGTCGTTAATCACGTTGCAGAACTGACGCCACTCAGTCGCAAAATCATCCCCGACCCACAACACGCGACCCAAAATCCTCTGCAAGAGCGGACGTGAGGGGAAGGCCCGTATCGCGCAACTCGCGTTGCCTTCCGATCGCTGGCGTACACTTAGAACTAGCACGAAGAAAAAGGACCAACTTGGCGACCGAAATGTCAGGCCAGCATCGCACCCTTTGCCAGGTCGTGGACCAGTTGCGATCTCGTAGCCAGCAGCAAGGAGAGCAACTGAGATCTGCCGGAGTACTATCATCCCAGCAGGATCGCGAAAGGGTCTTGGTTTCGAATCGGGCGAGCCAACAAACTGAACGCTGGCATCAAATCGGGCGATTGAGGGCAGCTGATCGAAAATACAATCCAGCTCCCAAGATTGGACCACGTCTAAAATCGCCAACCTTTAAAGAACGCGTAGCAAGCGCCAGTAACACAGGTTGATGCCGCCGTGCCCGCGGTTCCCAAGACTGCCCCGGGGTAGAGGATGGGCACGCTGAACTGGTAGAGCGAGAACCCTCTGACGTATGCGGCCGCGTTGTCTCCGCTAATCGTCATGTCAAAAAAAGCGTCGCCCGTCGCGTGCAACCAAGTTCCGTCAACTCCAAATGCAACGTGGAAAGGTGAGCCGGGGCCGACCGCAAGATCCATCATCGGCATTCCGCCCACTGCCATAACATATGGCGCTGCCACAGCCGCCGCGGTTCCACCCGCAAGCACTGTTCCCGCCGCAGCAGTGTTGTTCCAAAGTTGCTGATTCCCATTCAAAAGCTGCTGAACGCCGCCGTAATAATGCGTCTCGGCCCAGTTCTGTACTAGCCAGGCGCTCCAACGCGCCCAACTACACTGGTAGTTGTCTGTGCTCTCCCCAATGCAGTTTAGGGTTGGCGTCGGGTTGTAAACGTTAAGAAAGACCGTTCCGTTCGCGTTAGCGGAGATGTTTGTACAAGTGCCCGCAGGGCACGGCACCGCAGATTCGCCACCCGCGCCGTCCGAACCACTGCCAAAAGTCCCCGGCGCAACGGCGCCGCCGCCGTCGATCGAGATGCCGCCATATTCGGGCGCGCCGTAATTGCCATCGCAGCCTGCAATGTGCGCTCGCGGTCCGGAACGCGCAAAGCAGTCCCTCCCACTTGGGTCTGAAGCATTTAGCGGGTTGCCCAACACATACCCATAACCATTCCAACTCTGCGAACTCAAAGCGTTCGCACCGGCATTCCTCGGGTCGGGGCTATTAAACCTCCCCAACGCCGGTGTGAAATACCGCGCATTAAAGAAATCCTGTCCCGCTTCCTCATCCCGCATCTGTCCCGTGAACTTCAACCGCGTATCGGTCACGCTAGCCGGATCGAAGCTCGCGTCGCGCCCCGCCGCACCCGCCGCGATCTCTTCGCCG
>PMQB01000228.1 GCA_003169195.1 Bryobacterales bacterium
GGCATGATGCCGATTTTGCATTCGCCGGGAGTGATGACGCCGGGGCAATTGGGGCCGATGAGTCGCGTGCCCGGTTTGGATTTCAGATAAGCGCGGACGCGAACCATGTCATTGACCGGAATGCCTTCCGTGATGCAAACGACGAGCGGCAGACCGGCGTCGGCGGCTTCCATGATGGCGTCGGCGGCGAAGGGCGGAGGCACGAAGATGACCGTTGCATTGGCGCCAGTTGCTTTGACGCCTTCGGCCACGGTGTTGAAGACTGGCCGATCTAGATGCGTTTGGCCGCCTTTGCCGGGGGTTGTGCCGCCCACCACATTGGTGCCCGCTTTGATGGCTTGTTCGGCGTGAAAGGTGCCTTCGCGGCCAGTGAAACCTTGGAACAGAAGTTTAGTGTTTTTGTTAACGAGTACGCTCATTTTGCAAGCCCCACAACTTTCTCCGCGGCGTCTTTCATGCCGTCGGCCACAGTAAAGTTGAAGCCCGATTCGCGCAGGATTTTCTGGCCGAGTTCAACGTTGGTGCCTTCCATGCGGATCACTGCGGGGATTTTGATGCCGAGTTCGGTGGCAGCGGCGACGACGCCGTTTGCCAATGTGTCGCAGCGTAGAATGCCGCCGAAGATGTTGATGAGGACAGCTTTGACGCTGGGGTCGGAGAGCAGGATGCGGAAGGCGTTCTTGATCTGTTCGGCATTAGCGCCGCCGCCGACATCGAGGAAGTTGGCTGGTTGGCCACCGGCGTATTTGATGATGTCCATGGTGGCCATGGCGAGGCCCGCGCCGTTGACCATGCAGGCGATGTTGCCATCGAGCTTGATGTAGTTGAGACCAAAGCGCGAGGCTTCGACTTCGAGCGGATCTTCTTCGTTGAGATCGCGCAGTTCGAGCAGATCTTTGTGGCGGTACATCGCGTTGTCGTCGATGGTGATTTTGGCGTCGAGCGCGAAGACTTTGCCGTCTTTGGTGAGGATGAAGGGATTGATTTCGGCGAGCGAGCCGTCAATGGCGTCGTAGGCTTTGGAGAGCGCGATCATGGCGGCTGCGGCTGCGTTGACGCTAGTGGCGGGAATGCCCATGCCGAACGCGAGCTTACGGGCCTGGAAAGGCTGCAAGAGTTGGCCGGGGATCAGTTGCTCTTTCAGAATGAGTTCGGGTGTGTTATGCGCGACCTCTTCGATTTCCATGCCGCCGGCCTTGGAGGCCATGAAAACGTTTTGGCCGGTCTCGCGGTCGAGCACAATGCCGAGATAGAGTTCGCGTTCAATAGGCAGCGTTTCTTCGATGAGCAGGCGCTGCACCAAGCGGCCTTCGGGCCCGGTTTGGTGAGTGACGAGCGTCATGCCAAGAATTTTCTTGGCGACCTCGACAGCTTCGGCTGCGTCTTTGGCGACTTTGACGCCGCCGCCTTTGCCGCGGCCGCCGGCGTGAATCTGTGCTTTGACGACGACGCTGCCGCCGATTTTTTTAGCAGCGGCTTCGCTTTCTTCGACGGTGTAAGCGACTTCGCCCCGAGGCACGGGGACGTCGTATTTGGCGAGAATCGCTTTCGCCTGATACTCGTGAATTTTCATAAATGAAGTCAGCGCTCAGAAACTCGCGTTTTGAGGGCCAAAGGTTAGTGTAGCGTTTCGAGAATCCGCCAAGTTTCGTCGTTCCAGAGGATGTTGCCGTGCGAGCCGGTGATATCGCTGCTGGGGATGTTATTTATGGCGATGTTAGTGGCTTGCGGGAACTCGCGTTCGGCGAAGCTGGGTAAGCCGAAGGGGCCTTCGCCGCCGAGGGTTTGCATGCGGTCTTGCGGGCTGTAGAGATTAATGTGACGGCGTGCGCCGCCTGTTTTGTAATTGCCGGTGACTGGGGTTGCGATGGTGATGAGGAGGTCGACGCTTGCTGGTAAGTGGGCGGCGGCTTCGGAAGCGATGTTGCCGCCGTGGCTGAAGCCGAGTAAGTGCACGAGGGGTGCAGTGTTTTCGATGAGTTCGGCGAGTTTGTGAGCGGCGGCGTGGCGTTCGGTGGAGGAGTTGGCGCCGGACCAGTGAAAGAGGATGGGCGGGGTGTGGAAGATGGCGGCGATGGATTGCATGGGTTTGTTGGAGGGCGAGTAGGTTTCGGCCCAGGTTGGGATGTCGTTCCAGAAGGTGCCGGGGATGACGATGATGGGTGTCATTCGGGGATGTTTGGCAGGTTGGGGGCGATGCGGCGGAGGAAAATGGCGGCGGGTTGGCGGATTTCGACGGCAACGCGTTTGAGGTAATCGCCGGAGCCGGCTTCGACGGCTTTTAGGGCTTCATAGATGGGACGCCAGGCGTCTTTCCAGTCTTTCTTGTCGAGCAAGTCGATGCAGTCGCGGGTGCGATTGTTTCGGACGGCGGCGGCGAAGAAGACCTCAATCGCCGGGCGGCCGATGTCAAGCAGCTTGATGGCATCGCCAGTAAGGGCATCCTCCATTGCCACGGTTGCGCGGGGAAAACTGCCGAGTTGGGCTAAAGCGGCAGCGTAAAGTAGCTCTCCAGTTTCTTTGAAGTCATCGAGCTGGCAAATGCTGAATAAGGATGTCAGTAGTTCCCTCAAAAACGGATATCGCCTCCCGAGAGCCGAAAGTTCGCTCCATAAGGCAGTCGAGACTAACACCTTTGGATCTAAAGATCTGGCCTTTGAAAGTGCCCTTTCAGACTCCCTGGGCAATGCTCCCTTCGTTGTTGAGGGACTGTCTTTTTCTTTCATCCGGTTGGACGCCAATATAATGACACCGAGTAGGAACCAAGCTTGCGCGGCCACTGGATCAATCTTAATAAGATTTTTGATGTACTTCTCTGCATTTTCAACGCTGGACGCGGGTTCCTCGGGCGGAACCGAATCCAGGAAGGGTCGCCATTGATGTTCGAGGTCCGGACACTCTTTTATGAGATATTCTTCCAAGCTCGTTCGCTCCGCACCCGCGGCAAGGAAGTACGCGAATGCATTTTCAATTTCCGAGTGAGGTCTCGGACTATTGCGGAATTTTCCCACATGTTCCCAAGCCTTCCGTTCCAATTCCTTTGAATCGAAAAACACTCTCAGAAACTCAACGAACCATCGCAACTTGGCTCGCACCCTGCGGCTGGCTCTAATCAAATACCAGATATTGAAGAAACGCTCCGCTACTTGATAGAGAGCCTTCTTGCTTTCGCCGGGGTCAGCTTTTTCTAAAAGTCCCTGCCTAACCAATCGGGTCAATTGTGTGGAAACGGCGCTTGTCTCAAGCTTGGTGTCTGTCGCGATGTCCATGGCCGTTACTGGATCCCAACGCAAAGCCACTGCATCCAGTATCTGCTGGGCTTGGGCTGGCAATTCATCGATGCGACCTTTGTAGTTTGGCGTGCATTGATCGAGCAATTGCTCCAAGTATTCGCGTGCGCCGCCGGACAGTCCGTCCAGCACCAAATGAAACAGCAGCACAGTCGTGCGCGGATTTCCGCCAGTCAACTGCACTAGCGTTCGCAGGCGTCCCGGATCGGCATCGAGCCAATCTTGCACTCTGCGTTTAGCCGCGCCTTTTTCAGACTCTTCGACGGATTCGCTCAATTGAAGCAACAAATTTCTTACTTCGTCGACCGATAGCGGCGTAAGTGTCTCAATCTTGAAGAATTCGAAGAACGCCCTTTTGGGTCCGTAGATGCCCTCACTGGCTTGGGTCGTCGCTCCAAATAGCGTTAGATCCTCACGATTCGAGAGCAGTTCACGAAGTTGCCACTGTTCCCGCTCTTGGATGGTGTCGAAAAGGCGATCCGCGTTATCAACCAAGAGTAGAAAGCTCTTGCTCATGTCCTTGCCAATTTCGGCCAAGAATTTTGGTACCTGCTCTTCGATCTCTTGCGGTGTCAGTTTGCCTGTTTTGTCGGCAAACGCTTCGACTCGCGTCAACATTCGCTGGTCTCCTGCTTTTTCCATTGCATCGGCCAAGGCATCCACCGTGTTCAGCAAAAAATGATGCAGGCGGTTGACGTTGTATTGCTCCTCTGGAAACTCCAACACTACGAAGCGTTCATTTAGAGCATTGTCATCTTCGACACCGTAGTGAACTCTCTGTAAGAGGGTCGTCTTGCCCATGCCGCGCGTGCCGATGATCAGGACGTGTGAGGGCCGCTCTTCACGTAGCAAACCGAGCAACCGCTTGTAGACATCCTGACGTGCGTGGAATTGCGCGATGGCTTCGGGCTTGCTGAGAGACTGCGGATTGTAAACCGGCACTCCGCCATATGGGAACGTTCTGGTCGGCGTCATCCTTGTACCTCAAGCCAATATCGTCTGACCAAAGCAGATCGGAATCGTACAACGTCCATTGAACGCACCAGATACGCATCGCTAATTAAGAGGTCCAGCACCTGGCGCATTACTACGGCGCGCTCCTGGTCGTCGCTGATCTCTTGCCGGAGACGGAGTTCAAGCGTTTCTACTTTGACGCCATTTTTTTCGTGACAGGTGACCCCCAGCATCAGTTCGCAATATCGGGGCAGTCGCGTGTCCATGATCTTTTCGAGTCGTTCGTCCCAATGATCGAAATGGGTGCGGCCCTTGCGCATCAGCGTTTGCACGGCTATTTCCACAAGCGCTGGCGACGGAGGCGTTTTCTTCTCTGCGGCAATGGCGCGAAGCTCTTCAAAAACGAGATTCAAATGGAAGGGAATCAGCCATTCGACGGCAAACAGAATGGCTGCGATTGTTTCTTGATCGAGGTGGAATTCGTGGTATTCGCCACGGCCAATTAGATAATCGCGGGCCTTGTCTTCGCTGAACGCGCCGAGTTCGATGGGTTGAAGATCATGAATGGTGCCGGAGAGCTTCAACTTACGAGCGACGGAATCTAGACCGATGGAGCCGGCAAAGAACCAGCGTGGTTCGTATTGTTCACGGAGGCGCTTCAGCCAAAGAAGAAAGCGTTCGGCCCGATTGCCGGTGGGGTCTTGCTTGACTATGTTGCCGATGAGCAGAGGCAACTCATCAATGAGAAGAATTGTGCGGGAATCGGCACTCCTAAGAAGCGTTTCGAGTTCTTCGGCGGGTTTGCGCCAGTCGAAATTCTTGGCTTTGAGTTCAACCAGGCTTAGCTTGAATGTCAGTTCAAGGTCTTGCGGTAACGTCTTTTTGAATGATGCGAGCCAACTGCCGGGTGCCGAATCGGCTTCGTGAAGCGCCCGAATGAGACGCTTCATGAAATCCAGCTCGTCCTCGGCGTCCGGGACCGATAGGTAAACCGTGTTGTAGCCTCGGTCCGCGCCGTCTTCTTTGAGCCGGTTAAGGAGCGAACTTTTTCCGACTCGGCGGGGTGCCAGCAAAACTAGGTTTGAGGTTTCCAGCAGATCCCATGCTCGTGCAATGACCTCTTCGCGATCAAAAAAGGCAGAACCCTGGGCTAAACGGCCCATGCTGCCGGGTATTCGGGCAGTACTCACAACAGAATTTTAGCACAACAATTGTGTAGTACAACAATATTGTTGTGCGCTTAAGTCCGATAACGAGTGGGCTCCGCTTCTCATCGATTGCGGATATACTAAGAACTCAGAAGTCTGCCCGATTATTGGGAGGACAACCATAAGTGTTCCCGCAGTTCGGACGCCTCGTGTCGGTGTCCGTAATGATGATCCTGGTGGCGTTGTTCACCTGGATTTATCGACGCGACCGGCAGCAGCGCGTTCGGCTTTGGATGATCGGCTGGAGTGCGATTCTTGTGCACTTCGGCGCCGCTCTTCTCGATAGCTTTCATTTGATTCAAAGCGGGTTGGCCGACTGGCTGGCCTATTCGACGCTGATCATTGCGGCGGCGAGCTTTCTTGTGTCCATGTGCGCTGTGGCGGAGAGTGAGCGGGGACGGATTGTCTTCTTGTGTGGTTTGGTGCTCCCTGCGTTGCTCTATGCAGGGCTGTTAAGCGGCGGTTCGCTACACGCTCTTTCTTTCCGGCTGATTCTTGCTGTCATGTGCGGTTCGGGGTTGTATCTGCTGAGGCAATCACTGGGCCTCGCAGGCGTGACGGGACAGGTTTTGGCGGTAACGGGTTTGGTTGCGACAGCTTGGACGGCATGGCGAGCGGATAGCGCACCCGAATACGGGATTGACTTGATTCTGTTCTGCGCTTTTGCCACGCCAGGATATTTGTTTTGGCGGCATCGCACACGAATGAGTCCTGGTGTTACATTGACATCCTTCGCTTTTCTTTTGTGGGGTTTGGTATTTCCCATTGCCAGCCTTGCAGACTACTTGCACGCCGGCATTCCCGATGATCATGTGGTGTGGGATTTGCCTAAGTACGCGGTGGCGTTCGGCATGATTTTGTTGCTCTCGGAGAACTTGGAAGAATTGCTACGGGTAGAGGTCAAGGAACGACGCCGGGCAGAGGATAGCGCGCTTGCGGCGAGCGAGGCGAAGAGTCATTTTCTGGCGAATATGAGCCATGAGATACGGACTCCGATGAACGGCATTCTTGGCATGACCAACTTTATGCTGGAAAGCGGCGAACTGAGTGTTGAACAGCAGGAGAATTTGGAATTGGTTCGAACGTCGGCCGAGTCGCTCTTGATGGTGATTAATGACGTTCTGGATTTTTCGAAGATCGAAGCGCGCAAACTGACGCTGGAAAAGATTGAGTTCGATCCGGCTGAAATGGTTTTCGATTTGTTTCGCATGATGCGATTGCGGGCGGAGGAGAAGGGCTTGCAGTTCGGTCATACGGTTAGCCCCGATGTGCCGAATGTTTTGGTGGGTGATCCAGGACGGTTGCGGCAGGTTTTGCTGAATTTGCTTTCGAACGCGATCAAATTCACAGAGCGCGGCGAGGTGTCTTTACAAGTGGAATGCGCGGGTCTGCGTTCTGGGGATGAAGTGCGGCTGCGGTTTAGCGTAGTCGACTCGGGGATCGGGATTCCCGAGGAAAAGCGTGCGATGATCTTCCAGCCGTTTTATCAGGCGCACGATTACATTACGCGCAGATTTGGCGGCACTGGACTTGGTCTAACCATTGCTTCGGAGTTGGTGGAACTGATGGGCGGTGCGTTGAAGGTGCAATCGGGGCAGAACCAGAAAGGCAGTATTTTTTCGTTTGAAACGCGGTTTGGCGTGAGCGAGGTAGCGAACGAGGAACTGACTTATTTGGCGAAGGCGGTGGGGCAATCCACTTCGCAGGCCGGGGGAGAAAGAGTATTTGTCGTGAAGCAGTCGACAAGGCCGGCTCGATCTCTGCGAATTCTGCTGGCTGAAGACAATCCAGTGAATCAATTGGTAGCTACGCGCCTGATTGAAAAGCAAGGCCACCGCGTGACGGTGGCAGCGAGCGGTGGACAGGCGATTGCGGCGCTGAACAACGGGACGTTTGACGTTGTTCTGATGGACGTCCAGATGCCGGAGCTGGATGGGATTCAGGCGACGAAGTTGATTCGGGCGAAAGAGCGATCGACAGGCCAACACATTCCGATCATTGCCGTCACGGCCTTCGCGATGAAGGGTGATGCGGAGAAGTGCATGGAAGCAGGTATGGATGCTTACGTTTCAAAGCCGATTACAGCCAGCGAATTGTTCGAGAAGATTGAGCATTTGGTTTAGGCCAAGTAGCCCGAGCAGTTGAATTTAGGGAGTCTGGGATAGCGCGGAAATGCCGGATTCGTGTCGGACAAGCGACACCTCAAGAAGACCGAGCCGCGGTCGGAGGTAATGTCCTTGGCATGAGCGCAGGTTTCACATAAGCCTTGGCTGGATGAAGCGGAGTTGGGTACAGCGTCGGCGAATACGAAGCCATCGCGTTCTACAGTCTGGCCGGGTTTGATGGGGATAGGGCTGGAGAAGACAGGCGAGTCGTGGACGAAGGTATGGAACTCGCCGTTTTCGCCGCAGGGGTCGACAGTAGGCGGTAGCGCTTGGAGAAGAGCGTTGTCGAAACTGCGGCCGGCGAACGAGCGGTCTAGTTTGGCGGGATCGATGCAGGTAAGCATGGCTTTGACGCCTGCTTGGATCATTTCCTGCGCGAGGGCGGAAGTTGGCAGATCCCAGACGGGAAAAATAGGAGTTAGGCCGGTGCCTTGCAGTTGACGTTCGCGATACGCGCGGATGTCTTGTAAGAACAGATCACCGAAGGCGACCTCAGGTATCTGTTCGGCGGTGGCGCGCTGCCAAATTGCTTGCATCAAGTGTTCGTAAGTTTCGTTGGAGCAGGGCGAAGGGAGTTCGACCGGCCAGATGGGCAGGCCAACTCTTTGTGCTTGCGTTTCGACAAGCGAGCGCCGGACGGCGTGCATAGCGACGCGATCGGCCGAGTGGTTAAACGACGTGACGAGAGCAACCACCTGCACGTCGGGCATTTGCCTGAGCAAGTGCAGCGCCCAGGCGCTATCTTTGCCACTGCTCCAAGAAAGGAGGACCCGCCTCATGCAATAGCGTGCGTGCCGTGAGTGATAGCTGCGCCGGCCCGAAGCGCGGCAGCTACGGTGATGACTTCTGCCATCTCTTGCTCGGAAGCGCCTGCTTCGCGGGCCTTTTTGGAATGAATATCGATGCAGTAGGGACATTGGGTCGTTAACGCCACTGCGACAGCGATCAGTTCTTTGTATTTACCAGGAATCGCGCCATCCGCCATGGCGGCTTTGTCAAAAGCCCAGAAAGCTTTCATGGCATCGGGAGCGTTGGCGTCTAACGTCTTTAGTTTGGCGAGATTCTTTAGGTCGTACATAACACCATGGTAGTCGCGCTTACTTGGAGCGAGATGGCAGTGCGAAAGCTACGATCTTTCCGCCTGAAGGATCTTTCGATTTGCCGCCGCCCGCAGCGATGACGACGAACTGGCGGCCGTTCACTTCGTAGGTGGCGGGTGTGGCATTGCCCGCAGCGGGCAGAGTGGTTTCCCAAAGAAGCTTGCCGGTGGCTTTATCGAAGACGTGAAATTTTTTGTCGTAGCTGGTGGCGCCAATGAAGAGCACGCCGCCTGCCGTCACCACAGGGCCGCCGTAGTTTTCGCTACCGGTGTTATGCATGCCTGCTTCGGCGAGCGCGGGATATTCACCGAAGGGAATTTTCCAGGCGTATTCGCCGGTGTTTAGATTGATGGCGTTGAGCGTTCCCCAAGGTGGTTTGATAGCGGGATAGCCGTCGGGATCGAGAAAGCGGTTGTAGCCGTCGTTCAGGTACTTCATGAAGAACTGTGAGGCCACAGCCGATTTGATCTTCACATCTTCGCCGTTTCGGACATAGCTGGTAATGGCTTGTACGGCGGGACCGCCAAGGCTGGCGAAGGAAGGCATGCGGCCGCTGCCCCGATTTACCAGGGCGACGATGTCGCTTTCGGAATACTTGGTCTTCAGTCCTTGGAGCGACGGAAATTCGGGTGGGCCGCCCGCGAGATCAGGGCGATGGCAAGAGGAGCAGTTTTTCATGTATAGCTCTTTGCCGGAAGCGCTGGCGGTATCGTGCTGCTCTACCATGCGCAAGATCCAAGCCATTTCGTTGGCGTTCACATAGAGCACGCCGGTTTCGGGATCGAAGGCACTGCCGCCCCATTCGGCTCCGCCATCGAAGCCGGGGAAAATGACTGTGCCTTGCTCGCTGGCGGGTACAAACTGGCCGGCACTGCGGATTTGCTTGAAGCGCGCTAGTGCTGCTTCATGCGCTGCGGAGGTGCGATCGGTGAGTAAGTCTTCCGTCAGCCCTTGGCGGGCAAAGGGCGCCGGCCGTGTGGGGAAAGGTTGTGTTCCGGCGGCGACTTCGCCGGGCAGATCAGAGGCGGGCACCGGACGTTCTTCAATCGGAAAGAGCGGCTTGCCGGTTTCGCGATCAAAGACGTAGACGTAACCGGATTTGGTTGTTTGTGCGATGGCGTCGATCATTTTGCCATCGTGTTTGATGGTTACCAGGCTAGGGGGGGAGGGCAGATCGCGATCCCAGATATCGTGATGTACTTCCTGGAAATGCCAAACACGTTTGCCGGTTTTGGCATCGAGCGCGATGAGTGAATCGGCGAACAAATTATCGCCAACGCGATTGGCGCCGTAGAAATCGAAGGCGGCTGAGCCGGTGGGCACGAAGACGAGTCCGCGTTTTTGATCTATGGCGAGCCCGGTCCAGTCGTTGGCTGCGCCGCTATAGGTCCAGGCGTCCTTCGGCCAAGTCTCGTAGCCGAATTCGCCGGGATGCGGGATGGTGTGGAACGACCAGCGCAATTTGCCGGTGTGGACGTCGTAGGCACGGATGTCGCCAGGAGCCGTGGGGAGCGTTTCACTTAAGAGACTGCCGATGATGAGCATGTCTTGGTAGATCATGCCGGGGGTTGTGAGGCCTACCATGTCCTTGGGTTCGCGGCCCAGATCGTTACGTAGATCAATGCGGCCGTTATCGCCAAACTTCATATCAGGTTTGCCGGTGTTGGCGTCGATGGAATAAAGGTACTGCCGCCAACCGGCGAAGATGCGGGCCTCCACGCCTTCCGACCAATATGTCAAGCCGCGATTGCGTAATTTGCCGATGACTTTTGCGCCTTCGCCCGGCTCATAGCGCCACTTGAGATTGCCGGTGGCTGCATCGAGCGCTACGACGTTCGATTTTGGCGTGGTGGCATAGAGTACGCCGTTCACGATGAGAGGATTACATTGGAATTCGGAGCCGTTGAAGGCGTCGCCGGTGTCGAAGGTCCAGGCCACTTGCAATTGGGCAGCGTTCTTGCGGTTGATCTGTTTGAGTTTCGAATAGCGAATTTCTTCTAAGCCGCCGCCGTACGCGGGCCAGTCTTGGGCGCTGGCAAGAAAGGGCGTCAAGATCGGCACGATGATAGCGAGGGAGCAAACACGGGCAAGCTTCATGGTTGTGTCTATTGTATGTACTATATGAGAAAGAAAAGTGGGGGCGCCTACGCGCTATCTTGTAGAGAGGGCGCGGATGTGTGCACACGCCCGATTATCTGGGGTTTGCCGACGGCCAAGCGGGTAACGGTTTGAGGCGATCCGTGTGGTGGTAGCTTTTAGGGGAAGAGTCACCGCTTCGATTTTCGAATAGGAGAGTTGCTTGGAAGGGCCGCACGGTGAGCGACCACCGGTTTTCTGCTTTTTTCCTGGAGGAGTTTCTTCGTTTTCGGTGCAGCCGCTTTGGAACCGCAGCGCTTGACGACCGGGGCTTGTTGTTGGCGGCCTCGTCTCTACGCTACGTGCCAGTGATCGAATGAATAGTTCAGCTATGTCTCATCTTCCGTTTCGTAACTCCGTGCATTTGACGCAAGCGGAGGCACACGACCTGATGCGCCGCATGCTTTCCGGGAGCATGGACACCGAAGGAATTGCTGCCGTGTTGCAGCATCTTCGCCGCAAGGGCGAGACCGTGGCCGAGTTGGTGGGCTTTGCTTCCGCCATGCGGGAAATGGCGCACGCGGTGGATTTGCAGCAGGAAGATAATCCGGTGATTGACACATGCGGCACCGGTGGCTCGGGAACCAATACCTTTAATGTTTCGACGGCTACGGCGTTCGTGGTGGCGGGGACGGGGCAGCGTGTGGCGAAACATGGCAACCGCAAAATCACCAGTCAATGCGGCAGTGCCGATGTGCTGGAGGCCTTGGGCATTTCAGTGACCTTGCCTGCGGACCAAGTGGCGGATTGCATTCGCGAAACGGGTATTGGGTTTCTTTACGCACCGCTGTTGCATCCGGCGGTGAAGCATGCGCAAGAAGCCCGGCTGCTTTTGAAGGGTCGAACGATATTTAATTTGTTGGGGCCGCTGACCAACCCTGTGCGCGCTCGAGTCCAGTTGATCGGCGCATTTTCCGTGCGCGCTGCTGAACTCATGGCGATGGCGCTGGCCAGGATGGGTATCGACCGCGCGTTTGTGGTACACGGGGCCGATGGGCTGGACGAGATTTCGACCACGGGGCCGACAACCGTTTTCCAGGTGGAAGAGAACGGCGTGCAGAAAGGGCGGTGGCAGCCTGCCGATTTTGGCGTGGCGGAAGCGACGTTAGAAGACTTGCAGGGCGGCGATAGCGAAACTAATGCAACGATTATTCGCGGCATTCTGGAAGGCGAACCCGGGCCCAAGCGCGACATCGTAGTTGCGAATGCGGCGGCTGCGCTGTTTGTATCGCGCAAAGCGATTGATTTAAAGTCGGCGGTCGCGATGGCAGTGGAATCGATTGATAGTGG
>PMQB01000625.1 GCA_003169195.1 Bryobacterales bacterium
GGCCGCTTCCTCAACAACAATCGCGACCATGTCGAGGCGGCCGGCTTCGTCGAGGCCCTCGGCTTCGAGCAGGGTTGTGGCCGCGGCGCGTATCGAAGTGAGCGGCGTGCGCAGCTCATGGGAGAGCTTGCCGACGAGTGTGCGCAAATAGCGGGTGTGTTCGTCGAGACGCGCAAGCAGCCGCTCGAAGCTGCGCGACAGGGCACCGATCTCGTCGGCGCGCGCGGACTCGGGCATTTGCAGGCGGATCCGGCCGTCGCTGGTCACGGCCGATTCGGCCGCGGCGCCCAGGCGGCGAATGCGCACGCCTATCCAGGTGGCGAAGCCGAAGGCGAAGGCGACCACCACTCCCGTGGCCAGCAGGGTGAGATCGAACAGGCGCGCGAGCGCCTGATCCCGCAGGCCGACCAACTGATCGCCGGCCTGCTCGAGCACCACCGCGCCGCGCGGCTGCTGCGCAATCAGCATCGGCGCGGCGGCGGACAGCACGGCACCCGGCCCGTCGCCGATCCGCAGCCACTCGGCATCGGGGTGTCCGGCGAGCGCATGGCCGACGCTGGCAGATTCGAGCCGATCGGCGGCGGTAGACTGCTGCGGCAGGTGTGTGCTGTCCACGGCGAGGAAGCGCCGATACCAGTCCCGACCCGCCTCGCGGGATCGAGCCGCGTCGCCCGATTCGAGATCGCCGGCGACGGCGAGTTTCAAGCCGGCGGCGTCGACCACGGTGGCGCGCGTGCCGGTGCGGATGAAGGTCGCCGGCGAGGCGAAATCGAGGCCCGCGGGGGCGCGAAGAGCGACGAGCGCCTCGCGGACGGCCTCGTCGGGATCCGTGCGCAGGAGCGCCTCGTGCGCTGCGGCCACGGCGTCGAGCCACGCGCCTCGCGCGGGACGCAGCGGCTCTTCGATCCACTACGCGGCCGCGCCGATGGCCAGCGCGATCGCGCCGAAGATGCCGACGACGGCGAGCAGCAGGGCGAGAGCCGCGAAAATGCCGAACAGCCATCCTTCAAGCCGATCGAGCGTGAGGCTTTCGCTGACGACGCCACTCATCGTTTCCCGAGCCTTGAAGGGCACGGTTGGATCGACCTCATGGATGGCATTGCGGAGCGCAGGCACAAGCGCGCTGAGGTCGCCATTGGAACGGACAATCAGCGCCATGCTGTTCAGGTTTTGCATCCGGTCCTTGGGATCGATCTCGTCCATAAGCCAGTCCATTTCCGCCATTTGCGGCTCGCGGAGGGCTTGGCGGACGTTGGTCACGACCCCAACAATGCCGCTCTTCAATTCCGCCTTTGGAGCATCGTCGATATGGGCGCCGACCGGATCTCCTCCCGTGGGAAAGAACTTGTGCTGAAAGGCCTGGTTGACGACCATGGTCCCGGCGGGATTTTCGGCTTTGTTTAAGGGCTTTGGCGATTCGCCCTATGTGGGCTTGCAGTATGACCCTTCGCATCTTGTGCGGCAGTTTATGGATCCGATTCAAACGGCGCGGGATTTTGTGGATAAGATTTACGACGTGCATTTGAAGGACACGGAGATTTTGTGGCCGGTGCTGCGGTCGACGGGGATTTATAACGAGAACCATGTGCAGTGGTGGCGGTATCGGATTCCGGGGATGGGGTCGATTAACTGGCGGGAATTTTTCAGCGTGCTGCAGGATGTGGGGTATAAAGGCGGCATGTCGATTGAGCAGGAAGATCCGCTGTATGGGGGAGACAATAACCCAGGGCCTGATTTTTCGGAAGACTTCAAGATGGGTTTTGTGATGGCGAAGCGGTATTTGGCGCAGTATGTGCCGTAGCGTTGACGATACAGACGAGCCTGAGAGTACGCGCTAAGAGTTGAGCGTGCTCTCGGCGAGCGGCTCCCTAGTGTTTTATGGGGTGAGAGCAATGTCTTCAAAATCGCGTGTATTGCGGGTAACTGAGTCTGGCGGTTGGTAGCCTCAAGCCAGCGTTTGACGCCGCGATCTGGGCGCGCTCGCGCAGATCTTTTTCAGTTGCAGAATCGAGACTCAGGGTTAAATTCATTGAGACCGAAACACGTTCCATCTTGATACCGAAAGTCGAAAGTTTTCAAACTATTTCTTCACAAGGTAGTCCGGCCAATCGCATTTTTCACCGTCTTGTCATTGCAGCGTGGGATGGGCAGGAATATACTGACTGAGGTAACGTTTTTAACGTTTCAAAACACAGGGGTGTGTTGTTATCTCTATGTCCGAGGATTCTATGAGCAACAAAATTTCAAAGCAGTTTGCACACGTTTGCAAATTCTTAATATTTACATTTTTCGTCTGCACTGCGGCATTCGCGCAGTCGGACGTGGGAACGATCACAGGTTTCGTGAAAGATCCTTCGGGGGCCGTTGTTCCGTCCGCGAAGGTAGTGGTGAAGAGCGAGGCGACGGGTGAATCGCACGCTGTTACGACAGACGCGTCGGGACACTATACGGTTCCCAGTCTTCTTCCGGGTTTGTATAGCCTGACGGCGGAGGCGCCGGGCTTCAAGCAGTTTGTGAGCAGACAGAACCGGCTGGAAGCGAACTCGACGATTGAGTTAGACGGCAACCTGCAAGTGGGCCAAACGACTGAAACGGTTGAGGTTTCTTCTACGGCGGAAGTGCTGCAGACGGAATCAAGCGCGGTACAGTCAGAAGTCAACGGCAAGCAGATTCAAGATCAAGAGCTCAATGGACGCAGCCCGCTTTATTCGGCGCAGTTGTTGCCAGGCGTTCGGAGCGGTGGAACGTTGGGTGACTTTAACGGAACTGGATTGGGCGGCAACCCGTTCGCTGTGAACGGGACACGCTCGCAGGATACGTTGGTCACGGTTGACGGTGCTCCAGCGATGCGCACGCGCGCCAATGGTGCGGTGATCGGTGTTGGCGATGTTGATGCCACGGCGGAAATTCAAGTGTTGACGGCCGATTATGCCGCTGAATATGGGCAGGCGGCGGGCGGGCAGATCCGGATGGTAACGAAAAGCGGCACGCACGATTTCCACGGCAGTGCGTACGAGTATTTCCGCAATTCCGATTTGAACGCAAATACCTGGGGACGCAATCTGAGCCCGACCACGAACTTTGCGTCACCGTTTCGCTTCAACAATTTTGGTTACACGGTTGGTGGACCGGCGGCGATTCCTGGAAAATTTGAAAAACTGCGCGACAAACTGTTTTTCTTCGTGGCGCAGGATTGGATCAAATACCGGAATACGCAAACGCAGACGCAGGCCGTACCGACGAACCTAATGCGGACGGGTAACTTCAGTGAGTTGCTATCGAGTACGAACCCCTGGATCTCCGGTGGACGCCAGCTTTATTTTCCGAGTGCCAACTGCAAATTGACGAGCAGTTATACGCCGGTGGCCGGTTCCACCTGTACAGCGATCCAAGGCAACATCATTCCGGTGAGTTCGATCAGCCCGAATGGGTTGGCGATTCTGAATGCATATCCGACGGCGACCCCGGGTTATATGAACGGCACGCAGAACTGGATTGCACAGGCGGCTCAGCCAGAAAATCAGCGCAAAGATATTTGGAACTTGGATATTATTCCGAGCAACAACAATCATATTGAACTGAGGCGCTCGGGACTTGCGTACAACGAATTTGATCCCTTTGATCAGGGAACGAATTACACACAGAAATTTTTCAATCGGCCCAACCAAACCAACACAGCGGCTTGGACGTACACGATCAATCCAACGTTGGTGAACGAACTGCGCGCGACCTATAGCTTGGACGATGTTTACATTCCGGTGGATACGACGGACATTGGGTTCAATCGTCAGAATTTGGCGCTGCCGATTACCTATCCTTACCTTTTCCCCGCGAAAGATATTCCGAACAAGATTCCGTCGATCACGGTTGGTGACAACTTCTACAACTTGGCTGCTGGTCCCTATCCGTCTCACTCCTCTGGTCCGATTTTTACGATTTCAGACAGTTTGACAAAAGTTTGGGGCAACCACACGTTTAAGTTCGGCGTGTTCTATGAATATGCCGGAGAGAACGATGGCGATCAGATTAACGTCTCGACCGTTCCGGGCGGGGCTAACAATCAAAATGGCAACTTTACTTTCTCGGATGCGGGCACGGGAGGGATCACTTCCGGCGCTGCCATCGCGAATCTAGTGTTGGGAAATGCCGATAGCTATACGGAAATCGGTCCGCGAGCACTAACGATTTGGCGGCGGCCGCTGTACGAGGAGTTTGCGCAAGATTCATGGAAAGTGAATTCAAAGCTGCATATCGATTACGGATTGCGGATGACTACGGTGATTGGCTTCCACCCGCTTTGGGGAAACGCTGATTACTTTGATGGCGCGCTTTATAATCCGGCGCAGGCCGTTACTATCAATTCGGCTGGCAACGTTGTGCTGGGGACGGGCAATCCTTATAACGGGATGGTGATTCCAGGGTTGAGCGGTTTCCCGAGTTCGGCATTGGGGCGCGTAGGAGCGGCCAGCCAGAACATTTGCGATGGCGCATCGTGTTCTGGTCTGTTCAATCCGAGCCTGAGACAGAGCTATATTAAGCCGACGAACTTGGCGCAACCGCGTGTTGGGTTCGCTTATCAATTCAACGATAAGCTAGTGTTACGCGCCGGCGCTGGCGAATTCACGACCGCGATGCCGTTATTGGATAACGTGTTTCCGGGCGGCAACTCACCGTTCCAACCTTTTGTGACGGTAAACAGCGTGAAGGTGGATAATCCAGGTGCTTCTTTGTCATCCACCACCGCGCCACCCATTACCGCTACTACGCTGAATCCGAATCTGAAACAGCCGACAGCGTGGAACTGGAACATCACCATGGAAGCGCAGATGCCGCTGAAATCGGTTTTGTCTGTTGCCTACGTTGGACACCGCGGCTATCATGCGTGGCAGGTTTACGACATCAATCAGGTGCAAGCGGGGACAACGCAACCCAATGCGCTAGCTGCTGGTGTGAACGTCAACTCGCTGCGTCCGTTTAAGGGCTATGCGGCCATCCAGGAAGAAGAGAGCACGGTCAATTCGATTTACAACGGGCTACAACTTTCATGGACTCGGCGCTATGCGAACGGCTTCATGTTTGGCTTGAGCTATACCTTTTCATCAAGCTACGACAACGGCTCGAACTATCGAGACATCGTTCCGGATACCTACAACACAAGCAACATGTGGGGACCTTCGGAATATGATACGCGCCACATCGTGATCATCAACTACCAGTACCACCTGCCGTTCTTCAAGGATCAGAAGACTTTGACCGGCAAGCTTTTGGGCGGTTGGGACATTGTTGGTCAAACACAATTCCAGACGGGCACTCCTTGTAATGTGGGATCGAATCAAGATTTCGCAGGGGTGACGTCGACGGATTTGGGCAGCTTGGGTTGTACGGCGACAGGTCAGTTCTGGGTAGAAAACGGTACGCCGACCATTACGGGCGGTTTTGCCGGATCGGTGTCGACGAACAATACTGTGAACCCGACATGGTTCTCGGTGAATAACCCCAATGGTACGCCGATTTTCACTAAGCCGACGCTGGGCACCTTTAACTTGCAGCCTGGTGTGAGGGGCAGCATTTACGGTCCTGGGATTCAGGATTGGAATGTGTCGATGTTCAAGAGGTTCGTTGTCAAGGAGAGTGATTACTTTGAATTCCGCGCAGAAGCGTACGATTTCATTAATCACCCGAATTGGAGTGGACCGCAGTTGAACCCGACCTCTTCGCAGTTCGGCATGATCACCGGCAAAACCGGGTTGCAGCGTACCTTGCAGCTTGGGTTGCGCTTTAATTTCTAAGGCGCTCGTTCGGTAAATCTCCCGCGCGCGAGTTGATTCTCGGGCGCGGGAGTTTTCTTTTTATCTTTCTAAACTACAATCTGATAAATCTATAAACACATGGCCCAAGTGAAAGCTGCTCCTAAAACGTATGATGTGGTGATTGTCGGGTCAGGCGCGGGCGGTGGCGTCGCGGCGCACGTACTGTCGATGGCGGGCGCGAAGATCTGCATGCTCGAAGCCGGGGAATGGTTCGACTGCGAAAAAGACGCCAAGATGTTCCAGTGGCCGTATCAAGTGCCGCATCGCGGTGCGGGTACGCAATACCGGCCGTGGGGCGCGTTTGATGCGACGACGGTGGGCGGATGGGAAGTGCCGGGCGAGCCGTATACGAAGGCGCCGGGCAGCGATTTTATGTGGTGGCGCGCGCGCATGCTGGGCGGCCGCACCAATCACTATGGGCGCATTTCGCTGCGCATGGGGCCGTATGATTTCAAGCCGTATAGCCGCGACGGCAAAGGATTCGATTGGCCGATCAGTTATGACGATTTAGCGCCTTACTACGACAAAGCGGAAGAGTTGATTGGTGTGTTTGGTTCGCAGGAAGGTTTGGAAAATACGCCGGATGGCAAATTTCAACCGGCGCCGGCACCGCGCGCTTATGAGCGGCTGATTAAGTCTGCTTCGGATAGGTTGCGGATTCCCTGTATTCCTTCGCGTTTGGCGATTCTGACGAAGCCGTTGAATGGGCGTCCGGCGTGCCACTATTGCGCGCAGTGTGGACGGTCGTGCAGTGCAAACGCCAACTTCAATTCGCCAGGCGTGCATATTAAGCCGGCGCTGAAGACGGGCAATTTGGAAGTGCGCACGGGCGCGATGGTGCGCGAAGTGATGGTGGGCCCGGATGGCAATGCGACAGGCGTTTCATATGTAGATAAGAAGACGCGCACGGAAGAGACGGTGCGGGGCAAGATTGTGGTGCTGGCAGCGAGTTGCTGCGAGACGGCGCGCATCATGCTGAATTCGAAGAGCAACCTGTTTCCGAACGGTATTGCGAATTCGACTGGGTTGGTGGGCAAGTATGTGATGGANNGCGAACAAGATGCCGTTTGCCCGTGGCTATCACATTGAAATTGGCGGCGGACGCGGTATGCCCGGTGCGGGCGCGTTGGGCGGTTATCCGACGCAATTCCTGGGCGGCGGCTATGGCGTGGAGATGAAGAACAATCTACGCAAGCTGTATGGGTGCGAGGTGCACTTCTCTGGCCGCGGTGAGATGATTCCGAACGAAGACAGCTATTGCGAGATTGATCCGCATGTGGTGGACCAATGGGGCATTCCGGTGTTGCGCTTCCACTTTAAATGGAGCCAAGACGAAATTCTGCAGGCGAAGCACATGCAGGAGACGTTCCAGCAGATCATTGAAGCGATGGGCGGGACGGTGACGCACAAGTCAGGGCCTGAGAACAACTGGGGGATTGCACGCGGCGGCGAAATTATTCACGAAGTGGGCGCGACGAAGATGGGGAGCGACCCGAAGACGTCTGTGTTGAACCAGTATTGCCAGGCGTGGGATGTGAAGAACTTGTTCATTACGGACGCTGCGCCATTTGTGAGCAATGCGGATAAGAATCCGACGTTGAGCATTACGGCGTTGGGCTGGCGGACGTCGGACTACATTGCGGATCAAGTCAAGAAACTGAATGTGAAGGTATAAGACCATGGCAGACAACAAGCAAGCGGAAAATGGTGGCGTCAGCCGGCGCGATATGTTCCAGATTCTGGGCGCGGTGCCGGCAGTGGCTGCGGTGACGAGCGGCGAGCATGCGCACATGCACATGGCAGCGGCCGCAGACCCGACGATGAAGGGGCCTTACAAGCGGCAGACGTTTGACGATCATCAGTGGCAGACGGTCAATGTGCTTTGCGATTTGATTATTCCGGCGGATGAACGGAGTGTGGGCGCGTCGCAGGCTGGGGTTCCGGAGTTTCTGGATGATTGGATTCAGTTCCGCACGGAGCAGGACGGGAACATGAATCTGCGCGCGGAGGTTTTCGGTGGGCTGATGTGGCTGGACCGGGAATCGAGCAAGTTGTTTGAGAAGAATTTTGTGAGCGCGTCGGTGGATCAGCAGAAGCAGTTGCTGGACAGGATTGCTTATCCGGCGAAGGCGGCGAAGGACGATTCGCAGTGGGTAGCGTTTTTTAATCAGTTTCGCTCGATGGTGGTGGGCGGGTTCTTTTCGAGCAAGGCGGGCGTAGCGGATTTGCCGTATTTGGGGAATCGGGCGGTGGCGGAGTGGAAGGGCTGCGACCCGAAGGTTTGGGCGATTATTGAAGAGCGGATGAAGAACGGGTATAAGGGGATTTTAGAGGCGAAGCCCTGGGGGGCTTGAGCCTTTTAGCTCTTCACTTTTCGCGGAGACCTAGGTCAAGTAGGCGGGGATCGAGGCGAAACGGCTTTGGTTCGCCCCAAACAAGCGCCTGAATTTCGGCGCTGTCAGGATCGACTAGATAGTTTGATTCCTGCGGAATGATAACGGATGGCACCTCAAGTACCGGAAGCCTTGGTTCGCTTCCTCTGCCCAATCGCTCCAGCGGCAGGAACTTGATGGCATTGGACTTTGTGCGGTGCTGTATCCACAGATCTCCGACTTCGCGGGATAGAATTCTGGACTCGATTCGTGCCTGCTTCCACGAGGCGGAACCTTCCAAGGGTTCAATCCACTCTTCGGGAAGAGATAACGAAGAATAGATAAGGTCGGGAACATGTTGATGTCACGTATGTGGACCAAGATTTCCAAACAGGCCAAGGCTAAGGAAGAAGAAGTGTACAGTACGGCTGTTCCCGGGCTGTTCCAGCGACCGCCCCATTTGCATGCTCCGGTTGCATCTCCGGGATTGCGACCGGGCCGAAAGAGTCGGAAAATTTTAATCAATTGAAGACGCCGTACTCAATTCGTTCGAGAATCGCCTCAACTTCCAGCGATTCTGGTGATTTCGCCAAGACTTCTGATGGAGTTTTGTCTTCCAATTCGGACAATCGGGTATGAAGCCAAACCGTGGCCTTTTCTTCATCGCCGAAGACATGTACGGCAAGTTTCCACAACTTTGGGCATTCGACAGCGACGTTCATATGTCCATCGTACTTAATTGTGGAACGGAACGTTGGTGGCGCTTGGACTAGGGGTAATTCTTCTCCTACTCAATCATCGCGATGAGACTGAGCCGACCTAGTCACCCGATTCGGAAACGGCTTTGGCGCTGGCGTCGAGTTCAGAGCGCAAGGCGATGAAGCTCTGAAAATCGTTGTGTTCTTTGTGGAGGCGATAGACGCGCACTTCGGCGGCGCTATCGGCGGTTCCTGGCTCGGCGCGCTCTTCTAAAATTTCGTCGACGGCTGCCATTTCAGAGGCACGGGTACCCGGGTATCTGATCTTGAGCGGCACGTGGACTTTCCAGAGTTTTTTCGGCATTGCGGTGGGTGGTACGGATGCGGCGTTACCCTCACGAAAACGCCGTCTCCTTATTTTACTTGGTTGGGGAGGCGGGGGTTTGTTGATCTTGCAGAACTTCCTATCCTAGAATTGGGATAGATGGCGCGAGAGCGGCTCGTGCCGGGCGAAAAGCCCTTGTACTGGGTTGGCTCGGCGAAGAGGGATCTGCTCAGTTTCCCGGACGCGGTAAGAGATTATGTCGGAATTGCGCTCAGTGTAGCGCAGTTTGGCGGTAAGCACGGGTCTGTCAAGCCGTGGAAGGGAGAGGGAGGCGGAGTTATGGAAGTTGTTGCGAATCACGCCGGTGACACATGGCGAGCGGTGTACACGGTTCGTTTTGAAGAGGCTGTTTATGTGTTGCATGCTTTCCAGAAGAAAGCAGCCAAAGGGATTAAGACGACCCACTCGGATATTAGACTTATCGCCGAACGCCTCAGGCAAGCACGAAAGGATTATGAAGAACGTCATGGCTATACCGAGGAATGAAGCGCGCAACACGATCACTCCAAGTTCGGGAAATGTTTTTGCCGATCTTGAATTGGCCAATGCCGATGAGCGAAAGACCCAGATGCGGCTTGCCTTTGCTATCAATCAGCTGCTAGACAAGCGGCGACTGTCGCAGGTGGAAGCGGCGCGGCAACTCGGGATCAGCCAGCCGAAGATTTCTGCGTTAGCGAATTACCGTCTGGCGGGGTTTTCGGTAGAGCGACTCTTGCACTTCTTGAATGCGCTAGGGTGTGACGTGGAGATTGTCATTCGGAACAGACCACGGTCGCGAAAGCCGGCGCGGACCTATGTCACTGCCGCGTGAAATCGAATATTTTGTTGTATAGTTTGGCCATGCGTTTGACCGCCATTGTGTTGTTTGTACTGCTTGGCGCGGCTCGGCCGGTGCAAGCGCAGCTTGACCAGATTATGAAAGGTCTGGGTAAGTCCAAGCCAGGAGAGACGCCGCAGATTGCTTCCGGCTTGAAGCAGGCGCTGGAGGTAGGAACCAAGATTACGGTTTCGCGGGTGGGTGTAACGGACGGTTATTTCGCGAATGCAGCGATTAAAATCCTTATGTCGGAGAAGCTGCGCGGGCTGGAGAAAGGCTTGCGGATGATGGGCAAGGGGCCGGGAATCGATTCGTTTGTGATGGCCATGAATCGAGCGGCGGAGAAAGCAGCGCCGGGTGCGCGCAATATTTTTCTGAATGCGATTACGGGGATGTCGTTTGAAGACGCACGCGGTATTTGGCAGGCGGCGACACGGCGGCGACGGATTATTTCAAACAGAAGACCTCCGGTGCTTTGCGTGAGGCGTTTCAGCCGGTAGTGGAATCGAGCATGAGCCAGGTGGGCGTGGTGCAGCAATATCAAGCGCTGACGAAACAGTTTGAATCGGTGCCTTTCGCGAAAAAAGAGATGTTTGATATCAACGGCTATGTGGTGACGAAGAGCCTGGATGGTTTGTTTTTGGTGTTGGGTGAAGAAGAGAAGAAGATTAGAACTAACCCGGCTGCACAAGTGAGGCCGTTGCTGAAGGAAGTGTTTGGCGGTAGGCGCTAAGCTCGCGACGGCACAGCCGCGGACTATGCCGCCTCACTAGGCGAGGGGCATGACGGCTACGTGGACGGGCTTCGTGCCTACGTCAACCAAGGTGAACAGAGAGACGCCGTTTTTGGCGCGGTTGGTGCGAATGGTGGGGATGTGAATCACGGCCATGGTGCCGGCGGTTTTGTTCAGGACCAAGGCGAAGCGGTTGTCGGGGGTGATGGCGATGAACTCGGATTGGCCGCCCACGTCGACGACGCCGATGAGTTTGCGCGTGTCGATGTTTAAGATGCTTACGTCGGAACCGTTGGAACTGGCGATGAAGAGGTAGTCAGGTGTGTCGGAGGCGGCCATGACGCCAGGATTGCGGGCGGCGAGCACGGTTTGGTCCACTTCCATCGTTTTGTAGGGGAAGACGATGGCGACGCCGTCCATGCCTTTGCCGGTTACGAAGAGTTGTCCCTGATCGGCGTTGAAGCAAAGGTGGTCGGGTTGCATGGCGAGGGGCAGTTCGGCGACGATCTGCTGGGTGGCGACGTCGATGGCGAGGATGGAGCGTTCGTCGGTGCGGGCGACGAGCAGCATTTGGCCGTCACCGCGAAAGCGTACGCTGCCGATGGGGCCGCCGACCTCAATCACCTTGTGGAGGCCACTGGCTGGGCGGAGAAGCTCTATGGTGCCCTGTGGGCCGGTGGAGACAGCCACAAAACCTGCGGCGGAGACGTCGAAAGAGAGCGGTTCGGCGCTCAACTTAGCACGGTGAAGGACGCGCAGGGATACGGGATCGGCTTGGATGAGTTCGCGGGAGGGGCGGGNNAGGAAGTAAGAGAGAGATTTCGGTCCAGAACATGCACACTATCCGTAGACGGGGTCAACACATAATTCTGGCGAGCAGAAGCAGCGGGTATCACCGCCGTGGGCGGAGCGCCCAACGGGATAGTTTTGAGAAGGCGAAAGGTGGCGAGGTCAACCACAGCCAGCGAGTTCTCGCCGGAGGTGGAGATGAGCGCATAGCCTAAATAGCCCGTTCGTTTTGTAGGGGTACAAGCAGCCGAAAATAGCGCGGTCCCCAGGGTGAGGCAATCTCGCCTAGTCATAGAAAAGAAATCGCAAGCATTTGAAAATAAAACTCTTGTGGAGCACTGCGGAAGGG
>PMQB01000700.1 GCA_003169195.1 Bryobacterales bacterium
AATAGACTCCAAATATTACCCCAGCTTTCGCCCCCTGTTCCCCCAATTTTTGCCTTTCCCCTGCGCCGCGAAAATCCCCTTTCGCGCTTCCCTTCTCCGCCCTTGGGTTCGTTTTTCAGCTCGCCCCATCGCCTCGCAGTTGGGTTCGTTTTTTCAGATCCGCTCACATCGCTCCCTCAATCCGCCACGGCGATAATGAAACTATGCAAGACGTCCTCACCATCGCCGGCCGCACCTTCCATTCCCGCCTCTTCGTCGGGACCGGTAAGTACCGCAGCAAACAACTCATGGCACGCTGTCATGCCGCCGCCGCTACCGAAATGGTCACCCTCGCCGTCCGCCGCGTGAACCTTACCGACCGCACCAAGGAATCCGAACTCGATTTCATCGACCGCTCCAAGATCCACATCCTCCCCAACACCGCGGCCTGTTACACCGCCGAAGAAGCCATCCGCACCGCCCGCCTGGCTCAGGAAGTCGGCCTTTCGAACTGGATCAAACTCGAAGTCATCGGCGATCAAAAAACCTTGTTTCCCGACAACGAAGGTCTCCTCGAAGCCACGCGCACGCTCGTCAAAGAAGGTTTCATCGTCCTTCCCTACACCACCGACGATCTCGTCAACGCCCGCAAACTCATCGACGCTGGTGCATCGGCGGTCATGCCTCTGGCTGCACCAATCGGCTCTGGTCTTGGGATTCAAAATGTGACGAATCTGAAAATCTTGCGCGAAGCAATTACCGATGTTCCGCTGATTGTCGATGCAGGCGTGGGAACCGCGTCCGATGCCGCCATCGCCCTCGAACTCGGTTATGATGGCGTCTTACTCAACACCGCCATCGCCGAAGCCGAAGACTCCGAACGTATGGCTCTCGCTATGAAACTCGCTGTGGAAGCCGGTCGCGCCGCCTTCCTCGCCGGCCGTATGCCCCGCCGCGATTACGCCGTCGCCAGCAGCCCCCTAGCCGGCAAAATCGCCGCGTCTGTTTAGCTCGCGAAAATTGGGGGACACTCCGGGCACCGCGAACACTTCCCCCATAACAAACCAAGCAGGCGTGTCCCCTAATTTTCGGACCGAACTCTACTTCGGAACGGTATACTCCAATATCCGCGCACTCATCTCATCGTTCCGGTGCACTTCCACATACACGCTCCAAACGCCCGCTTCCGGAAAAATCGGTTTCGCTAAGTACACACCGTTCGCCACCGCCGGCGCTTTGAACACCGTCACATGCTTGTGTTCCGCCGTCTCAATCTGCAAAGTCACCTTCGCATCCTGCACCGGCTTCTTCAAGTCGTCCATCACTTTAATCTCAAACGGAATTTGCGCATCCGTTTGCAGAATGGCTTTTGGCTCAAAGCGAATCGTGAAGTTTCCTTCGCGCCCCGCGAAAACAGACAACCCTAAAACAAGTACCAGACAGAGTGATCTCACGCCCTCATTTTAGTACTCATTGCGCTTGAACAGTCGCAACCGCTCTTCTTCTGGAAGAAAAACTGCCTGCAACCGCTTCGGTTCGCCGATATCCTGGAACAAAAAATCGCCTTTACCTAGCAGTTGCTCCGCTCCGGATTGTCCCAAAACAACTTGCGATTGCCGCGCATCCGTCATTCGCAGACACACCCGCCCCGAAAGATTCGCCTTCAAAACGCCTGTAACCACATCCGCCTTGGGATACTGCGTCGCGATCACTAAATGAATCCCTGATGATCGCCCTTTCGACCCCAACCGCGCCACTCTCGTTTCAATGTCAGCCCGCGTCTTCTTATCCGCAATCAAATCGAAGTATTCATCGCAAAACAGCACAATTCGCGCCAGCGCCTTCCCTGTCTTCATCACATAATCAGTCAAATCGTCCGCACCCTGTTGCTTGAACAAAAGGTTCCGCCTGTTCATCTCCTCAATCAACACGTCCAGCACTTCCGCAATCGGGCGATCACCCGGATGCAACACATCCCATCCTTCATACAGATACGCTGAACCTTCCATGCCGTTAAACGCACTGCGCTTCGGATCAATCAACACCAACTGCAAACTCTCCGGCGTGTTCGCCAGCAACAATCCCGCCAACGCCGATCGCATCCACTCGCTCTTGCCTGATCCCGCCGTCCCGGCCACTAACAAATGCGGACAAGTATTTTGCGAAAGATCCACACTTTGCAACCGTCGTTCAATATCCACGCCCAGTGGCACACTGGCCGAACCCTCCAACGGCACACGCTTAGGGCGTCCACCCATCACAGATCGAAACGTCACCACTTCCGGCTTCGCGCGTTTCACATCAATCACCAACCGTCCGCGATCCGTATGAATCATCGGTGGCGCTTCCAGATTCATATGCACCTGCAACTCATCTGCTCGATTGCGAATCTCACTCACCTTCACTCGCCCGCGCGGCATCACCCCATACCGAATGAACGATGGACCCACAATCGGATCGCCCATTAACATCACACCTACTCCATACTGCGCGTAAATATCAACTAATCGCTGCCCCGCGCGCGAAGCCTCATCGCTCACTTCAGGCGCATCCGCCGCCGCTCGTTCATTGCCGGCCACTCCAGCTAAACTCCCAATCAGTTGCCGCAGCACCGCCGTTACTTCAGTCAACTCACTGCTCTGAAAAAACGTTTCTTCCCGTTCCGGCTTGAACGCAACCAGCGCCACCGCTCCATTCGCATCCGCCATCCCGGAACCAGCCAGCATCTCGTGATAAAGACACACCTGCGCTATGTCAATCTCGCGCACACCGCGCCCCAGCTTGTACTCCACCACGCACCATCGCCCCGTCGCAGGGTTCTTCCAAAGAGAGTCGGCAATTCCCGAAACACGCACCGCCGCTTGCCACCCGGGCTCGCAAACATCCCAAGTCAACACTTGCTCCGGCAAACACAACGGCTCGCCGCTCCATTGCCGGGTCACTTGATCAAATTGAATGCGCTTCGTTTTTTGCGCGTCGCTCAGCAAGCCACTCAACCACTTGCTCAACTCTCCCGCTGCTTTCCATAAAGAAAGAACTTGCTCGCCCGCCTCTTGCAGTGCCGCCTGCCGCGCTGTCAATCTCGGGCCAATCAACTTTTCATATATATGTTCTTCGA
>PMQB01000647.1 GCA_003169195.1 Bryobacterales bacterium
GCACGCTGGAAGCGAAGTCCATCCGGGGGCTTTTCCTTGCCGGACAGATAAATGGCACCTCGGGATATGAGGAAGCTGGTTGCCAGGGTTTAATGGCTGGATTGAATGCCGCCTGCATGGTGAAAGGTACTCCCCAAACCACATTGGCGCGAAATGCCGGATACCTAGGAATCCTCATCGACGATCTCGTAAGCAAGGGTGCAGACGAGCCGTATCGCATGTTCACCTCNNGGACTCGTCTGCAACACCCGCTGGAATCTGTTCACCAAGAAGCAGGAGCAGAAGGCTCGGATTCTGGATCTGCTTGAAAAGACGCGAACCAGTGCGGTTCCAGAGATTGTGGGCCTAGAGGCAGCCACTGACAACCCAACTTTAAGAGTTTGGTTGCGCCGTCCGGAGGCGAAGGCAGTGCAGCTTGAGTCTTGGATGTCGTCAAGACTTGGAGAATCCTTGGTCAATGGTGTGCTTGCAACTGTTGAAACAGAAGCCAAGTATGAAGGATATTTGCAACAGCAGGATCGCCAGATCCGTCGGATGGTTGACTCCGAAGGTCGGCGGATTCCGGGTGATTTTTCGTACGAGAATATTCCTGGTTTGTCTACGGAAGTTCGCCAAAAATTGACGCGCGTTAGACCGGTCACGCTCGGTCAAGCGGGCAGGATTCCGGGGGTCACTCCGGCGGCTGTTTCGGTTTTAGATGTGTACTTGACCCTCGCTCATGTTTCACGTGAAACATGAAGTTTTGGGAAACCCAACGATCGACAGTTAAAGTGAATGTTTCACGTGAAACGTGGTAGTCTGTTGCGTGAACTGTGGCGCACGTAATCTCTATTGCTAATCAAAAAGGTGGTGTCGGAAAGACAACGACAGCCATCAATCTTGCTGCGGCACTCGCAGCGTCAGAACTTCGCGTATTATTGATTGACTCCGATCCCCAAGGTAATTCTACGAGCGGCGTCGGCGTCTCGAAGCATGAAGACCGCAGAACTATATATGATGTACTTCTGCGTCAGGCTCCAGCGGAGCACGCTGTAACCGACACAGAATTTGGGATGTCACTCCTGCCAGCAGACCAAAACCTCGTGGCCACTAACCTCGATCTTGTCGACCAGGAAGAGCGCGAAAGCCGATTGAAAACTGCTCTCGCCTCACTCTTAGAAAAATACGACTACATCCTTATAGATTGTCCCCCTGCGTTGGACCTCTTGACCCTGAATGCCTTCGTCGCTTCCGACACCGTTCTTGTCCCCATCCAATGTGAGTTCTTCGCACTGGAAGGTATCTCCCAGCTCATGGATACCATCGACCGAACCAAGAAAGCCTTCAATCCGAACCTTGGCATTGAGGGTGTTCTCTTGACGATGTACGACGACCGAACTAACTTAACGCGACAAGTAGAGACTGACCTCCGCGACTTCTTTGGTACCCAAGTCTTCCAAACCGTAATTCCGCGAAGCGTTAAACTAGCGGAAGCGCCCAGCTTCGGTAAAACAATTCTTGCCTACGACCCGCGCTCCCGGGGCGCCGAGGCATACATTCAATTAGCAAAGGAAATTTTGGCTAATGCACAAAGAGCCAGAACGGAATCCGCGCAAAGTGTTGGGTAAGGGGCTTTCCGCCCTTTTACCCACCCGCTCCGCGCCGACTCCTGACCCCCAACCCCAGCACGCGCAACCAGCCACGAAACAGGCGCTGCCGGAAAACTTCGAAGAATTTCACAACATTCCTCTCGACCAAATCCAACCGGGTGAAGAACAACCGCGCGATGTTTTCGACAGCGAAAAGATTGGCGAGCTTTCGCAATCCATCCGCATTCATGGTGTCCTGCAACCCATCGTCGTCTACCGAGACCGCGACAACCGCTATCGCATTATCGCCGGGGAACGTCGTTGGCGCGCGGCCAGATTAGCGGGGCTTGCCGAAATTCCTGCCCTTGTTCGTACCGTTGATCGCGACCGCCTGCTCGAACTTTCCTTGATTGAGAATATCCAACGTGAGGATCTTAACCCGATTGAAATTGCGACGGCCTTCCACCGCCTCGCCTCTCACCATGGACTGAGTCACGAACAGATTGCTGAACGCACAGGCAAAGAACGCTCCACAGTTACCAACTTTCTCCGGCTCCTGCGGCTCGGTGAACGAGCGCAACAGGAACTCAAGTCCGGCACCATTACGGTGGGCCACGCGCGCGCACTTCTCAACTTGGAGAACCAGCAAGAGCAGTCACGCTTGTGTGACGAAATCATCGCACGGAAATTATCAGTTCGAGAGATCGAGGCGATGGTAAAAAAGCTGTCAGAGCAGCCGGCATCCACAACACCAAAAGAGAAAACGGACAACCCACCTAAAATCGATCCCAACGTCCGGGCTGCGCTTGATGAACTCGAAATGGCACTGGGGACTAAGGTTCGACTCGTGCCCACTTCAGGCGCTGCCGGCCGGATTGAGATCCAGTACTATTCTCAGGAAGATCTGGATCGCATCTATTCAGTCATTGTGAAGTAGCCAAGCTTGTTCGTTCGGGGTGGCAAATGCTACTCTGTTGAGTGCGCCGGTGTAGCTCAGGTGGTTAGAGCGACGGTCTCATAATCCGTAGGTCGGAGGTTCAACTCCTCCCGCCGGCACCAAAACTCGCTGATCACTATTNNTGTCCGAAGCTGGCGTAGCTTCTCGTCTGTTTCAAAATAGAAGCGCATCGCGTCCTCGATCCGCGAAACGAAACAAGTCAACAAATACTGGGCGAATCCAATTCTCCCTTATCAGAAATCAATCATCGCTCAGTAACGAAGGCCCGCGGATCACTCACTCAACTTCAGGCGTCAGGTGTCGCTGTGGCGAAATCGAACCGGTTCACCGGCATCTTAACGCCGAGCCGCTTCTCCGATTTAATCCCCGGCTTTTGCTTCAGCTGCTGAAGACCGCCTGAGCCTCTACTTCGTTCCCGTAACAGGGCTTGAAGCACCAACTGAATTCGTCAGCGTTACTGTGACCGATGAGATGGCAGCAGAACTCCCGCTAAATGTAAATGGAACCGTCAGAGAAAACTCGCTGCCGTACTGCTGGCTCGTGGTGCCCCCATACCAACTCGTCATCACGGAGCTGACATCCAAACTGAAACTGGTCGTCCCGCTGATCGAAGTTCCCGAAGCCGCGCTAAAGCTGAATGTTGCTGTTTTCAAGTCGCGCGGTGACGAGTTGGCAACCACCTCAACATCGAATCCAGAAGAGGTTACGTTCAGAATCTGAACGCTCCCCGCCGTGATGATCGGCACTGAAGAAGGCACCGTGACGAAGGAAGTCGCACCTGTCTGGCCGATAACCGAGAGTGTTAGGGAAATTTGGCCTGCTACGGTACCGGGCGCAATTTGCGGCAATGACACTGAACCCGTTAACGCGGGCACCGTTATGTCATAGGTAGTGCCAAGCAACTTTCCCGTGCTATCTACAAACTGCAAAGCGGGGTCCATATATGTTGAAGCAACCCCCGCCGCGTTCGGCGTGAAACCCAGCGCGATCGTGAGCGGCCAAGCAGTCGAACTCGTCGGACTCGCAGTCACGGTTGTGCCGCTCAACGAAACGCCTGGCGTCTGAGATGTTGACGGAAGATTAAACGTGAAAGTCGGCACGACAGGCGCCGTGAACGGATTCACAGTAAGCGTGAATGTTTGCGACACAGTCTGCTGAGGGGTGCCGCTATCAGTCACTTTCACAGTAAAGGTAGTCGTTCCTGGCGTAGTCGGAGTGCCGCTAATGAGACCGCTCGAACTCAAACTCAAGCCGGCGGGCAGGGACGAACCGTTGCCCAGCGCCCATGTGAGCGTCCCTGTTCCGTTGGCCGCAGTTAATGTCGCCGTATAAGCGGTGGACTGCGTTGCGGCTCCGAGAGTGCTGTTGCTCGTGATCGTCAATCCAGAAACCACGGATACGTTACTGAAGTTCTGTGTGGCTGACTGCTGTGGGTTTCCGCTGTCNNTCAAGCCAGTGGGCAGCGCGCCGGTCGTCACCGCCCACGTGTACGGTGGCGTTCCATTCTGTGCAGCCAGCGTGAACGAATAGGGTTGACCCGTTGCTCCGTTTGGCACAGAACCGGATGTGATCGCCAAGCCGGAATAAATAGTTATGGTCGAGGCCAGGTTTGCGCTTTGTGCAGGATTGCCTGAGTCGGTCACCTTAATTGTGAAATTGAATGGTCCGCTGTTGCCCGATGGCGTGCCATTGATTGTGCAACTGGCTGTATTCAAACCTAATCCCGCGGGGAGTGAACCAGAGCTAATCGAGAAGTTATAGGGAGGTGTTCCACCACTGGTTGTACACGTTGTGGCGTAGGCCACACCTACCACACCATTCGGAAATCCGCCGGACGTCAAATTCAACACCGGCGCAATGGTGACGCTGAAAAACTGCGTGGCGACTTGCGATGTGGGCGCCGTACTGTCTATCGCTCTTATTGTGAATGAGAACGTTCCCGCCGTCGTCGGAGTTCCTGTAATTGTGCTTCCGTTCAAACTAAGGCCGCCGGGCAACGCACCACCGCTAACCGACCAAGTGTACGGTGCTTGTCCGTTCTGCGCAGACAACGTTGCGGAGTAACCGCTGTTCCCGACGAAGCTGTTAGGCAGTGACGTGGTTGTGATGGTCAAACCAGCAGAGATCAAAACATTGCTGAATG
Organism: Bryobacterales bacterium; assembly: GCA_003169195.1. GTDB lineage: Bacteria > Acidobacteriota > Terriglobia > Bryobacterales > Bryobacteraceae > Bog-105. The sequence continues at coordinate 4,670 of PMQB01000647.1, forward strand.
TTTGCGTTTGCGTCTGCACAGGCGACCCGCTGTCGGTCAGTTTCACGGTAAACGAATAAGTGTTGGCCGAATTAGGAGTGCCGCTGATCAGCCCCGACGATGAGTTCAAATTTAAGCCGGCCGGTAGAGTGCCGCTCGAAATACTCCATGCGTACGGCCCAGTGCCATTCTGCGCGGTCAATGCGAACACGTAGGCAAGCCCTACCGATCCATTCGGAACAGAAGTGGACGTAATCACAAGGGCTGGATTAATCGTGATACTCAGCGGTTGAGTGGCAGTCTGACTCGGCGCGGTGGCATCGGTAACCTTCACAGAAAAGTTGAATGTACCGCTGGCGGTCGGCATGCCCGTGATCCCGCAGGTGGATGGATTGAGCGATAGACCCCCCGGCAACGCACCCGCGCTAATTGAGAAAGCGTATGGCGGCGTACCGCCGCTAGCGTTGCAAGTGGCCGAATAAGAAATACCAGCAATACCGTTACCGAACTGCGTTGTGGTTATGCTCAGCAGCGGAATCACCTTNNAAGGTGCCGGCGGTGTTCAGCGTACCGCTGATCGAACCGTTGGATGTGTTCAACGTGACACCGTTCGGCAGCGTTCCGCTTGAAATCGAATACACGTAGGGATTGGTGCCTCCACCTCCGTTACAGTTGGCCGAATACGCCGCGTTCACGATTCCCTGGCTCGGTGCCGCACAGGAAAGCGTCAATGTTGACGGTGCCACAACGAAATTGCTGATGGCTTGAGTTGTGCTTTGCGCCGGTGATCCGTTGTCAACTACTTTCAGCGTGAACGAAAAGGTGCCTGCTGCTGACGGCGTGCCTGTTATCGCGCCCGTCGACGAATTCAATCCAATACCACTAGGCAATGCGCCCCCGCTGATGGAATATGTGTACGGCGGCGTACCACTCCCGCCTGTGCAACTTCCGCCTGCGTATGCCACACCCATTTGTGCTGCCAGAGGTACGTTGCATGTCAATGTCAACGCTGGCGCAATCGTAATACTCAGTGGCTGAGTGGACACTTGCGCGGTGGGGGCAGTGCTATCGGTCACCTTCACCGTGAATGAAAACGTTCCCGCCGCGTTTGGCGTCCCGGTAATTGCGCTTCCGCTCAAACTGAGTCCGCCGGGTAAGCTACCGCTACTGATCGACCACGAATACGGTGTCTGTCCGTTCTGCGCTGACAACGTTGCGGAGTAACCGCTGTTCCCGACGAAGCTGTTAGGCAGCGACGTGGTTGTGATGGTCAAACCTGCCGCAATCACAACGTTGCTGAATGTTTGCGTTTGCGTTTGCACCGGCGACCCGTTGTCGGTCACTTTCACGGTAAACGAATAGGTGTTGGCCGAATTAGGCGTGCCGCTGATCAGACCCGATGATGCATTCAAGTTTAGCCCGGCAGGCAGACTCCCGCTCGAAATACTCCAGGCATACGGCCCTGTGCCGTTCTGAGCTGTTAATGCCAATGAGTAAGCCAGTCCCACCACCCCATTCGGAGCGGACGTGGAGGTGATCACCAGCGCAGGGTTGATCGTAATGCTCAGCGGTTGAGTTGCGGTCTGATTCGGCGCGGTGGTGTCGGTAACCTTCACTGAAAAGTTGAATGTACCGCTGGCGCTGGGCGTGCCAGTGATGCCGCACGTCGAGGGATCGAGCGAAAGTCCTCCTGGCAAAGCTCCCGCGCTAATAGAGAAAGTGTATGGCGGGGTACCGCCCGTAGCATTGCACATTGCCGAATAGGAGATGCCAAAAATACCGTTACCGAATTGCGTTGTGGTTATGCTAAGCAACGGAATCACGTTCACCGTCTCGCTCTGCGTTGCGCTTTGTGCCGGATTTCCGCCATCCGCTATTTTGACGGTAAATGTGAAGGTACCAGCGGTGTTCAGCGTACCGCTGATCGAACCAGTGGATGTGTTCAAGTTGACACCGTTCGGCAACGCTCCGCTCGAAATCGAGTACGTATAAGGAGGGGTTCCATTGGCGCCGTTACAACTTGCCGAATACGCTGCACCGACAATTCCCTGGCTCGGCGCAGCACAAGACAACGTCAAGGTTGCCGGTGCCACGACAAAATTGGTGATGGCTTGAGTCGTGCTTTGCGCCGGTGATCCGTTGTCAGCTACTTTTACCGTGAACGAAAACGTGCCCGTTGCTGACGGGGTGCCGGTTATCGCGCCCGTCGACGAATTCAATGCAATACCGCCAGGCAATGCGCCCGCACTGATGGAATATGTATACGGCGGGGTACCACCACCACCGGTGCAACTTCCCCCTACGTATGCCACACCCTTTTGTGCTGCCAACGGTACGTTGCATGTCAGCGTTAACGCCGCTGGTGAAACCGTCATGGTTTCCGCAGCCGTACCAGTGACTGGCGTCGGCGAACTGTCCATCGCCGAAATTGAAAACGAAAACGTAGCTCCCGCTGTCGTCGGCGTGCCAGAGATCGCAGTGGAAGTCGCTGTGGGCGCACTTAAGCCCAACCCCGGCGGCAGCGAACCAACCACCGAAAACGTGTAGGGCGAAGTGCCGCCGCTGGCTGTACAACTCCCACCCATATACGAAACGCTCACCTGCGCCGCGGGCAGCGTACAACTCACCGTAACGGCCGCACTCGCGCGAACGAGCGACAAAATCAAAAACAAAAATGAAAACGAAAGAATCCGCAAAAAGTATTTGTCCTGTGACATTGAGCTGTCGCTTTCGAAAAAATTAACGAGTGACGGTTATAAAGGCAGCAGCGCCATCAGCATCCACCGGCAATGTCAGCAACGACAAGCCCGGCGAAGACAAGAGAAACGTGCGGCCGTCGCGCAGTGGAAGCAGTGTATCGATCGTCGAAAAGGAAACCGTAGCGGGCATCAGCGTCTTCAAATCAACAGTCCACAGCTTGCCTTGCGTAGATGATGCCGCGAGCAATACATCACCTTCTTTGGTGAAGGCGAGGCGATCCGCTTGAATACCTTGCGCCAAGATGCGGCTGCTTCCAAAATCTGGTAACAGAGTTACCAGCCGTTGGGATGGGTCACTGATAACAAGGTTGTGAGTGTTAGGAACAAAGAGCAGGGCGTGCGCGCCGAACGCATTCGGCAAGCGTTGCCATCCGCCGGCTCCCGCGAACGAAAGGGCGGTACCATCCGCCATGAGCGCCACGACAGCGCCTCCATCATCGGAGACAGCAAAGCTTACTACCTCGTCGAGCTTCCCAAACCCTGGCAGGGTAGCCACTTTCGGCTCGGCCGGTAAACCGCTGATTACCTGCAAGCGATCAGCAGTCTTTGCATAGACGGCAGCAGCTTCGCCACGCGCACTAAACGCGACCACGTCCGGATGAGTCATGGCGCTGGTACCGGCCACACTTCCCTTGGCGGGCGACCACACAGAAAGCGATTCATTTGCGATGCTTTCCAGCAGCAGATAGTGCTCCCGAGGCGGCACAAAGAAGCGCTTTGTAGCAAGTGGAACGGAGACATTGGCGCCAAGCTGCGCGCCTTTGACAGTTCCAACAATCGGACGCAACTCAAGCGACCCTGGACCAGCGATGTAGCCCAGAATCGGCACACCCGTCCGAGCTCCCACAAGGGCCGATGCTGCCGAGTTAGGGCGAATCGAGATAGCAGGCGTCTGCGCGCCTGTAAGCGCGGCAGATGCCAGCGCAAGAGCAAGATACTTCATTGCCGTCCTCCGTTTTTCAGGCCAATGAACTGCTTTAAACTTTCTACTAGTGCGGCGCTCCCACCGTCGGACTTCCTGGTCCCCCAATAGTTGTGGTCGTCGTCGTGGTAGTTGCCGCAGCGGTGGAACTCCCATGTCCCAAGCCAACACCAATACCCACAGCCGCAGCGGCTCCCGCACCGATAATGATTGCTATCGCCGTGCCGGATAAACCACCCTTACCTTTGTTCGCAACCGGAGTGTCTCCCTTTGCCGCCGGCGCCTTGCCTTTGGCCTCCGACGCACTCTCATAATTTGTCTGGGAGATACTCGTACTCACCATCTGCCCCCGGAACGAGGCCGACACCTGCAAGCGGAAAGAACCGCCATTCACGGCTCTCATACTGGGAGCACGCGCCCGGCCTTCCGCATCTGTCATCACTGTGACTGTGCGGAGACCGTTACTGAATACAACACTCGGACCGTCTGGCGGAGCAATGAAAGTGACCACGGCGCCTTCCAGCAACTGGTTCTTTTCATCGCGCACCTGTACAACGGGCTTAGTCGAACTTTTCTTGCCAACGATATTCGAACCACCATCGCCATCCACCACCGTAATATCCAAACCAGCGTCCTTCGGTACCGGTACTTGCACAACTGTAGTTTGGCTGTCGTTGGGAGGTGTTTGTGTGGGAGGTGCCTGCTGCAATTCTCCGGGCTGCGTCGGAGTGGCCGGCTGTTGTTGCTTTGTCGCAAAAGGCGCTCCCGGAACCAACCGCTCCGAGCCCATGCTCCAGCTTACTTCTCCATGCAAAAAAGCCAAAATCACGCACAGGCTCACGCCACCGCGCATTTTGTTCAGGAAAGAAGACACCATCCCTAACCTCACTTCCGCCGCGCAGCGTTTACCTACTGCGGCGAACTTTTTTAAAAAATGGCGGGCAGCCCCACCGGACGATGAACCATATCACCTCCGACTGACCGCATTTTCAACCTTTAAAATGAATGAACCTAGCGTATCATTAAAGCCATTCGGGTGTCCTGACTGCAAAACTGAGCAGGCTCACCGACTCTGGCGGCCATAACTCATGCAGTCTAACGACTCACAACGGCTTGATGCTCTTCACAACGCGTTCAACCATTTGCTACTTAACCAAGACATACTTGAACAGAGACTTGCTCGCATAGAAAACCTCTTGCAGGTTCGGACCGAGCCGAGCCCGAGCCCAGTCCAACCTTCGACCGAAGAGCCAGTCACCATGGCAGTCGCGATTGAGCCTCCTCCTTCTCCAACGGTAGAGCCAATACCGGTTGAAGCAATTCAACCCACACCTCCCGAGCCGGCTGCTCTCCCGCGAGAACCCGGACTCGAATCCAAAGTGGGACTCACTCTGGTGAATCGCATCGGCGCCATCACACTCGTCCTTGGAGTCGCTTTCTTCTTTAAGTGGGCGGTGGATAACAACTGGATCGGTCCGGCCGGTCGAGTAATCCTCGGATTGCTCGCAGGTTTTGCCACGCTAGCCGCGGCAGATTCCATCTGGCGCAAACGGCAACAAGTTTTCGCACAGGGCATAACAGCCACTGGCATTGCCATCATCTATTTGTCGCTGTATGCGGCGTTTGACTTCTATCACTTAATTCCACAATCTGCCGCCTTTGTAGCAATGGTGGCCACAACAGCCATGGCCGCGGTGTTGGCCTTACGCTACAAATCATTCGCCATCGCCGCTCTCGGACTCGCTGCCGCGTATGTCACTCCCCTTCTTCTGAGCACCGGCGAAGATCATCCCTGGTTTCTCTTCAGCTACTTACTGTTACTCAACTTTGCCGCAACGGAACTCGCGAAACGCGGGCAGTGGCCACGGCTGGAAATTATCAGCTTTGTCTCGACGACTCTCATCTACGGCGGCTGGCTACTGGTACGCGGCGATCATCCAGAGAAGCGACTTGTGGCCACACTCGCGCCGCTCGCCTTTGCGGCACAACGCTGGTTCACACAAACGCCGGCCCTCTTCTGCTTTTCGCAATTGCTTACCGCTTTTGCGATCTCTTTTATCTGGACGCCTGAACAAACACCCTTCCTCCCACTGGCCTTACTAGTAGCCATTGCCGGCTTGGCCTTCGCGCACCTCCGCGATTACCGACTGGCCATACTGACTGCCTTTGTCGGCTTCTGGGCATCCTACCCAGCCCACATGACTCAGGTTCACGAGCCACTGACCCAGTTCTTCGGCATTATGTGCGGCTTCTTTTTGTTCCTCACCTGGAGTTGGTGGCACCTTGTGCTTCGGCGCGCAACGCCTTCCACACTCGCTCTGTCTATTTTTGCCCTGAACGGAATCCTTTTCTACGCACTCTCCTATAACCTGCTGAGCACGCCACACCACATCTGGCTCGGTCCGCTGGCGGCAGGAGTAGCTGCCGTCTATCTCGCCTTCGGCATCTTCCTGCATCGCCAAGCGGCAGAAACGAGCACCGACAACCGCCCCGTTTTGCTCGCTCTCGGAGTCGCGTTTAGCTTTCTCACCTTAGCGATTCCAATCCAATTCACCGGCTTCACCATCACCATCGCTTGGGCCATGCAAGCCGCGGCACTCACCTGGATTGCTTACCGATTAAACAGCACGCGCGCGATCATTGGCGCGTTGGTAGTGTTCGGTCTTGTTGCACTCAGACTCCTAGTCTTCGAGACGGAGACGTTACCCGACCCGTCTACCTATTCCCTGCTCTGGAACTCCCGTTTCTTTACTTTCGCTGTCTCGGCTGTTGCTATGCTGCTGGCGTCATTCTGGTCTTCCAAGATCTTTGAACCAGTGGCGTTGGCCACCTACTTCTCAGGCAACATCTTCCTACTTTGGGGATTGTGCCTGGAGATTTTCGGCTGGGCTGCCCGTTCCGCTTCCCCAGAGAATCGGCTCAGTGTTGAAACAATCTCCATCTCGATTCTTTTCGCGGTCTATGCGGTCATCCTCGTCAGTGTAGGTGTCGCCACGCGAACAGCCATCAACCGTATCTCCGGATTAGGGCTCATCGGCATCGTCATCCTCAAACTATATTTCTTCGATGTTTGGCAACTCTCGCGGCCATATCAGATCGCCGCGTTTGTCATTCTCGGTATCCTTCTGTTATCGACCTCTTTCCTGTATTCGCACTTTCGCCGACTGATTGAAACCTGGTGGAAAGATGACCAAACTTCTGCTTAGCAGCCTTGCCTGCTGCTCGCTCTTACTGGCCGACTTCAGCCCACCCGCGTGGCGCTATCGACGTCCATTGACGGTGACCCTGCCAGGCCCAGTATCGGAGTTTACGGTCGACTCGGGCCTCTATCACGATTCCGCGGCCAACTTGGATGACCTGCGCATTTTGCGCAATAATACTGAGACACCCTTTGTGATCGTGACGCTAGCGGGTGCCCGCCAAACGATGGAACCGCCCGCCACCATCGTGAACAAAGCCTTTGTCCCCGGCAGCGGCGTGCAAGCCACACTCGATCTCAAAGGCCATGCCGAACATAACCGTTTGCGGATCAGCACGCCCCTGCATAACTTCAAAGAGAACGTCCGAGTAGAGACAAGCGACGACTCCCGTACTTGGGCGCTTGTTCAATCAGCAGGGCTCATCTTCGATGTCTCCCGCGATGACCATAACGTCTCGGAAAACACGGTCATCTATCCACTCTCCACTCGACGCTATGTGAGACTTACAATTCCCGGTTGGACTGATCCTGCCAATCTCGAATCGGTTTGGTTATCGTCCTACAAAGAAACTGGAGCGACCCGCGACATCATAGCGACCCAAAATCCCACGGTCCGCGAAGATAGCAAAGCACAGACAACGGAGTTGTTGCTCGATCTCGGATTCGCGGGCCAGCCGTTTGACCATATTGAGCTGACTGTCGATCCGGGCCTCTTTTCTCGCACAGTGGAAATTGCCGGTTCGAACGACCAGCAGCATTGGTATTCCGCTGCGGGAGGAGTGATTTTTCGAACAACCGAGGACCAGCAGTTATCCCTCGACACCGCGGAACGAACAGAGCGCTATCTGAAGATTATCGTCTTCAATGCCGATAGTGCGCCGCTGCACTTTGGCGCAATTACGCTGAGCGGCATACGGCGCGTTGTTAAGTTTGCTTCGTCGGAGCCCGGGTCGTATTTTGTTTATGTGGGCAATCCTAACGCCCGCCAGCCATCTTATGATTTCGCACGGGTGCTCCCGAGTAATGGCTTACCCGGAGGCGCGAAGCTGGGTTTCGTTGAAGCGAATCCTTTGTTTCGTTTGCCCGAGCGCCCGTGGACGGATCGCAATCCTTGGTTACTGAACGGCGCCCTGGTGGTAGCAGTCATCGCGATGGGCTTCATCACCTTACGAATGATGAAAAAAGTGACTTAGGCTGCCTCAGTGCGGGGCCCCATGCGCGCCCGTACCCGTTCGCAAGATAAGTTACACTCGCTACCACTGCCGTGCCGGAGCGCATATAGTGGCGGATCACATGACTCAGGTCCGCCCAATCGCGTCGAGAATGCCGAGGAAATATAGCGCTTTTCGCATGGATTGTTTGTTAAAGGCTAGTTGATTGCGTAGAAGGTGGTTTGAAGGTCATGCGTTTGATGGCTCTTATTAGGGAAAGGGGAATTTGTTGGTGAAAGTGTTCACGATGGCGGAAGTTTTTTTGCGCAGGTCCTAGTGGGCAACGGATTGGGCAAATGCAGAAACGGACCCAAATGACGGGGCGGGAAGGGCGATTTGGCGGGGTTTTTCGCGGCGGGGTGAGAGGTAAAAATTGGGA
>PMQB01000526.1 GCA_003169195.1 Bryobacterales bacterium
TCTTAATGGCCATAAGTTGCATGGCGATGGTCCGATTATCATTGGGAGAGAAGGGGATGATTGTGACCGCAGCGCGTTGCCAGTCGCTTTCGGTCCAGATAGCTTTCATAAGGCCGATCTTCTCGTGAAGGTCAGACCGTAGAAGAACGTGGCCAAGCTCATGGGCAAGGGCATGTGCCAGCACCCTATAGAAACTCGCATGAGACGCCTGACTTACCGCTTCGATGCGATCCTCAAATAGCGTGACCTGCATGCCTCGTTCCGCGCACGGCAGCGAAAAGCCAAGCGCTTGCGGCGGGAGTCCGCGGGGTGCTTGCGAAAGGATCTGAACTTGTAGAACAGATGGCAAAGGTGCGGTGCATCCGCCGGGACCTGTTGCACGGAAATCGAGCATGATTTTTTTGGTCTCCGAGGGCGACCCCGTGTTCCATTGTGCGTCTACTCCAGCAAGCGCGAAAATGCGTGTCGCCAGTTGCTCGCTCTGAGCCACTGTCTTTGCGCCGATGTGCGCGAAATCGTAAACCGAGACGATGATCTCGCCTTCGGAGGGCACGGCAAAAGCGGCGGCACTCAAAGTTGTGAATAATATGGCCGCCATCCAGAATGTTATTTTTCGCATTCCACTTACCTCGTTGAAGTGAGGCAAGTATCCGGGCAGGAGGCAGGTGCCTCCATACCCGGCAGCTCATCCGTAGGGATTCAAATTGTCATTGGGTAACTTGCTGATACAAAACAACATCAACCCGTAGGTAACTTTCGACATACAGATTCGGAAGGCACCGATTTTCTGCTACACTCCAGCAAAGGGGGAACCGATGCTCGTCGGCGCTGAACTTGTGCGCTTTGACGTATTCGAACTCGCCCTGAATACTGGCGAGTTACGCCGGAACGGACGAAAGCTCAAGTTGCAAGAGCAGCCCTTTCAGGTGCTAATCCTCTTGCTCGATCAGCCTGGCCAAGTGGTTGCGCGCGACAAGTTGAGAGAGTCGCTATGGCCGGCTGATACGTTCGTCGATTTCGATCACAGCCTGAACGCAGCGATTGCCAAACTTCGCCAAGCGTTAGGCGACTCGGCCGAGAATCCGCGCTTTATCGAGACTCTGGCGCGGCGCGGATACCGGTTTATTGCGCCGGTGGAGTTTGTCGGTAAGGGAAACGGCAACACCGTTCAACCGGACTTCGCGCCTAACGGAGTTCATCACCAAAACGGGCCTGAGAGCGGCGTGGCCCCGATTCCTGTGGCTGTCCCAGCGAAAAAGCGATTTAGTTTTGTTGTTACGCTTAGCGCTGCTGCGGTATTGGCGCTCCTGCTCCTCGTCGTTTGGCTGCGGCAGGCAAAGCAACCAGCTAATACCGAACTGGTCAGACTGACCGACGGTACGGGCCTCACCGCGGAGCCGGCGATTTCCGCCGACGGAAAACTCATCGCATACGCTTCCGACCGGGGATCACTTGGCAATCTGAATATCTGGATTCAGCAACTGGGACCGGGGGGGAGTGCGGTACAACTGACACATGACAATGTAAACTCGGACGATCCCACGTTCTCACCCGATGGCACTAGCATTGCATTTCACTCTAAGAAGGATGGCGGCGGGATTTTCGTAATCCCTGTCATCGGCGGCGAGGCGACTCGCTTGACCCAGTCCGGCCGAAGCCCCCGTTTTTCCCCCGACGGGCATTGGATCGCGTATTGGTCTGGTGGAAGTGAGGCAGTCGTCCCAACCGTCGACGGAGCGGGTTCGGTCTACGTAGTTCCGGCTTCCGGCGGGGAGTCGAAGCGCTTGGGATTGGATCTCTCTTCCGCTGGAAGCCCGGTTTGGAGTGCCGATGGCAAGCACTTGTTGGCGTACGTTGCTCCCACGAGAGGCTACGCTTGGGATGCCGCGGATTGGTGGTTGCTCGCCCTGGAAAGAACTCCATCCACGCGAACGGGTAATTTCGCTGCACTGAAGCGCCAGGGGTTTTCTGTTGGTTTCGACCAAATTCCCCGCCTGTCGCAATGGACGAAGGATTCTATAGTTTTTGCTGCCGGGTTCGGCGATGCTGTCAACGTGTGGCGAGCGCCGGTTTCCCAGGACGGTCGCATCAACGGTTCCGCGGAACGCCTCACTTCGGGCACGACTCTGGAGATCTCGCCAACTCTGCGCGAGAACGGTGAGTTGATCTTCGCCAGTCTAAACCGGACCGCCGCGGTGTGGAGCGTGCCGGCAGATTCCGATCAAGCCAAGCTGAAGGGGGATTTCAAGAAAATCGTTGAGGGCACCGCCGAATTTATGCCCTCCATCTCAGCCGACGGCAGAAAGCTCGCCTTCACCGATGTTCGCTCCAGGGCCACTTCCGAAAATGGCAAGATGGGATTCGGCTTAGTCGGCGGCGCCACTGAACCCCTCGCGCTTACCCAGGAAGCCGCCGACTTGCGCGTTCGCATTAGAGATCTCTCCACCGGCCTAGAAGCAAGAATCTCGACCACAAGCCGTGCGCCGCAATGGCATCCGCAGATTTCCCGTGACGGGACCCCGGTTGGCTACACGGACGGTAAGCCAGGTCAATTGTACGCCGTTCCCGCAGACGGCGGATCTCCCAGGATGATCCTTGGAGGCGCGCACAGGTTCATCTGGGATTGGTCACTGGACAAGAAAAGAGTGCTCTTCGGGTCGGTCGACAAGCGCGTTCACTCCCTCGACCTGCGGTCGGCCAGCGACAAGGTGTTCTTGGAAAAGCCTAGCTTTACCCTCTACCAAGCCAAGTTTTCACTTGACGACCAATCCGTTGCTTTGATTGCCTGTCGTGACTATGATTCCGGAGTCAGGGATTGCCGGATCTTTGTTGTGCCGATCGAGAATGGTGTACCAGCTCCCACCGATCACTGGATCGCCATCGATCATCCGAGCCACTGGGACGACAAGCCCCGCTGGTCACCGAATGGGAACTTGCTTTACTTCATCTCCGATCGGGACGGTTACCTCTGCTTGTGGGCGCAGAAGCTGGCGAATCGCACGAAGGCGCCCGTTGGCACTCCGTTTCCCGTCTACCATTTTCACAGTGCCCGGCTGTCCACGGCTAACCTCGACATGTCGGTACTTGAGATTGGCGTGGCGAAAGACAAGATTATCGTCGGGCTTGGCGAACTGACGGGTAACGCTTGGAGTATGAGGCGAAGCAGTAAGTAGATCATTGCTAAGTAATGATCGTTATTTCCCAAAAACAACTTCTCGTAAAGCAACGGTGCCAACCCATTAGCAGCTCTAAAATGGTCGCCGATCTCGCCAACCGCGACGTTCACAAGTCCAGCCGTTTATTTTTCACATCGGAACTGGCTCAAAATAAAGCGTTTACCGCATTCACCCCAACGCGTACGTGCCCCAACGCACGGTAAACTCAGCTCGTTAACTGAAGCTTTCTCGCGCTTGTCGGGTTCTTCCGCTCAACGGATCGGTCCGCCCAAACGCCAGTTCTTTGACATTGCGAATATTTGTTTACGACAAGCATCCGGCGAGGAAGTGTTCGTTTCCTCGCCGCTCAGGCAACACTCGCCCTGCTGCACCCTTGCCGAAACGGAGCCAAGGAGCGAGCGACTTATTCGGCGCGTCCGGTGGGGCAGCTTTGGGTTCGTTTTTACAACCGCCCGGAACGCCCCCCTCGTGGCTTCGTAGCGCAAAAGGCTCACTTCCCCAACTTCGTTCCGCAAAATGCGCCTTTCCTTCGCCTCTCTGCCCGACCCCTGACAGTTTGGCTTAGTTTTTACGAATAACCCGCCTCTGCCCCCTCGCGCCTTCGTACTCCAAGCGCCACCGTCTTGGGTTCGTTTTTATAACCGCTCCTATGCCTCCGGCTCGTGGCTTCGAAGCGTAAAACAGCCCCGTCCCAGGTTTGTTTCGTAAAAAACGCCTTCTCTTCGCCTNNACGCCTTCTCTTCGCCTCTCTACCAGACCTCCGCCGTTTTGGGTTCGTTTTTACAAGCACTGAGCGGCCGCCAGTTGGTGGCTTCGAAGCGCAAAACGGCCATCTGCCTCAGGTTCGTTTCGTAAAAAACGCCTTTCCTTCGCCCATCCTCCAATCCCCGCCATCGCCTAATGAAAGAATCGTCATGTGCAGCGCAGAGAAATCAAGATCAGAGCCCAATGGCACCGCCTCGTCGTCGCCGGCATCCTGTTCTCCGCCGTCCTCTTACTATCCGCCGTCTTCGTCGCCTGGCGCACCGTCCAGCAAATTGACCTGCGCGCCGCCCAATTTACCGAACGCGAAACGGCCGCCAAAAAAGCCATCGAGTCCCTCGAAGAAAAGCAACACGAACTCAACGAACGTTGGCTCCAATTGGCCCGCAAAAAAGACTACGTGCGCCGCGAAGAAATTCTCGATCAACTCGCCCAAAGCCGCCAGCAAATGACTACCTCCCTCGAAGCCGCCTACGAACAAGGCGAACTGCTCCGCGAAAGCGTCTACGAAGAAGGCCACAGCCTCTTGCGCTGGACCATGTGGACCTTCGCCGGCTGCGTCGCCTTATGGCTGGCTTGCGCCGTGTGGGCCGTCAACGCATCCACCGCTCTGTTCCGTCGCCTTGAGCAGCAAGCCGCCGCTCTCACGCGCCTGCAATTTCAATTTCTCGAAACGCAGGAAAATACTGCCCGCCGTTTCTCGCACGAACTGCATGACGAACTCGGCCAAGCCCTTACTGCTGTCAAAGCCAATCTCGCCGCGCTCCGCATGCAAAACGAACCAGCGCGCGTCAACGATTGTATGAAGCTCGTCGACCAAGCCATTAGCGACGTCCGCGAAATGTCACAGCTCTTGCGTCCCACTATGCTCGACGATTTCGGCCTCGATGCCGCCCTGCGCTCCTTGACCGAAAGCTTCTCGCAGCGCACCGGCATTTCGATGAACTACCAAAGCAATCTGACCGATCAACGCCTCGCCGACGGTGCCGAGACCAGCCTGTTCCGCATCGCCCAGGAAGCCCTCACCAACGTGGCCAGACATGCCCAGGCAACAGAAGTAAATGTAGCTCTCGACCGCCGCGACAGCCAGGTGAGCTTGCTGATTCGAGACAATGGCAAAGGGACGGAAACAGTGAAACGCAAGGCCAACAAGCAGAGCCTGAACAGCGGCGGCCTCGGAATGGCTGGTATGGAAACGCGCGCGCAGGCCTGTGGCGGGCGTCTCAGCGTAGAGTCCGCTCCCGGACAAGGAATGAAGATTGAGGTGACGTGTCCGATCGATTAAAGATACTGCTAGCCGATGATCACACCATCGTGCGTCAAGGATTGAAGCTCATTCTTTCCGCGCATGCCGATCTAGAAGTGGTGGGCGAAGCCGCCAATGGGCGCGAAGCCGTCGAGCTAGCAGACAGACTTAGGCCCGATATCGTGCTCATGGATGTGCAGATGCCCGAACTCAATGGCATCGACGCTACTAAAAAGATGGTCGCCGCCAATCCGCGCATCCGCATTCTTGTGTTGAGCATGCACAAAGAGTCGGTCTATGTGCGTGAGATTCTGAAAGCCGGCGCCCGTGGTTACATCCTGAAAGATGCCATCGATACCGAACTCTTGAACGCCATCCGCTCTGTCGCGAAAGGCGATGGCTACATCAGCCCAGCCGTGGCCGGCGCACTGAACGAGAAAACAAAAGACCCCAGCAATCCCGTCGACATGCTCTCCGCGCGCGAACGAGAAGTACTGTTGCTCATCGCCGATGGCAAGACGAACAAAGAGATTGCTACGCACTTGAACCTGAGCGTGTACACCGTTGATTCGCACCGCGGCAAGATCATGGAGAAGCTGAACTTGCACAGTGCAGGAGAATTAGTACGCTTCGCCATGAAGAACGGCTTAGTAGATTGAGCGCTATGCTATTTTTGCGTTTACGGTGGCACTTTGAAACTCGCGGGCTTCTTTCTTATGTTGGGCGGATGGGTCATTGCGGTATCGGCTATCATGCTGCTTCACACTGTTCCGGCACAGACCGCCTTTTGTCTGGCGGGCGTGGCCATTGAACTGACTGGATTCTTTTTTGTAGCGCGCGAACACATTCCCAAACGGAGGAGCAAGAGTGACGCCTGACCTTTCCGGCCTGTTTTCGTTGCCGCTCATTCTGCTTGTTCCGTTGGCTTTGGTTGGAATAACCGTCCTCAATGCCGGCCTCACAAGGTCACGCAGCACGGCGCATGTTTTGTTGGCTTCACTCACCGCGGCCACTGTTGCGATATTGGTTTTCATGATCGTCGGCTTCAGTCTCACCGGTTTTAGCGCCACAGGTTCTGCGTGGATTGGCAATGGCCGGCTGTTCGCCCGCAGCGTGGGCTTTAACGAGCCAGTCGGTCCGCTCGTCTTGCTGCTGCAAATTTTTTCGGTTGGAATGGCTGCGCTAATTCCTGTCGCAGGCGGAGCTGAACGCTGGCGCATCGCTGCGGTCGCTGCGTCCACAGCCGTGTTGGCCGGGTTTGTTTATCCCCTCTTCGTTCATTGGGCCTATCAAGGCTGGCTCCAACAAGCTGGTTTTTCCGATGTGGGCGGGGCAGGCTCGATTCAATGCATCGGCGGAATCAGCGCCCTTTGCGTCGCGTGGATTGTAGGTGCGCGGCAGGGGAAGTTCACCTCCGAGGGAATTCCCACCGCAATGCCTGGGCACAACGCGGCTCTTGTCTTATTTGGCTGCTTGCTTGCCCTCGTTGGCTGGCTCGGATTGAACACCGCCGCCACGGCTCTTCAGCCTTCCACGAATGTCGCGCTGATTGCCCTCGCTGCCATCAACACGGTGCTTGCCTCCTCCGCCGGAGCCATCGCTGCTTTGGTCGGCACGCGCGTGCGCTTTGGCAAACCCGATGCTTCACTAACCGCCAACGGTTTCGTGGCTGGCCTGGTGGCTATCAGCGCCTCTGCGCCGCATGTCAATCCAGCGGCAGCCATGTTGATAGGCGCGGTCATCGGCGGGGCGATCGTGTTTGCGATTGAGGTAATCGAGATTCGGATGCATGTCGATGATCCCGCGGGTGCTATCTCCGTCCATGCAGTCGGCGGAGCTTGGGGCCTGCTCGCTGTCAGTATCTTTGGCAATGGTGCCAGTGGTACGTTCCTTGCGCAGACGCTTGGAATTGCAACTCTAATCGGTTTTGTTCTGCCGGTAAGCTACGGGCTCAATCTACTATTAAACCGATTCTTACCCTATCGCGTGACACCTAGCGGTGAACGTCAAGGCATGGACCTGTTCGAACTTGGTGCCGGAGCGTATCCCGAGTTCGTCACCCACCGCGAAGATTACATGCGCCGTTAGTTGTTGTTCGCCAAACCGATCACCAGGCCGCCGCTCACAATCAGCGCTCCACCGATGAGCAAAGCCGTTGTTGGCTTCTGGCCGAAGGCGAAGAATGAAATCAACTGGGCCACCACAAAAAAGAAGACGACGTAAATGCCCAACAGCTTTCCAAAATCCCAAGGCGGTGCGTTCACCACCCAGCCATAGGCGAATAGAACCAAGCCTCCCAGCACAAAAAGCATGACGCGTGAAGCGATTAGTGAACTGTGTATGCCTGCTCTTACGATTGCGTCGCCGCCAGCTTCCAAAACAGCGGCGGCAAAGAGAATGAGTAGCGCCGTTGTACGGCTCATAGGGATTGATTAACCATGTTTTGCGACATAAAGAAGTAAGCCAAAGACAACAACCGGAATCAGCGCTAAAAGCAAATACATCAGGATCTTTTTGTGAATCGGCTCGGTGCGCTTCTTCCACGTATGCAGTTCCAAACGCTCGTCTGATACACCGACTTTGTCCGGATGTTCCAGATCGGAGGCGAAATCGCGCGCGTGCGCGTAGCGGTTTGACGGGTCGCGCTCAATCGCCCGGTAGATAATCTCCTGCATTTGCGGCGTGATGTTGGGATTTAGTTCGCGCGGTGGCACCGGATAGTTCAGCAATCGGTCATTCATGATCGCGAATGGATTCGGGCCTTTGAAAGGAACTTCGCCAGTCAGCATTTCGTATAACATGATGCCGGTGGAATAGATATCGCTGCGGCCATCGCCGCGTTTCCCTTTCACCTGCTCCGGTGAAATGTAATCCGGCGTGCCCATCAAGTTTGAGAGTTTCGCGAATGTAAGGCGGCGAGCGCCTTCCTGTCCAGCAATACCGAAGTCGATGAGCTTCACGCTATCGTTCGGGCCCACCATGATGTTTTCAGGTTTGAGGTCGCGGTGAACAACGCCGTTGGCATGGATGTATTCAAGCGCATTGCAGATGCCAATCGTAATCCGCGAAGCGCGCTCAGCCGAAAGCTTCTTTTCTTCCTTCAGAATGTAGCGGAGTAGTTTACCGTCCACCCACTCCATTACCATGTAGACTTGCGATCTGTCCGGAACGGCGAATACTTTCATCACGGCCGGGTGGTCAAGCTTCGTGCCGATGTTCTCTTCGCGCTGGAAGCGTTCAAAGAAGACCGGTTCGCTTTCTACTTCGGGATGCGGAATTTTGATCGCCACTTGCGTACCGCTGCGTCCGTCGGTGGCTTTATAAATCGAAGCCATGCCGCTACGGGCTACGAGCGAATCGATTTGGAAGTGATCTAATTTGTCGCCTGGGTGCAAGGGTTGTGCGCTTTAGTGGAGTCTGTAATGTCTTCCGCGATACATCCCAACGCGCTCCACACTGCGAACACGAATGAGTTGAACGCTTATATTATCGCTACCGTCGCGCTGCTTGGCAAGGTCTATCAGTTCCTGCGCGGCGGCCTCCAATGAAGCGCCATGGCCGGCAATTTTTCCAATATCTTCAGCGTTTACCGAATTGTGCAAGCCATCGGAACAGAGGAGCAATACATCGCCGGGCGTGATTTGGTTTTCGCTGGTATCCACGCTGACAAACATATTGTTACCGAGCGAACGGCTCAACACATGCGAAACCGCCGATTGCCTGGCCTCGCCTGCCGTCACTGCTCCCATACGGAGTTGCTCGTTTGTGAACGTGTGATCGCGCGTGATGGCTGCGGCATAACCCTGGCGAATCATGTAGCAGCGTGAATCGCCGGCGTGCGAAACAATGGCGTGGTCGAAGCGTAGCGCGCAAGCCACCATTGTAGTCGCCATGTTGCTGCTGGCGTTCATGGCCGTTTCATAAACCTTGCTATTGGCCGATTGCACCAGTCGCGGTAAAAGAGCGTTCAACGATTCGCCGCGCGCTGATTTTCGGAAGCCTTCCAGCATGGTTTCCACGGCCACACGCGATGCCACTTCGCCGCGGTCGTGCCCGCCCACGCCGTCGGCCAGAGCGAACAACCAGCCGTGCGCGCGCGCTTGCTCCTCGCTCGCCGGCGCTGCGTGGCCAAAGAAATCTTCGTTGTGGTCGCGCACTCGGCCGGGGTCGGAGAGTTGCGCAAACTCGATATCTAACATGGATTACGCTTTGTCATGAAATGAAAGAGGGGCGGAGGATGACTCCGCCCCAACTGTGTCACGTTTTAATGCTCAGGGTCCCTTACACTCCTGTGGCACTGGCGTTGGTAGCTGTTTGTTGATCGGGAAGCAACGTCGTGCGGCCCGACGCTTTGCTTGAACGCATGAAGTAGATACCACCATAGATGGCCCACACTAAAGCGATGCCGAGCGCCAGCAGCGGTTCCTTGGGAGTTCCAATGCCGGTAAACGGTAAAACGATGTAGGCTGCCATACAGGCCAGATTGGCCACCAAGCCGAACACTGGGATGGCCAGATGTTTCAGGAAGTTGAATTTAGGATGCTTATGGTAAGCAACCATACAGATGAAGCAACTGAGCGTATACAGCAGGAAGGTTCCGAAGTTGGAAGCCAACGTGATCGTCAGCAACGTGTTCGGAAGCGCGGCCATCTTGTCATGAGCCATATAGCCGAAGGTCGACCAAAAACCGTGGGGTAGGGCCGCAATAGCGGAGTCGGCGAGAGCCGGAGCGTCGCCAAAGGGCACTGAGACGCCGATGACGCCGACAACGGCGGAAATGATCGCCAGCGTCCAAATGGCCCGGTGAGGGGTCAAGTTCGTGTTGTGCAGAGCGCCGAAGTGATCGGGCAATTCGGAATCTTTGCCCATCGCGTAGGTAACACGAGCGCCTGTGTTCATACAGGAAAGCGTGGTGCCGATGATTGCAAGGAAGACAGTGAATGCTTCGACCAGCATGAAAGTGCGGCCGTTGCCTTGTCCGAAAATAGCGTCGCCGATGATGATCATCATGTCGCCGATCGGCGCTGCCGATCCGGTCGCCGAACTCATCGGGTAGCCGCTATTTAAGAAGTAGTTCGCCGCAAAATACTCGATCAGGTAACAGAACGCCCCCTGCACGAGAAGTGAGGTAATAACCGCAATCGGAACGTCGCGTTTGGCATTCTTCGCTTCACCGCCCATCGCTGTCACCGATTCAAATCCGACCAGAATCAGAATAGCGACCGTGGCTTGTACGAAGACCCAGCCAAGGTTGTGAACTCCCAGAACCGAACCAGCGCTGGTGTGAGTCTGGAACACGCCCTTGTCGTCTTTTTCGGGATAGGTTACGTGATACGGAACCGGCTTGCCGGCCGCATCGAGTTTGGGTTGCGGAACACCGTCGGCGTTTCTAACGACCGAGTTGTCCGCTTTGGTGGCGAATTCGTAGGTGTAGGCTTCGCCGGAGGTGGAATCGAATTGATAACCAACGCTGCCTGGCGCATGATTCATGCGGTAGCTGAGAGCCATCACCGAGAAGATCAACAGCGCGGAGATCTGAATGACGTTAATGGCGATGTTGATTGACGTGGAGCCGTTGACGCCGCGGTTGGCGATCCAAGCGATCGCAAACGAGAACACGACGGCGATGACTGCCATGAAGGGAATGCCAGGGTTCGAAGCGCTCATGAAGTTCGGCCAAATTGTTCCAGCCAAATAACCGCAGAGCACGCCCATAACCGCGACCATCACGCCGGGGTAGACCCAATAGTAAAGGTGAGAACCCCAACCGACGATGAACTTCGAGATGCGTGCATACTTCCATGCTTTATCGTGGTTCAAAAACGATTGTTCCGCGAAGTAATACGAACTACCCGTGCCGGGATAGAGCTTTGCCATTTCCGCGTAACAGACTGCCGTGGCAAGACAAAGCAAGAGAGCGAGCACGATGCCGAGCCACATTGACGGCGCGGTTGCTCCTTCCCCGCCTTGAATCGCGAAAGTCAACCACAGGAACGCGCCCGGCGCAATCAGCGCCATCGCATTCATAGTCAAGCCAGTGAGACCCAGAGTGGGTTTCATTTCTACTTCTTCTGCCATGTATATGCCTCCTCTAATTGAGTATTAATTTCCATCAAAAACATATCTGCTTTCAGCCACCGTGCAGATGCTGAAGCTGTTCTACGGTTTCTTTTCCGTTATATTGTTGCCAAACACGAACCCAATTTCAACCTGAGTACGGAACTGGCTCCCGTTGGTGCCGTTATTGCCAAAGCCATATCCAGGTGTGTAGCTGTTGGCGTGAACGTAGGAAACGTCACCACGGCAGAAGAATCCGCCCGCCTGATAAGTAGGCGTCGCCGTGAATGAAACACCAGAGCTGCCAGGTCCAAAAATCAGATTTACCGCGTCCTCCGCTTTGTTTCCCGAGCTTCCGATGTATTCGAAGCGGAAAGGAAGCGAGAAGCCGTGTTTGAAGGCGTAGCTGGCCAGGATCGCGCCGCCTGTTGTAGATGCACCCTTCACAACACCGATGGATGCGTTAGTGGGCACGTCGGTGTATTGAAAGTACGGCTGAAGAATCCAAGCACCTTTGGTGTAGGTGTAGATCACGTTATAGATGCTGCCGTTGTTTTGTACCGGCGTGGCCAACGTCTCAAACTTTGTCTGACCCATGTTTCCACCGGCAACGAACGACAAGGCGTGCGGTCCGTTGGTATAACCCAAAGAGCCGGAGAGCCACGTGTAGCGGTTGGAATAGAAGCCGTCGTTCAAACTCAGCGAGGCAGCAAATTTGCCCATCGTCTGATTAATTTGAATTCCCTTGTTAACGGCGTTCTCCTGATTCCACAAGAGGCCGCGCGCGACGTTCATGTTTTCAAAAGTGAAAGTGTACTCGGCGCCAATCAAGGTTGGGAGAGCGCCGACGAGGATGGAAGTGTTTTTTCCGGCCTGCAGTTTCACAAAGGCAACGGGGACCGGGGTAAATAGGTTGCTGATGGTTTTCTCTGTAGAGAGGTACGGTACTGCAAGGACGGGTATATTGTAGGCACCGGCCTGCAAGTAGAACTGAAACCAGCCGTCCGTTTTTTGGAGAAAGATCTGACCATTGCTCAAGGCAGCTTGGCCAGTGCTATCGCCGGGCACATGATTGGTCTGCAACGAGCCCATGCCGCCCAGAATTCCGTTAAGTGCAAGTTTCCCGAACGGTCCTGCGTCAAAGATGGCCGGAGGAATATTCGAGAGTGGGCCAGTCATAGCTGGTGTTGAAAGAGGCGCCGGTGCGGCCGGAGCTGCGGGAGCCGCATCTGCTGGTGCAGGCGTGGCCGCCGGAGCCGGGGTTGTTGGAGCGGGTGTTGTTTGCCCCCAGAGGTTCACCGAACCGACGACAGACGCAAGCAGAGAAGCGAATCTTACCTTGTTCATTTTCTAAACTATTCCCTCCCAGGAATATTTGTTTGACACGTAACAAGGTGCCGGTCTACGGACGAGGTAGGAAACTGAAAAAAATTGAATCACCCTATCACGAGGATGATTACTGAGATTGTACGCAGCCGTGGAGGCAAGAGACAAATCGAAAATTTTGATTACTTTGATGCTTTGGGTGGTAAGGCTAGTGATATTACTTACAAGTCCTTTCTTTTCACAGCGCACCATGACAAAAGAAGAGTGCACTCGGCACGCTGTATTTGCCGGGCGATGGTACGCTTTTCGCACAGCGAGAGCCGGGCTTCGTCGCACCAAGCGATAAATAGGTGCGGATCCCATACATCTTTTAAGCGCCAATCAGGGGCGGCGTCTGAGAGATGAGCAGCTGCCTGAACGCGTAAGGCACCAAATGTAGGATGCTGGCCAACACGCTTGAACCAGTAGCCTGCGTTCCAGGAATCTGGTTCGAGGCGGTGCGCAATGGCATGCCAATAGCTGCCCTCTCGTGAAGGAATGTCCTGCGAGAGCTGATGACTCAATTCCCAATGGCCCGACATGAGCAGGAAGCCAGCGAGTGCTGATTTGGCGTCGCGAGCGTCAGGGAAAAGTTGCTCGACCGGAGTGGACATAAGCCCTGCGGGGAGAGGTTGTGGTTCTAGTTCGCTGGCAGTCAAGGGGAGCAGCGGAGCGTCGTCTGGATTCCAAAGCACGAGACCATTTTGCCAAGCGGTGGGGCTAACCTGCCATACACTAGTACTGATGAGTAAACAATATTCGGCCCCGCCGGCCCAAAGCATCGATGTTGCAAAGAAATATTCCGCGACGTTGGAGACATCGCGCGGAAATATCGTTGTCGATCTTTTTGCAAAAGATGCCCCGAAAACAGTGAATAATTTCGTGTTCCTCGCGCGCGAGGGATTCTATGACGGTACCGTGTTTCACCGCGTGATCGAGAATTTCATGATCCAGGGCGGTGACCCTACGGGAAGCGGACGCGGTGGTCCTGGTTACCGTTTTGAAGATGAATTCAAAGGAAACCCGCATAAACATAAAGTTGGGACTTTGTCCATGGCAAATGCGGGACCAGGCACCAATGGCAGCCAGTTCTTTATCACGCATATTGCCACCGACTGGCTCGACGGCAAACATACCGTCTTTGGTGACGTCAAATCTGGACAGGACGTGGTGAACGCCATAAAGCAGGGCGACACGTTGAAGTCGGTCAAGATCACCGAAGCCTAACTAAATTCAATATGACGCGCGACGAAGCTTGGAGTGTTGTCTGCGAGTTCGTCAAGAGCGACAGCTTGCGCCGCCACATGCTCGGGGTAGAGGCTTGTATGTTGGCCTATGCCCAAAAATTCGGTGAAGCGGCCGAACGCTGGCAAGTGACGGCGCTGCTGCATGATTTCGATTGGGAGATTCATCCGAATGCGCCCGACCATCCGATGAAAGGCGAAGCCATTCTTATGGAGCGGGGCGTGGAGGAAGAGATCCGGCGAGCGATTCTTTCGCATGCGAACTACAGCGGCGTGCCGCGAGTTTCGTTGCTGGAGCGAGCGCTTTTTGCTTGTGATGAATTGTCGGGCTTCTTAACGGCCTGTTCCTATGTGAAGCCAGGGAAGAGCATTGCCGAAGTGGATGTTGGTTCGGTGAAGCGCAAGTTGAAAGACAAGGCGTTTGCGCGCAATGTGAATCGCGATGATATTACGAATGGCGCGATGGAGTTGCAGGTTCCGCTTGATGAACATATTGCGTTTTGCATTGACGCGATGAAGGCTAAAGCGAGCGAACTGGGTTTGGCGGGAACAGGTCTATAGAGGGGGCGTAAAAGCCCCCTTCCTCTAGTGATTTTCGGCGGTGTAGATAGCCGAAATTTCCGCGGCCGATAGAGCGCGGCCGTAGATACGAAAATCTTCAATGGCGCCGTCCCAAGCGCTGTTAGTGGAAGAGCAGGAAGTGCCGCTGTTGTAACAGCCGATGCGGAGCGATTGAGGGGTTGTTACAGGAGGCGAGAAAACGCACGGACCGGCTACTACAGAACCGTTGACGTAAAGATAGCCGTTGGTTCCGTCGTAAACTCCTGTGACCATCGTCCATTTCTGCGAGGTGACCGTGCCCCCGGTAGCGCATGTGCTGAGCGCGGGGTTCGCGACGAGCAGTTCCCATTTGGCCATAGCAGTATCGGTTCCCAAGTAGAAACCGGACGAGTACAGGGTTTCCGCAATCCGGTTGTAGCCGCCGGACAAAGCATTCGGCCAGACCCAAGCGCTTACCGTGAACGGAGCCGGAATGGTAATGCTTGAGACACCGATATAGTTGTGATTGAGCTTATTGAAATAAGCCGACCATGGCCCAGTCTTGCCGCTAATCCACATTCCCGGTAGGTTATTTCCTAGTAGTGTGCCGTTCAGCGAATGGCCTGAATAGTCGTAAGCTTGGTCTGCCTTTTCGCCGAGCGGCCAATACGCGATTAGCGATGGATCGCGTAGAACGTTTGCCGCCGGCCACTGGCTACGCAGGAAACTCTCCCGCGCAACCGGCTGATTGTTGTAGCTGGCATAATCTTGAGCGAATGCGGGTACCACCGCTAGAAGAAATAGAAAGCGCTTCATTATGGCATCGTCCTTGTTCCGATAGTGATGTTGACTGAACCAGCGGTTAGGCCAGAGGAAAGACATGAGCCGCTTGAACAGGTAAAGGTGAAAGCTGCCATTACGACCAAGTTCGTGCGGTCGGCAATGTTGCCCGAGTCGGTCCAATAGTTGTTCGTAGTTGGACCGACCGTTCCAAAAATATCCTGATTTGGACTGTAATAGAGCGGTGTAGCAGCGTTAGATTGCACGCGCACCGTCGCGCCCGTGAGATTAGTGATGCCCGCAAAGCTTGTGGTGCCTGATATCTCAATGAGACAAATGCGAGTGCTTGTCGAAGGTAGTGTCGTCAGAGTGTACGTCGGGGCAGCTAACGCTGGCGTCACGAGAGCAAGAGCAGATGAGGTAACGGTATATTTTGTCAACGTGCATTGATCCGACGGCAATTGCGCGTCGGTGGCCGATCCCAAGAGATTGGAAAATGCCGGCTGCGACAGAGCAGGGACGCCGCTGGTGCTAATGGAGTTTAGCCACTGATTGCTAACGGCTGCGGCCGATTGTACGCCGCCCAAGCTAGTAGCAGAAGGATTCGGTAATTGCGAGGCCGGAACCGTACCGGAAATGTCGCTGAATGATGGCTGCGAAGAAGACGGAACGCCGGAGGTGGAAATAGTGTTGATCCACTGATGTGCCGTGGGTGCCAGAGATTGGACACCGCCTAGCGTGGTTGCTGTTGGATTCGGCAAATTGGCTGCTGCCAAAGTTCCGCTGATGCCGCTTGCAGGAACCGATGTTGCTGCTATGGTGCCAGTGCCGGACGCGGAAAGCGTTGCGCCGCTACCGACGACAAACGCACCGGACGTGTTCGTACCTGAAGTAAGGGTTGACCAAGCCGAGGAACCGCTGCCGCCCGACCCAGTCCCGCAAGGCGAGCCGGCGTCGACAACGTTTCCATTCGCATCCCATTTGGCGCAATTGCCGCTAACGCCGGTAGCCGTACCGCTGACTGTTTTGCTGCCAGTTCCGGTAAAGCTAAGCGCTGCTTGAAACGCGCTAGTGGATTGGGTGGCCGCTGTACCCAGACCTAGATTGGTGCGGGCGGTGGCGGCATTAGCCAAGTCGCTCAAGTTGTTTGCTTTTTGAAGGTCTGTTCCTGCCAGGTCATAGCTGCCGATGGACGGGGTGGCCGGCGAAAATTGCTCGACGTTCTCCCATGCCTGTTTCAGATCATTGTGGCCGACGTTATTGGGATGCAAGGAATCGGCCATATCGGCGATGCCGGAGGAGTTGTAGCAGACGCCGCTGACCACTGACGTGCATAGATAGTTTCGAACGTTTACAAAATAGACAGCGAGACCATCACCGGCTAGCAGATTCACGTCGGCCAAAGCGTCGGCATTGTAGGCGGACGTGGTGGCGGAATTGGCGTCGCCGTTTTGCCGGGGAATACCGCCCACATATACATGCGGGGCACCATAGGTGGCTTGCGGTGAAGTTGTGCCAATTGCACCAATGTAAACCGGGTTGCTTGCCGACGTTGCGGAAGTGACTACGAATTTGATGGTGTGAGAACCAGCGGCCAAGCCGGGCACGCGAAGCAGATTCCAACCGTAGGTCTTGTGCAATTGAACCGTGTTGATGGCCGGATTGGTGGCCGTGGTAAGCGGCGTCGTCGCGCCGCCATCGACAGAATATGTGAAAGTGCCGCCGCTCGAATCTTGGTTGTAATACCAGGCGTACAGCGGACCACCAGAAGTATTGATGGTGCAGCTTTTGGTCGACCCGCTTGCCGTTGAGTATTCGCCGTTG
>PMQB01000641.1 GCA_003169195.1 Bryobacterales bacterium
TTCGCTTCGACCTCAACGATTATTCGATTCCTCCCGAAGCGGTAGGGCGTTCGTTGACATTGGTCGCTTCCGACACGCTCGTGCGTATCCTGGATGGCACAGCGGAGATCGCGCGCCATCAGCGCAGCTATGATCGCCATCAACCTGTGCTCGATCCCGCTCACCAAGAAGCGGTGCTGAAGAGCAAACGCAAAGCGTTCGATGCCACACCTGGTGGCCGCTTAACCCAAGCCGTGCCGGAAAGTGAGACCCTCTTGGACTTGGCCTTCGCGCAGGGCGAATCGGCAGGCCGTCAAACCAAAGCACTGCTGAAGCTCCTCGATCTGCATGGCGCCGCTGCGTTGCGCCAAGCTGTCCGCGAAGCGCTGGAACGCAACACGCCGCGCGCGTCCTCCGTAGCCTTTCTACTCAGCAAACAACAGCGTTCCGCGTCTGCTCCGTTGGCGGTCGATCTCAGCCGCCATCCCGCCGCCCAAGACGTCCATGTGCAGCCACACAAGTTGGAGACCTACGATAAACTCGCCCGCCGCGAAGGAGATAACGAAGGAGATAACGATGAATAATCTGGCCGCCGAACTCAAGCGCATCGGTCTGCGCGCCTTACCCGCCGGTCTCGACGACTTTCTGGCGCACGCCACCAAAGCGCGCTGGTCTCCGCACCAGTTGCTCGAACAGCTTGTGCAGATCGAAGCCACCGAAAGCAGCCGCCGGAGTCTGCAGCGGCGGCTTCACCTGTCCGGTCTCAAGCGCTTCAAGCCGCTCGCCGACTTCGATTGGACATGGCCCACCAAGATCGAGCGCGATGTCATCGAACGCGCGCTCACCTTGGACTTCCTGTCCGAGGCCCGTAACCTGGTCATGATTGGCACCAACGGCCTGGGCAAAACGATGATTGCTCAAAACATCTGTCACGCCGCCGTGTTGGCGGGCCGTTCCGTTTGGTTTCGCACTGCGCCGGCTTTGCTCGAAGACCT
Organism: Bryobacterales bacterium; assembly: GCA_003169195.1. GTDB lineage: Bacteria > Acidobacteriota > Terriglobia > Bryobacterales > Bryobacteraceae > Bog-105. The sequence continues at coordinate 975 of PMQB01000641.1, forward strand.
GCATCGTCAGATGACGCCCGAGGGCCGCCGCCGCAAACTGCGCGGCTATGCCAACGTCGATTTGCTCTGCATTGATGAAGTCGGCTATCTTTCCTTCGACGATAAGGCCGCAGACTTACTCTATGAAGTGATCAATCGCCGTTACGAGCGCAAGCCCGTGATTCTCACCACCAACCGCGCCTTCAAAGAGTGGAACGAGGTCTTTCCCAATGCCACTTGCATTGCCACACTGCTGGATCGCTTACTGCATCATGCCGACGTGACTGTCATGGAAGGGGAAAGTTACCGAGTGCGTGAAAGCGAGCAGGAAACGGCGGCGCGGAGGAAGAAGAAATGACCGCTGCTGGCTCCGTTCCCGATTCGGCGCTCTACGTCTCCGCCGTCATCCTGCTTTACCTTGAGCTGCCGGAAACGCAGTTGTCGGCCAACCTTCAGGATCACGCTCAGGCTCGTCGCCTGCATGATCGCGGCATCTCTTTGGCGCTGGTTGAGTCGGCGTTTCTTCTCGCTTCGCTCCGTCGTCTCGCTAGGCCAACTGATGCTCCACCACTGCCGCCCATTCGCTCTCTCGCCTACTTCCTCCCAGTCATCGAAGAACTCCTCGCTCAACCAATGCCTGAGAACTACTTAAACTATCTGCGACTCAAACTGCGGAGCTTGGCAGCTCAGAAGACGCTCTCGGCCGACGTCCAGAAAAATACGTTTTTGGATGATCGCTAACAGAAGGCCGTTGCGGCGATTTTGATTTCAAGTGTCGGTTGAGATTGAAATACTTTTGGAGCTGATTCAGCAGCGCAAATTCGTCCAAACCTGCTGATACAAGTCCTGCCATGGATAACTGGATGCCATCGAAACCCGGACCTTGCGCACTGTCAGCCGTATCTGCGCACCGATCTTCAGCAACTTCGTTCGGATAGTCGATACCTGTGCATCCGCCAGTGCCGTTGCCTTCAACCCCAGCCGCCGCAATCCGCTTACCAGAATGTAGGCCATGGCCGACAGATAGAGCTGCAGCTGGTTGGCTCGCATGGTCTCTGCACTCACCCGGTCGGCAAAGAGACTGAACTGCTCTTTAATACGGTTCTCCATGTCTCCCCGCGCGCAGTAGAGTTCTTCGTATAAAGCCTTGGCTGGCCACAGCTCACTGGTCAAAGATGTCACCACGAAGCGCGGATTCTCTTTTCCGTCGATGTGTTCCGCTTTCGCCGCCACCCGCCGGGCACGGTCCCAGCCGCCCTTCTTTGTCTTCTTTGTCTGGTATTCAAACGCAGTGAACACTCGTGCCGGTGTGCCCGTCTGGTTCCACTGCTCGGTTGCCTCCTGCATCTGCGCACCAATGATTTTGCGTAGTTTCTGATTGCGTGCCATCCCGAACACAAAGTCCACGCCCTGACTCTCGCACCAGCTCATGAGCTCGTTGCGGCAGAAGCCAGCGTCTCCGCGCACCAAGATTTTTACCTCAGGCCAGGCCGTTCGAATCTGCGCTACAGTTCTCTCTATTTTCTGTCGGCTGCCGAAGGCGGCATCGTGATTGGCCTCGCGCAAGTGGGCGCACAAAACATGTTCGCCGCAAAAAATGTAAAGCGGCAGATAGCAGTAGCAGTCGTAATAGCCATGAAAGAACCTTCCCTCCTGCCGGCCGTGCAGCGGCAGGTCGGTGGTGTCGATATCCAGGATGATCCGTTCCGGAGCCTCCCGGTGTGACTCGATGAATATTTTCACCAGCAGTTCATCCACCGCCTCTGGCCGGAATGTTATTTTCTTGTAGCGGTCTGGTTTGTCGCTGCCCAGTTCCAGCCGGTTCAGTGTGCTCTTGCCCGCCAGTGGCTCCTCCAGTTCGGCGCGCCCCGCCAGAATGCTGAAGACCGGATCGTGGCGCAGTTGTTCGTGATCGTTAATGTCTTCGTATCCCAGCGCCAGACCGTAGATTCTTTGCGACAGCATCTCCAAAACGGAATGCTCCACCTGCTTCTGATGGCGGCCATCGAGAAAGCATTCGGCCAGCCGCGAAACTAAATTCAGACGCCTCTCGGTTTGCCGCAACAGCATTGCTCCGCCATCGGAACTGATCGTCCCTCCGTCAAAACGGGCGACAATCTCCCGCCTGCCGCACGCTTCAAATCCGAAGCTCGATTGGTTACACTCTGTCA
>PMQB01000158.1 GCA_003169195.1 Bryobacterales bacterium
AAAGGAAGAAGAAGCTCTGGCCATCGCCGCCAAAGCCGCCCTCCTCGCCAAACATCGCAACCAACCACTCACCAGCGTCCCGGGCCTTGGGTTCGTTTTTTCAAAAGGCCGATTCGCCTCTTATATGAGCCGTCTCACCCCTACCCAACGCGCAAAATTCCTCAACGAAGCCATCGCTGAGTCGCAAGTGCAACCCGAAACCATGGAGGCCGTCGCCTAAACCGCAAAACTCTGTCTCGCAGCATCACTCGCTATTGCAAGGGTTCACTCTAAGTGTGTCCATGCTTCCTCGCCACCAGGTGTTCGAAGCGTTGACCAGAAGTTATTTGACAATCGAATATCCGCGCCGTGGCTCGTCGGCGGGCTACGCTATGGTAGGTCTGCGCTATTTCTTCTTCCGCATCCACACGCCCCATGTAAGCGCTCCAGCTTCTTTATTAGAAATGCAACGGCCCGACATCTTGACAGCCAGCTTGATTTGACCATGATGGTAGCCTTCATGCCAAATCATATGCTGCAGCATAAGAATAGGATGGTCGTAGTGCAAATTCATCTGCCGTCCCACCTCCAGCCTATTCTTCACTGCCTCGCGCACAGTGTGGGCGCTTTCGTTTAACATCTGTGCGATACGGTCAACATCGCGCTCCACCAGCCATTCGTCAGCAGGCACCGGTCTCGCGAACTCGGGAGCGTCCTCCGAAACGAAAACCAGCCGAACGTAGTGGATGTGCGTGAACATCTGCGCGACCGACGGGCTGTCCTCCATGGCCTTAGCCTCTAGCGCACCCGCCGGGATGGCGCGCAGCAAGTTAACCAGGATCGTGTTGTTGCGATCCCAAGAGTCCAGCAAAAAGTCCAGCAATTGGTCATCTGGCGCGGGCGACATAGCGGAGAGTTTTCATCCTAACACCGAAACTGTGCCCTCGCTCTTACAACGGCAGCAGCACAGTCGGCGTCCGCCCTGGATCGGCCATCCGCAGATAGAAATGGCCGATGCCCGCCAGCCCCAGCATCAAGCCCGGTGTCTCGTTTGCCTCGTACAAGCCGCATGGCCACGGCACTCGTCGGCGCTCGAACCGTTCCACTCCCGTCTCCGCGGCAGTTTGCGCCTGCGCGAGCCAGGTCTCATCTTTGAAAACCTCGGACGCATAGATAAGCAAATCCGCGTTCCCAAATTCTCCGTGACACAGCGAATAATTCTGCGCCGAACCCATTTCGTCGCGCACCGTCGCAAGACCGCTAAGTGCTTCAGCAAGCAGTTGTTCATCGCGAAGAATCTGCCAGGCGCGCAGCCGCGACAAAGCAATACCCGCCGCACCATGACACCAGAAGACGGGATAGGAAACTTCGTCCTCGCGAAAGTCCGGCCAATTCTTTTCCTCCGGATTCCAGCAACTCCGCTCGTACCGAAACGCCTCCAAAGCAGCGTCTCGAAATCGTAGCTCTTGTGTGGCGGCATATAGTTCGGTCAGCGCCCACCCAATGCCCGCCGCACCGTGCGAGAAGCCCGTCAGGTTTCGCGCCGCGTCAAGCCCGCTCCAACTCCAGCCACTTGCGTCTTTGCAAGCTTCGTCCAGAAGCACATCGCCATGCTGTACTGCCGCTTCCAAAAACCGCGCACTGTGCTTTCGCCTGCGCAGCGCAAGCAAGCCCGCGATAATGCCCGCACTGCCCGACATGACATCCAACTCAGCGCGATCAATAGCAGATTGCTCAATCATCGCGCCTCCATCAATCTCCCTCCCCATTTCCGCGGCGACGTAGTAAACGCCCACCCCTCCCGTATAGAGTCCGCACTCGGGCATCGGTACTCGCTCCAACGCCAGTCGCAATGCGCCCTCAGCGGTGATCCTGAAAATACGGTCACCCGTAGCAAATGCCATGCGGTGAAGGAACAAAGCGATGCCGCTCACGCCTTCGTACATGTTCGGCGTCAACGTCGCGTGGCCAATTACGTCTTCATCCTGGTAAAAATCGCCCGTCCAATTGCAACGCCCCCGGCTCCAGACTGCATCACGGCAAAGGCGCGCCGCAATTCGATCGGCGGTATCCAAGTAACTCGAATTCATGCAACCGTCAACGGAAACTCATAGGCGTCCAGTGAGCCGGCATTCAACCACGGCTTCTCCATCGACAACCCGCGTCGTTCGAATTGCCCGCGCACCGCCAACATTCGTTCATCCACGGCAACGCCTCGGGTCGCACTCATCGCCTCCGCTAGAATCCGGCACCGCTGTTTCCCAAAGCTTTCGCCAGGACATTCGGCGAACCCCAACCCGGGGGCCAATGGACGCACAAAGAGCGGAGTCTCCGGCCTAAGCCAAGTCTCCACGTGCTCATAGGCCTGCTCCATCAGCAGCGCCACAATCGAGTAAGAGCGCGCGTGTACATACAGAACCGCAGCGTCGCGCCGTGAATAATGTGCTGCCCGGTTTCCGCACTTGAAGTGAAAGGCAATCTGAAACCGATTCAATTCACGCGTCAACACCTCCATCAGATGCGGAGCTCCCTCTCCTGATACATTCCAATAAAAGCGCAATGTCCGCTCGCTCTCCTCAAACTCGCCGGCCGTCTCGCCGAACGCATAGTAGAAGTCGGGCTGCATCTCAACTGACCCAGCCGGCAAGAAAATACTGACTGGCTTTTCAGCCTTCGGACCAGCACCCAAACCGCGATGAGTCAAATATTCGCCCGGAAGAAAAGACCGCGCCGCGCCGTTCTTGCGCGCCAGAATCCGGCCGTGATCGAGCAACTGATCAACCCTCCATCCTTCATCCCACGTAGGTCGACTCCTATTAGCCGCCATCAAAACGGCAGTCAGATCTTCATCGGAGGCAGACTCAGCAGGCGGCCATGGATCGAGGATCGAATGCGTGTAACATCGTTCGTAAAGCACGTCTGCCAGCTTGACAGCGTCATCCTCATGAGGCATACTGGCTGCGAGGATAGCCGCTAACTCGCTATACACTGGCGTTCGTCTTTCGCAGTGGTGTACCGATCAGTTGTTCCGCCGCCCAGTCTGGGCGCGTAAGAATGTTCAAGCTGCCTTGTAACAGTCGCAACGCAGGCCCGGTCATCTCCTCCGCCTTGTCCAGAGTTTCAAACACCGTCTGGAGCATGCGCGCTCCCGCGAAGCGAATGGCGCGTGCGGCGAATTCCACTGGTTCACGCCCGCGCGCTTTAGCGTAAGCCTCCAGGAAAGCGCGCAAAGCTGGTCGAATACTTTCAATTGGATCCTCGGCTGGCGAGCGCACCCAAAAGTTCCAATAAGACTGCAGCAACGCGCCTACATCGCCAATCGAATCACCCCATGCAACAAACTCCCAATCCACCATGCGCAAATGCCGCCCGTCCTCCGAAAGCAAACAGTTGTCAAGTTTCCAATCTCCATGGGTCAGCGCATCAGGCTTCCATTCCGCGCGCAATCGATCAAGCTCTTGCCCAAACGCAGGGTAACGTTTTAACACCCGCAAAAACTCTCGCTGGGCTGAGCTCAGTTCCTCCGTATTCTCCGTCCATTCGTGAAGTGACAAATACGAAGGCCCAGCCTCAGGAAACTCTAACGCCAGACTGTCCATTTCCATCTCGCGATGATAGGCCGCCATGTTTTCGCCACACAATCGCCCGACCTCCGGAGAGAATCGGTCTGCCAAGTCGTACAAGTCTGTGTATCCAGAAAGGAACTCGAAAACCAGAATTGAATTAGGCGGATCAAACGAATAACAACGCGGGATCAAAGAAGCGAGGTATGGATATCCTTCACGCCTTCGGTAGAAAGCGGCTTCGCTCTCTACCGTAGCCCGAGACTCGCTGTCCCACACCTTCGCTTGTTTAACCAGATACTCGCGCGATCCGCACGTGACATGAAAGTTGAGATTCCGACGCGGCCGCGAACGAACCGCAAACGGGCCGCTGACACCCGCTTCCAGATCGCAGAATTTCCTTTCCACCAGATAGTGGAAGACGTTCGATCGCGTCAGAAACATGCTCGCGCCGCGCTTACAACATGGGCGGAGGTGGCGGAGCGGACCAACCTTCAACCTGCGGCTGAAACGCAGCAGCCTTTTTCTTAACGGGGCACGGTGCCTTACTGCACCTTCCGCTGCACGGTGGCCCCGTGTCTTCCTTAACCGGGCAGGGCTTCCCACTGCAGGCTGGGCCGGTAACCCCAGGAGTCTTCTTCTTGGCAGGCGCCTTCTTCTTGGCGGGTGCTTTCTTCTTTGTTGCCGCAGACAATTCACCTGCTGTCACTTCGGGTGAAAGGTCGGCACTGAAAATACCTTGAAAGTCTTGGCTGAGTGATCCTTGTAGGAACTCGGGAAGTGTCTGCATGGGCTTCTCCTTAGGTCTAGATTAAATTATCAGAACCAATGCGACATTACAAGCCTTTAAACGCAGTTACTCTTGTAGCTTCAACATCCAGATTCCCGCCGCTCGGCTTCTCAAGCTGACGATGGTTTTATCAGACGCAAGGACAACCGGTTTCGTAAACGAGGGCGCGGCCATAGGTAGCGAGGGAGAGTGGAAGTGTTGCACAGCAAACGGTTCACCGCGCGGATGCTTGGTAATGGGATCTAGGTGCTCAGCCCAAAGGCAGGCGTGCCCGTCTTGCTCTGAACTGAAATAGAGCATGCTGCCCGACGCAGACCAGCGTGCATTTGGGTGAGCCTTCGGAGAATGCGCAATACTGACCCACTCAGACCGTGTGGGTGGTTTGTCTGGAGAAAAAGGCGCTACATAAATCTCGAAATCTTGTGGCGTGCGAAACTCCGAAAAGGCGATCCAGCGCCCGTCGTTAGAGATAGAACTCACCTGGAATCCGAGTTGAGAATCGCGCAGATAGTCTCCACCTTTACCGCTGGCGACATTCAGAATGGATGTATAGACGATGCCGTTCTTGCTTTGGTGGTAGAACAACCACTTGCGATCGGGCGACCACGCATCAGGCGACCCACAATCGGCACAGAGCTGAATGGTTGCCCCCCCTGCAAAAGGTGTTGCGCAAATGACCGGGTCGGCAACGGAATTCACCTTCCAAGCCACCAGTTTGCCATCGGGACTGATGATCGGAAACCATTTGTCTTTGCCACCGGTAGTCAATTCGCTCTCCTGCCCGGTCGCAAGATCGCTCACCCACACTTCGTCAGAGCCTGTGAGATTCGAGATGAATGCGATCCTCTTGCCATCCATGGAGATGGATCGCGCGAAATTGTCTGCTGCATTCGACGTCAAGCGTCGCGGCTCACCGGCAGGCTTGCCCCGGTTGGCATCCAGCGGAAGTTGGTAAAGAGCGTGATTGCCGGTGAGACTCGCAAACACCAAGCGGCTTCCATCTTTTGAAACGGATGGTGAATCTTCTTCGGTGGTACCGGTGGTGAGCCGCCGCCGTTCTCCCGCAGCTTGCCACGTCCTTGAATCAAGCGTCACCACGCCCACTCTGCCCTCCCATCCTCGTAAGTACACCTGGTTAGCGCGCCAGGCAAATGGATAGAAGATTTCGTCCGTAGTCGATACGTGACATTGCACCGCTTGCCCGCCTGCCAGGGGCGTGACCCACCAATCGTATGTGTGAATCAAGTCTCCCGCGTCTTTCAAGCCTAAGAAAAGCAGGTCGCTTCCATCGGGACTCCACACCGGATCAATATCAGCGGCGAAATCCTCACGAAGCGGACGAGTGGTGGATGTGGCCAGATCAAATATGAAAATGCGGCCCGTACCAGAACGCAGTGGGAGCGGATTGTCGATCCCCGTCCAATAAGCTATCTTCGAACCATCGGGCGAGAACTGCGGCCGGTGTCCACCGTCTATAAGCTTTTGCGCCGGACCCCCAAGAGCTGGGATGAGATACAGTCCTCCTCCATCGCGTGAGGATCGAAACACAATCCTCGTGCCGTCGGGCGAAAAATTGGGTTCCACATCGTCTGCTGCGTCATTCGTAAGACGGATTGAATCGCCGCCGCCGATTTGCCGCACCCAAAGATTCAGATGATCGGCGCCCCCGTGATCAGAAGCGTAGGCTAGCAGCTTTCCATCGGGCGAAATGGCGGGATCGATGTTTAGACCGCCCTCCGTCGTAATGCGGGTAATCTGCAACGGTGCTGCATTCTTTTCCGAGCGTGACGACTTGCCGCCCCACACCCACCAACCCCCAGCCGCCGCAACGGCGAGAGCGAGAACCGTAAGCAATCCCGCCAGCCCTGGCCGTTTCTTGACCAACACTGGTCGCGAGTATAGGCCCGAGATCGACGAGGTCTCCAGCAGACCATCGCGCAAGTCCTCAAGCGCGATTTTCACCTCCACCATGCTCTGGTAGCGCCGCTCGGGATCTTTGCGGAGGCAGCGGAGAATCAACTCCTCAAGCCTGTCTGGCACGCCTCCCAAAGGTGCCGGGTTAGAAGTTGTAGTGGCGGCAATAGCTGCGGCAATCGACGTAGCGGGGAAGGCGCGCCGTCCGCTGAACAACTCGTAGAGCACACAGCCAAAAGCAAAGATATCGATCCGTGTATCTGAGGTAACGCCCTCGAACTGCTCCGGCGCCATGTATCCAGGCGTCCCTGCGATCAGTGCTGTTTGTGTTACATCCACCGTTCCGCTGACGGGGATTTCCGTGAGCCTGGCCAAACCAAAATCCAATACCTTGATCCAGCCCTTATCGGTGACCAAAATGTTCGCCGGCTTCAGGTCGCGGTGCACTATATTCGCCGCGTGAGCCGCTGCCAGTGCGTCAGCAATCTGGATGCCATACTCCACTACGGTTTTTGGCGACCGCGGGCCTTTGATCGGCCTACCTTCCACAAACTCCATCGCCAGATAAGGTGAACCTTCGTGCTCGCCCACATCGTAAAGCGTTGCGATGTGTGGATGATTGAGCGCAGCCACAAGCCGGGCTTCCCGTTCCCAGCGCTGGCTGAAGTGGGCCTTAACAAACTTCAGCGCGACGTTTCGGCCCAAGCGGATATCGCTTGCCTTATAAACCACTCCCATACCGCCCTCACCGAGTTTTTCCAGAATGTGATAGTGAGAGATGGATTCGCCGATCAGAGCATAACCTCCGTGCGTACCGCTGAATCCTTAAGTTACCGCAACTGGTCCAGAAAGTGTCGGCTGGTTCACACTTACCGCTCCTACCGGTGCACACTTATAGTTTCCTGCAGAACAGCATGTGCCGACGAATTACCCACGCTGATGCGATACAACCCGCTAGCGGTGACCCATTTCTGTGAAGCTGAATCCCAGTAACCCAACGGATGATTGGAGGACCCTGGGTCAATGGTCAGTTCTATCGCCTTCTTTTCTCCTGGAGCAAGAGATACCTTTTCGAAAGCCACTAGACGTTTCGGCGGCTCGCCCGTAGAACTGGGCAAGGACAGATAAACTTGCGGCACCTCCGACCCTGCTCGTGTTCCATTATTTTGCACGACAAAGCGGACGGAGATAGGTTTCGTACCATCGGCCTGTTTTGTCACCGCCAGTTGCGTGATGGTAAACGTTGTATAAGACAAGCCGAAACCGAAGGGGAACTGCGGCGCAACGTTGTGGGCGTCGTACCAGCGATAACCCATCTCTAGACCCTCTGTGTAAGTCACGGTCCGTACTCCGTTGACCATCACTCCTGGGTATTGCTCCGCCGTTTTCACAGCACCTTCCCGCTCTGCCTTGGGGAACGTCATGGGTAGTTTGCCCGAGGGATTCGCGACTCCAAAGAGTAAGTCCGCAACAGCAATGCCATCCTCTTGACCGGGATACCAAGCCTCCAGAACCGCAGGCACCTGGCTCAACCAAGGCATCAGTACCGGGCCGCCATCTTTCA